>JBEKEP010000168.1:0-9619 GCA_050013775.1 Occallatibacter sp. | reverse complement strand
CGGAAGAAGCCGGGCTCGATCACGGTGACATGGATTCCGAACTGCTCCACCTCAATCGCGACAGCACCCGAAAGGCCCTCGACCGCAAATTTTGTCGCAGAGTAGGCAGAACAATGCTTTAGACCTACGGCACCAGCCACCGAGCTAATGTTGAAGATATGGCCAGACCTCTGTTTTCGCAGAACCGGCAAAGCCGCCCTCAAGACATTTACTACGCCATAGAAGTTCGTCTGGAAAAGGCTCTGCAGATCGTCGACTGAGATTTCCTCAAAATTTCCCAAAAGGCTATATCCCGCATTGTTAACGAGCACGTCGATGCGTCCAAAGCGCTTGACGGCTCCTTCAACCGCGTTTTGGGCCTGTGTAGCCTCGGCCACATCAAGCGGAATGAGTTCGAGGTTGTCGGGGCTAACCCCTGCGAATGCCGCCCGCAGCTTTTCCATGTTTCGACCGGTCGCGACGACGCGGTCTCCCGCCGCGAGGGCTGATTTTGCAATTCCGAGACCAATGCCGCTGTTGGAACCAGTGACAAACCAAACTTTATTCATTGCTTTTTCCTCGTCGCCCAGCTTTCAGGCCCAATGCAAACATAGCGGGATCGACAATTTAACCGGTAGCACGATCCTTCCGAATCATTGCCTATTCGTCCGACTGCACATGAATTCTAGGTTGGCCTGCGCAAACCGCGCTTATCCTTAGAGGAAGAGAGGGCATCCTGATAAATGCCAAAACCTTCCAAAAATAACGATGTCAACGGGTCCAGACTCTCCAAGCTTCAAGCCGAGCTTGCGGTCAAGATTAGCAATTCGCTCGGTGGATCGGACGAACGTGCAACGGAGGTGCCGGGCCTGATGCTATATCGCTGCACTGCACCAACCGTGCCGAGTCCGTGCACCTACGAGCCGAGCCTCCTCGTCATCGGGCAGGGGAGGAAGCAAGTGACCCTCGGCAGGACGAGCTACGTTTTCGGGCGGTCGCGATTCCTCCTGACGTCTCTGGAACTTCCGGTTGTGAGTCAAGTGGTTACGGCCAGCGAAGAGGCGCCCTATCTCGCCTTCTTCCTGAAGCTGGATATATCCACCGTCCGGGACATTCTCAACACAGAAGAAGTTCATGTCATTGAGGCAGGCTCCGGCACGCGCGGAATGGCTATCGGGGCGGCCACGGCTGAATTGGTCAACTCATGTTGTCGGATGATGGATCTCCTGGAGGCTCCGCAGGACATTCCTTTCTTTGGCAAACTCATTCAGCGCGAGATCATTTATCGCTTACTGCAAGGAAGTCAGGGAGCACACCTTCGCGCGATTGCCACGTCGGGAGATCAGAGTCATCGAACGGCAAGGGCGGTTGCGTGGTTGCGTTCGAACTACGAAAAACCCTTGCGCGTGGAGCAACTGGCAACGATTGCAGGCATGAGCCGATCTACGCTGCACTACCATTTTCGTGCCCTTACCGCGATGAGTCCGCTTCAATTTCAAAAGCGCCTTCGCCTTCAGGCCGCGCGGCAGCGGATGCTCACGGGTGAGCTGGATGCGGCAAGTGCGGCGTTCGAGGTCGGGTACGAAAGCCCTAGCCAGTTCAATCGCGAGTACAGGCGTTTGTTTGGCCAGCCACCAATGCGCGATATGAAGGCATTGCGAGACAGCAGAGTTATGGCGGTCACTGCCGCTTGACGCTGAATTGCTCGGTTGTCCGATCGTGGGCGTGCCCGTGGACAGTTGGCAACGAGCCAATGCGCTCATTCAACTCGGGGCTGGCTTTGAAGCCGTGCCCTTGTTACAAGATCCGTGCGTTGAGGGTCCGGGGTTCGTTTTGTTCCCTGAGGGGCGATTTCCACCTGGCCCGTGAAGATTCAGCCGCGCCGGGTTTACAATCCTCGAAAACCCAGAAGTCCGCTCAAACCGGCTCTCTGAAATACCTTCTTCGTGGGGAATCTATGACACGCTCCGCAATCATCCTGTTTGCCGCAATACTTTTCGTGGCCGCATCGCCTTTGCGCGGCGAGGTTTCCGCATCCAAAATCGAAAGTCAAATCGAGAAACTGCGTTCGCTGCCCGACGATAAACGCCCTGCGGCCACCATCCAGCTTGCCCATGACGTACTGGCTCTTCCCGCCGGCCAGCCCAAGCTCCGTTTGGCCGACGCGCTCTCCCATCTGGTCACGGAAGGCGACCAGGGCGCTGACGCTCTGCAGGCAGTCGCCGACGCATTGGCAAAGTCGCTTGCCGAAACGCCTGTTCCCGCAAAGGGCGATGAGCCTCCCATGCCTTACTTCGATCTGGCGCGGCTGGTCCGCTACGAGCATGTCAACGCGTCTCTCGACGATCCTCTCTATGCCAAGGCGGTCAACATCCTTGCCGCCAACGATGCCGACATCGAAAAGGCCGACTTTACGCTCAAGGACCTGCACAACAAAACGTGGACCCTGTCGCAACTGCGCGGCAAGATTGTGATGGTCAATTTCTGGGCCACATGGTGCCCGCCCTGCCGTGTTGAGATGCCGAACCTCGACATCATCTACACCCATTACGAGTCGCAGGGGCTGGTGATTCTTTCCATCACCGATGAGAATCCATTCAAGGTAAGCCAGTTCTTCGGGGGATGGAATTATCATCCGCCGGTTCTCATCGATCCCGACGGCGCCGTGCACAAGCTCTTCCACATCACGGGCATTCCGCGCACTTACGTCTTCAATCGCGAGGGCAAACTTGTTGGCGTAGGCATCGATCAATCCACGCAGAGGCAGTTCTTCGGAATGCTTGCCGCCGCCGGCCTCCAACCCCAATAAATCGGCGCCTCGTGAACCTCGTCCGCCGTGCGGATGCCTGCGGCGATCTACGCTCAGGATGACGGGCTAATTGGGGCGCGAATTTGCCCTCAAAAAGCACGCGAAACACGCGCAAAATGGCGCTAAAACACGCTCCAATCCCCTTCTAGATGCACTTACGCGAAATTCTCTGCCGACTGAGACCCTTATTCGCGAAATTCTCATTTCACACTCACTGCGAATGCGCGTAATTCTCGTTAGTTTGTCTCAAAAAATCGCAAAACTCCAGACCAACGCAAGCGGGCCAATCGGTCGCTTGCAAGCCAACATTTGGCCGATTCCGGCAGCACGAAATCGAACATCCCGCATGATTCTGCGTGACTTAACGAATCACCTTGCCCCGAACGAAAAAATGCGGCCACTTTTCCACCGAGTGTGTGCAATTTTGCACAGAAATGGCACCGCAAAAAATGGGATAGTTCGGGCACTCAGTCGAGTGCTTGGCGAGAAGACTTCCCTAGTCCTCCCCCAAACTCCTCACACCAGGCACTTTCCAATTCTCTCGGTTTTGAACCCCACTCTCCGTAGCGAGGTCGAGTTAGAGAATGCTGAATCTGTCAAAAAACTCAGAAGCGCAAGGGCGCCAGTGGGGTGTGATCCTCGCTGGCGGAGACGGCAAGCGCCTGCTCCCCTTGACTCGAACCCTGACCGGGGACGACCGGCCCAAACAGTTTTGCGCGATTGTGGGAGAGGAAACTCTGCTGGAACAAACGCGCCGCAGAGTGCAAAGAAGCATCGATCCCGAGCACATTCTTCTGGTAATGACCGAAGTGCACGAACAGTTCTATCAAGACCAGGTTGCGGGAGTGCCACCGCCTCGCCTACTGATTCAGCCGCAGAACCGGGGCACCGCTGCTGCCATTCTCTATAGCCTGATGCGCATCCGCACATTTGACGCTGCGGCGCGCGTGGCCTTTTTTCCATCCGACCATTATTTCCTGGACGATGAAGCCTTCGCGCGCCAAATCGAGTTGGCGTTCTCGTTGACCGAGTCGAATCCGGAGACGGTGATTCTGTTGGGAATGGAGCCGGAAACGCCGGAGACCTCCTACGGTTGGATTCAGCCGGGGAGCCGCTTTGACAACCCCTTCACCGACTCCACCTCGCATGTGGAGCGCTTCTGGGAGAAGCCTTCCGGGGACCTGGCATGCGACTTGATGGGCAACGGCTGCCTATGGAACAGCTTTGTCATGGTGGGACGAGTGGGCAGCTTTCTTAACCTGATTCGGCGCACGCAACCCGAGCTCTTCGAAGCCTTCAAAGCGATTGACGGTTCCTACTCGACACCCGCCGAACGAGAAATCTTATCGAGCCTTTACGCCGGCATATCTTCTTCTGGTTTTTCGGACGATGTACTTTCCGCCTGTGCGGATGGCCTGGCTGTTCTGCGCTGCTCGGGCCTCGGATGGAGCGATCTGGGAGAACCTGTAAGGGTACTCTCTGTCCTCAAGCGAAAGTCGCCCCAATCTGCAAATGAATTCGAGCCATCGAGGGGAGGGTCGGTGGCGAGCAGTGCAACAGCCATTTAATTTGCGCACAGCTTTTACGGCCCCGGCGCAACTGGGCCGCTCAGCAATTGCGAAAGGAAGATGAATGAGAAACCTGTCACTGGTTCACGGCGCGACAAGAAAGAGATTGCGGATCGCGTGGAGCGAAAGAGCATTACCTGAAAACCGCGCCCGCACCGCGAAAGCCGGCAGCCTGCACACGCTCCCTTCGCGGTTCGCTGCGGAGAAGGAGTGGTTGGGGAGGGGTTGGTTGGGGGAGGGGTGGCCGGGCATCCGGGAGCTTTATCGAAAGGCGGAATTCTTCAGACAGTTGCCGGATGACGCACTGTTCGAATTTGTTTCGATTTCGGAGCGCTTCGTGTGTCCGGGTGCAGCTCTCATCTTGAGAGAAGGCCAGGAACCAGCCAACATTTTGCTTTTGCTTGAGGGTAAAGTAAAACTCTCTCTCAACTCCAGCGACGGCCGACGCCTGATCCTGGGATTCGCTTCGCCGGGCGAGATCCTAGGGCTTACCTCTGCGGTTTCAGGTTATCCCTACGAAGTGACTGCCGAAGCGCAATTTCCGTGCACGATTTCATCTCTGCCGCGACAGAGCTTTCTCGACTTCCTGTTGCGCGCTCCGGTGGCGTGCGAGAACGTGGCGCAGCAGTTGGGTTTCGAAAACCGGCGCACGATCGAACAATTGCGGACGCTCGGGCTGACGCAAAGCGCGCCGGCACGGCTCGCCAAATTGTTGCTGGAGTGGTGCGCGGAAAGTACGCGAACACTGAACGGTATGCAGATCCAGTGCTCGTTCACGCATGGAGAGATTGGCGAGCTGATCGGCACGACGCGCGAAACCATTTCCCGCTGTATGAATGACTTCAAGCGCCGGGGACTGGTGGCGCAACGCGGAACGGCTTTGCTGGTGCCAAATTGCGCAGCGCTGGCAGCCTATGCGGGCGTCGGCCTGGCGCCGGACCCGGGTGCGTCGGCGGCGTGAAGAGCGGTTCGGGCGAGTGCGAGTGGTCATCGATCGGCGCGCACTGCCCACTCACACTTACACCTTTCTCTATTCCCTGATTTACCGTCCGCGCAAGCCCAGCGCTCGCACCGTCGTCTCATCTACCTGCGCGGGCTGGCTGTCCTGTTTGATTACAACGCCAAATCCGCCGCGATAATCCCACATTGCCCATCCGATGCCGTCGGCTTCGAGCGCCGTGCGCGTGTCGCGGATCCAGTTGGCGCGCGACACGGGATCGGCGTAGGGGCGATAGGCGCCGAATTCGTTGCAGAGCAGCGGCACGTGATGATTGCGCGCCCAGTCCGCCGCTTCGTCAATTACGAGCCTGATGTGCCGCGCATCCCAGCCGTCGAGAAAATAATCTTCCAACTCCGAGCGGTCGGCCGCGTCGGGAACCTCATGCAGAAACGCCTGCAAATCTGAAGATGATGCGAAATTTGGGACCGGATAGGGAATCGACTGCGTTTCGCTCCACCACGCCACGCCCCAATTCGCGCCCTGGTGGGTAAACTCGTGCGGCTCGTAGAAATGGAACGTGTAAATCACGTTGCCATCAGCCAGCGGCTCGAGTTGCAGCAGATCGTGCATGCCCGAGTAGTTCGCGCCGGTGGCGATGAGCGTGTGGCGCGGCGCAACTTGCCGGATGGCCTCCGCCACATGCGCCTGAATCCCAGCCCAGCGATAGGGATCGCTCACCTCGGGTTCGTTGAGTATCTCGAAGAAGACGCGCTCGGGATCGCGATTGGCGTAGTGCGTAGCCAGCTTGCGCCACAGCGCCGTGAATCGCTCCACAGCGTCGTCGCCGCTGCGCAACTGCTGCTTGTATGCGTCGCCGGGGTGCATGTCGACCTCGACCGCCAGGCCGTCCCCGAGCATGGTGTCGATAGCGCGATCGAGGCGCGCTAAGAAATCGGCATTCAGCCCGTCGGCCGCGCGCGGATCCTGTTCCAGCGCGCCGGCATCGATGCTGAGCCGCACGTGATCGAAGCCCAGCCGCGCCATCAGCGCAATGTCCTGCGCATCGGTGTAGCGGTTGGTGCGTGCCGCTGAATAATCGCCGGACTGCGCAAACCATTCTGATGCATTGATGCCGTGCCGCAGATGCTGGGCGCGGGCAAACGCTATCTCCGCACCTGCCCCGCCCTGCGCCGATGCCGATGCCGATGCCGATGCCGCCAGCGTAACCACCATTGCCATGTAGCCAAACCAAAAACGCACCCTCAACCCTCCCGCAAGCCAACTCGAGCCCACCATATCATGCGGGACACGCGCGCAAAATGGTTGCGCAACGCGCTCTGCCGGGGCACAATGTCAGCATCCCTTAGAAAGCAGGCTCGAGTCCATGCAAAGACGCACTTTCCTGGGGCCGGCACGATGTGCGGCCTTCCTCGTGGCATGTTCTTTCATCGCGCTGGCAGCGGCCCAGAGTCCGCCTTCAAGCCCAACTTCCAGCGACAACAACGCGTGGCTGGCGCAGGCAGCCAAAATGTACTACTCCAGCGCCAAGACTGGCCTGAAAGGTTTTGACTGCGGGCTCCAGCCCGATTGGCGGGTGTTTTTTGCCTCACGAGACGGCGGAACGGTGAGCGCATCGGACGTGACGGCAGTAAGTTTGCTGAACTCCGTCAAGGTTGCCGTCCATACGCGCATGGATGGCGGCACGATCGTCGATTGGAACCCTCCTACGCAACAGCTTGAGCCGGCGCAGTCCACCCTGCTCGACCAGATGCATGGCGCGGTGAATCAAATGGTCCAGGGCTTCGTTCAATTCTGGACGCCATTCATTGAGAGCCAGGTTGTTCCCGATTCCGCTGACGGGCTGGATATGACGGCGACCGCCGATGGCGGCAGGCAGATTCACGTGGCCGCGGGCCAGGTGGAAGTGACTGAAACCTTCGATAGCGGCCACATTTTGCGCCAATACAACGTCACCATGAGCGGCACGAAGATTCTGCTCACGCCCACTTATGCTGCCAGCGATCATGGCTTGCTGGTCAGCCAGTTTCACGCCTTTGTCCAGCCGAGTGATAATTCGCAAAAGCCCCAGGAGATGAATGTGGCGGTCACTTACCAATGGATCGAGGGCTTCCCCCTCCCCGGGGAACTTCATATGGAAGTGGTCAGCGTTGCAGGCTTGAACTTCGCTTTTCAGAACTGCACTGTGCAACACTGAACCAGCGTGACTTCCAGCAGACTCTAGCGTGCAGGGCGTTTCCGCCATGTACAGCCCACAAAAAAAGCTCCCGGTCGCCGGGAGCTTTTTTGCTGCGCTCAAGTTCTGTTATTGGCCGGGAGGAGTAGCTGGTTCCAGGTTCGAGGCCTGTTCGTACGTCAAGCGCAAGTACTTATACGGATTCACAGGTACGTTGTGCACGCGCACTTCGTAATGCAGGTGGGGCCCGGTGGCCCGGCCTGACTGGCCCACGTAGCCTATGACCTGGCCGCGCGTTACATGCTGCCCGGGAATGACCGCAATCGCGGAGAGATGTCCGTACAGCGTGAGCACGTCGTGGCCGTGGTTCAGCTCGACTTCGCGTCCGTATCCCGCGCCCATCTCGGCGCCGGTCACATCGCCATCGCCCGCCGCGCGCACCGGTGTTCCATAAGGCGCATCGATATCCACGCCGGAATGGAACGCGCCCTCACCGTTGATCGGATCCTCACGCTCGCCGAAGCTGGATGCCACGCGGCCCTCCACGGGCCACATCGAGGGGGCATCTGCCAGTTCTGTCCAGTCGCCGGTGAAGTTGGAGTTCAGTCCGCTTTGCAGTGCCCGCGAAATCTGCCCGGAAAGAGCCTCGTTGCGCAGTGCGTAAAACGTATCGATGGAGTTCGTAATCTGCTGCGGACTCATTTCGCCCGATTGCGACAGGCTGACAGGAGCCGGAGCCGAAGCATTGGCGCTGGCAGGAGCCGCTGGCTTGGCCGCTTCCAGGCGATTCTGGCGCAGTCCGTAGAGCGCCGTCACCTCGTTTGCCAGAGCGCCCAATGATGCGACCTGCACGCTGCGATTGTGCGCAATCTCTTCCATGCGCTGGTAATTCTGGCGCAGCGTTTCGCGTTCCGCGCGAACCTGGTTATAACTCTCGGTCTTGAGCAGCATGCGGGTGTAGGAGCCGGCCAGGCCCACAATTGTGAACGCGCCTACGATCGCAGCCGCTACAAAGCCGTAGGCGTACCTTAACGGAAGCGGAATCTTCCGTAGTTGGCCGTCCTCATCCCTCGCGATAAAAACTATGTAGTAGCGTTTACGTAACATCGAGCCTGCGATCCCCTGCGGCCCGCGGGCCGCTGTCGATACCAAATCGGGGGAGAATAAATATCGCGTACGGGTCTTGGTGCCCGCACAAAAGTCGAACGCCCCACAGGGCAAATGCGATAACGTTCGTTCAGATTAGCAGACGCTTGCACGCAGGGTCAATCAAAAGCCACGGCCTTCCGTGCCCTAAGTACCATTTTGCAACGCATTCCCGCAAGCCATTCGTTTCTGCCATAACCCCTTCTGCATCAACAGATCGCGGCCATGGAGCGGGCTTCGGACCGACGGTATCGGCAGGCGCGGGACGTCCCCGGCAGCCCGGCTGATCGGCTCTACGGACCGGCCTGGAGGCTCAGGCTCTATCCTCAGAATATGCACTCCGGTAGCGGCAAGAGGGGCCGATTGGCCCCGGGCGAACTGGCCGTCTTGAAGCAGATCCGCGCACGGGCAGCGCAATTCTCCCACGGCGGGTTGCGTCTCGGGATCGGCGACGATTGCGCGTTGCTTCGCGTCGGGCGGGGCGAGGAGCTTGCCGTCACTACCGACCTTTCCATCGCCGGGCGCCACTTTCTTCTTGAATGGCAGACTCCCGAGTCCATCGGGCATCGCACCCTGGCGCGCGGCTTGAGCGATCTGGCCGCCATGGGCGCGCGGCCTGTCGCGGCTTTTCTGTCGCTCGGTGTTCCTGCGGACCTGGTCCAAAACGCAAAGGGGCGTGAGCCGTGGCCCAGCAAGAAGCCGTGGATTGTCCGGTTTTTGGATGGATTCTTCGCGCTGGCCGACGCTTTTCAAACGCCTTTGGCGGGTGGCGACCTGGCGGAATCGCCGCTCGTTGTCGCTGATGTCGTCCTCGTCGGCGCGGTGCGGCGAGGCAAGGCCCTGCTCCGCTCCGGCGCTCGGCCCGGCGACTTGCTTTACGTCACCGGCACGCTGGGCGGCTCGGCCGCGGGACTTACCCGGCTTGCCAAGTTGGCCGATGGCGATCGGAAATTGCAATCCGGCCCGCCGCGGATTCCCGCCAA
>JBEKEP010000167.1:0-9652 GCA_050013775.1 Occallatibacter sp. | reverse complement strand
TCTCTGAAATGACCGATCCCGACGCCGCCTATGGACTCTTCGCCGCCAACCTCGATCCCAACTCGCCCATTTCGCAAATCGGCATGGGCGGCCAGGTTCAGCCGCAGAGCGCAACCTTCGCCAAGGGCAACTTCTATGTTGAGATCGTCGAAGTCTCCTCCGATGCCAACGCCGACGACTCTTCCACGTTGCGTAGTATGGCCTCCACGCTTGAAGTGCGTCTTTCCGGCCGCGTGACGCCGCCCGCGCAGTTACGCTGGTTCCCGCCAGACAATGTTGCGCCTGTCCGCATGGTTCCAGAGAGCGTGATAGGCCTCCGCGAGCTCCGGCGTGGCTACGTCGCCAAATACCAGGCCGGCCAGGCCTTCATCGTTCTCGAAGCCACTCCCGAATCCGCGTCTCTCGTGCTCAAATCCCTTCGCTTGCACTTTCCAGGTGCCGTCCCCGCGCTGGTGGGCGACGAGGCGTGGATCGTCAACGCGCCATATCTCGGCGGTATCTGCATCTTTCGCAAAGGCCGCGTGTTGGCCGGCTACGTCAATCTGCCCACGCCGCAGCAGGCCGCGACGCAGGCCGCAGCGCTCGCCGGCCGCATTCCATAATCTGTGCTCTGATCTTTTTTCGCTATCGTGTCACGATCCGCGCGTGTACGCATCCAGCAGCATCCGCGCCGCGCGAAACGATGTCGTGCGCCCCTCCGCCACGTCCCGCTCCAGCGCCGCCACGCCGCTGCGCACCGCAGCATGCGCGTCGAACTGCCGCCGCAGAGCCTGGTCGATCATCTCGTGCATCCATCGCCGCTGCTGTTCGCGCCGCGCATTGCCGAACCACCCATTCGCCCGCGTAAGCGCCGCATACTCCAGTGCGCACCCCCACAGCTCGCGAATCCCCGCGCCCGTTCGTGCCGAGCACGTCACAGCACGCGGGGTCCATCCAGATTCCGCCGCCGGAAAGAAGTGCAGCGCGTTTTGCGCCTCGGCCCGCGCCCGCTCTGCTGCGGGCACATTCGTGCCATCGGCCTTGTTCACGGCCACCAGGTCCGCCAATTCCATTACGCCCCGCTTGATCCCCTGCAACTCATCGCCCGCTCCAGCCAGCGTGATCAAAAGAAAAAAATCGACCATCTCGTGCACGGCAGTCTCCGACTGCCCTACGCCAACGGTTTCCACCAGAATGTTCCGGTATCCCGCCGCTTCGCACAGAAGCATCGCCTCGCGCGTCCGCTGTGCAACGCCGCCCGCCATACCGCGCGAAGGCGACGGCCGTACGAAAGCCATCTCGCTCGCGGCCAGTGTCGTCATGCGCGTCTTGTCGCCCAGAATGCTGCCGCCCGAAATTTGGCTGCTCGGATCGATTGCCAGCACCGCGACTTTCTGTGTCCGCTCCGCGATCAAATAACCGCCCAGCGCTTCAATCAAGCTGCTTTTGCCCGCGCCCGGCACGCCGGTAATGCCCACGCGGATCGAGTTGCCGCTGTGCGGCAGGCAATCCTCCACAATCTGCTCGGCCAGCGCGCGATCCGTCTCGCGCGCGCTCTCAATCAGCGTGACCGCGCGCGCCAGCACCGTCCGATCGCCGCGCAAAATCCCCGCAACGTACTCCTCGCGCGAAAGCGGCTTGCGCTTCTGTGTGACGTGCGGAGCAGACGGCGTTTCGCTCCCGGCAATTTCGCGCATCGAGCTCTTCATGGCATTCGCCGATCTGTTTCGCTAAATCGTGACGCTGGCGCTCAGCATCTCCACAATTTTCTGCGCCGCCACGGGAATCACCGTTCCCGGCCCATAAATCCCTGCCACTCCGGCCTTGTACAGAAAATCGTAATCCTGCGGCGGAATCACGCCACCCACCACCACCAGAATGTCTTCGCGACCCATCCCGCGCAATTCGGAAATGAGTTGAGGCACGAGCGTCTTGTGTCCCGCCGCCAGGCTCGACACGCCCACCACGTGCACGTCGCTGTCGAGAGCGAACCGTGCCACTTCATGTGGCGTCTGGAACAGCGGCCCAATGTCCACGTCGAATCCGATGTCTGCGAACGCCGTCGCAATCACTTTGGCGCCGCGGTCGTGTCCGTCCTGTCCCATCTTCGCTACCAGAATCCGCGGCCGCCGGCCCTCCTCGCGCTCAAACTCCTCCACCATCCGCCGCGCCTTGCGAAACTCCTCGCCGCCCGCGCTGGCCGCCGAATACACGCCGGCGATAGTTCGCGTCGTGGCTTCGTACCGCCCCCACACGTTTTCCAGCGCCTGCGAAATCTCGCCCAGCGTGGCGCGCTTGCGCGCGGCTTCCACAGCGCACTCCAGCAAATTCCCCTCGCCCGTCGTCGCGCATTGTTCGAGCTTTTCCAGCGCCGCGCGAACGGCCCCTGCATCGCGTTCGCGCTTCAATTCCTCCAGTCTCTTTACTTGCGCCTCGCGCACCGCTTCGTTGTCGATATCGAGTACGGGAATCTCCGGCTCTTCGGATGCAGCGTAAGCATTCACGCCCACAATCACGTCGCTCCCCGCATCGATCCCCGCCTGCCTGCGCGCCGCCGCTTCTTCAATCCGCATCTTCGGCAACCCAGTTTCGATCGCCTTCGCCATGCCGCCCAGTCTTTCAATTTCCTCGATCAATTCCCACGCCGTGTGCATCAACTCGTGCGTCAGCTGCTCCACGTAGTACGATCCCGCCCAGGGATCGACCATGCGCGTGATGCCCGTCTCTTCCTGAAGATAAATCTGCGTATTGCGTGCAATGCGCGCCGAAAAATCCGTAGGCAGCGCCAGCGCTTCGTCCAGCGCGTTGGTGTGCAACGACTGCGTGCCGCCGAAGGCCGCGGCCAGCGCCTCAACGCACGTGCGCACCACGTTGTTGTATGGGTCCTGCGCCGCCAGGCTCCATCCTGAGGTTTGCGAATGTGCGCGCAGCGCCAGCGATTTGGGATTCTTTGCGCCGAAGCTTTTTACGATCTTCGCCCATAGCATGCGTGCCGCGCGCATTTTGGCAATCTCCATAAAATGGTTCATGCCCACGCCCCAGAAGAACGAAATCCGCGGCGCAAACTCGTCGACGTCGAGGCCTGCCCTCACGCCCGTGCGCAAATACTCCAGCCCATCGGCCAGCGTGTAGGCCAATTCCAGATCCGCCGTCGCGCCCGCCTCCTGCATGTGGTATCCGCTCACGCTGATGCAGTTGAACTTCGGCATCTTCTCCGCGCAATAGCGAAAAACGTCGCCCACGATCCGCATCGATCCCTCGGGCGGATAGATATACGTGTTGCGGACCATGAACTCTTTCAAAATGTCGTTCTGAATCGTCCCGCTCAACTGCTCCGGCGGCACGCCCTGCTCCTCGGCGGCCACGATATAGAACGCCATGATCGGCAGCACTGCGCCGTTCATCGTCATCGAAACCGACATCCGCTCCAGCGGAATGCGGTCGAAGAGAATCTTCATGTCGAGAATCGAGTCAATGGCCACACCTGCTTTGCCCACGTCGCCGGTCACACGCTCGTGGTCGGAGTCGTATCCGCGGTGCGTCGCCAGATCGAACGCCACCGAAAGTCCGCGCTGCCCCGCCGCCAGGTTGCGCCGGTAGAATGCATTCGACTCTTCCGCCGTCGAAAACCCCGCATATTGCCGGATCGTCCACGGCCGCGTGGCATACATCGTAGTGTGCGGCCCGCGTAGGTACGGCGGAATTCCCGCCGCGTAATCCAGGTGTTCGAGCCCCTCCAGATCCGCGTACGCATAAAAACTCTTCAGCGCGATGTGCTCGGGCGAAAGCCACTCATCGGCTTCGCGAGCGATCGTCTCCGTCGCTGCTGGCTTCCAATCGATCTTTGTAAAATCCGGACGCATCTTGTGTTCTCAACTCACATAACCTAAACAAGCCCGCGCAGCGAATTACTGTGCCGGCTTGATGAAATACCCCGACACGCGCCACTTCCCGTCCTTGTCGAGCATGGGCGTAATCGTCTCAATGAATTGATTCTTGCCCGCAAACTCGGTCTTGTACTGAATGACGACGTATTCCCCTTTCGGCGCGCCGGGGAGATCGGTCTGATACATCGATCCCATCAGCGAACGATTACCGGCGGCTCCCAACGGCAGCCGCGCCTGCTGAAGCGCATTTTGCCAGTCTGCCTTCGATATCTTCGATTGAAAGAACGACGCGGCTTCCTTCCAGCTTTGGCCATAGTCGCCTTGGTCGACCAACGCCAACCAACTTTGCGCGCTCTGCTCCGCTGCCTTGCGTTTTGCCTCTACGTCCTGCCCAAACGCCGTCGAGCACAGCAGCATCCCCAATACCACAATCGATATCATCCGGTTCATGCTCTTTCCCCTTCCATGAAGAAATGCTTCTGTCGTGTTGAATCGGGGGTACCCCGGGTCTCGATTTTGAGACATGGGATACCGCGAACCCTAACCTGTCGCTTTCAAACCAACAGTTTTTCCTGCCAACCCGTCAAGAACTCCACCGGATGACTGCGAACGTGCACGAAATCCGCAATCCCCATCGCGCGTAATTCCTCCGCGTTCTCGGGATTCCCCGCCACCATCACCCGCGTCTCGCGGCCCAGCGCTTTCAACTTCGGCATTAAATCTCCAGCCAGCACCGCGTACTCCGCATCCGCGCTGCACAGCACAATCAAATCCGCGTCCGCCTCGGCAATCTCCTCGGCTTTCTTGAAGCGCCGTACTTGCGTTGTAAATCCTGCGCAGGCAAAGAAATTCGCTGCAAAATTGGCCCGTGCCGCGCGCATCTTTACGTCGCCGATCTCCGCCAGCAGTATCCGCGGCGTCTTGCCTCCCTTGGCCGCATGGCGCTCCGTGCGCAGCCGCAGCTCCTCATACGTGCGCGCCCCGCGCAAATCGGCTTTCGCGCGCTGTTCGTCAATGCGACCCAGCACCCGCTCCGCCGGATTCGCGAATTGATTCGCGCCCACCAGCACGCGTCTTCGCGATGCAACCGCCTGCTCCCGCGCCGCCAGGCTCCGTTCCAGGGCCTGCGCAATCATCCCCTCGGATTGCGCTTTGCGGAATCCGCCGCGCGCTTCGATATTCTGAAAAACCCTCCAGCTCTCGCGCGCCAGAAAATCGGTGATCGTCTCGAGGGCGTACGATCCTCCGCCTGCATCGGCCACGCTTCCCAGCCACGCCTCATGCTTCAGCAGCAGTTGCGTGTTCCGAGCCAGCCGCCGGCTCGCTTCGTCCGGCGCTTGGTAGCACGCATCGAAGGGCGTCACCGTCACTGCATCCGCTCCGCCCAGCACCGCGGCCATCGCCTCGGTGGTCGTGCGCAAAATGTTCACGTGAGGATCGTAGACGGTCTTATTCCATTTCGAAGTGTGCGCCACGATCCGTGCCCGCGCCGCCTCATGCGTCCCGCCAAAACTCTCAACCGCGCGCGCCCAAAGCATGCGGAACGCGCGGAACTTGGCGATCTCGAAGAAGTAATTGGAGCCTACGGCGAAGCTGAACTCAAGCGCAGCCGCCGCATGATTCACATCCACTCCGCGCTCCGCGAGCGCCGCCAGAAAATCCACCCCTGCCGCCAGCGCGAAGCCGCCTTCTTCCACGGCCGTCGCTCCCGCCTCGGCGAACGCCGCGCCATGGATGGTGAATGGCACGAGGCCGGCGGGCACAGTCCAAATCGTCTCCGTTGCAAATTCCACACTGGTCAGTGCATCGCATCCGGTGGAAATCCCAGCGGTGTACGGCGTTTCATTCCGCCGCTCGATCAGCATCCGAATTAGCAGCTCACTGGCGCGCACAAGATGCACCGGAATCTCGTCGAATCCTCGGAGCAAAGTCTCGAGTTCGCCTGCACTCCCGACCGAAATTCCGCTGAATGCAATGCCCTCGGCGCCCGCCGCTACCGCGGCGCACGCCATGCGATTGGCTTCTTCCGCATTCGCAGCGTCGATCTCTTCGCGAATCTGCCACTCGCCGGTGGCGCGCGCACCGCGTCGGTACAGAAAAACTCCCGGCAGCGTGTCCACGCATGCCAACTCCGTCAAATCCTCGGCGCGATAGAAGGGCCTCACCTCCAGCCCCTCGTCCGTTCGCCAAGTTAGTCTCTTCTCGGGATCGGCGCCTTTCAGGTCTCGCACAATCGCGGACTGCCACTCCGTTGTGCTGACCGGCGGGAACTCTTCAAGCAGGCGTTCAGTGGCTAGGTTTGTCATTTGTTCGCGGTGTCTTCCACCATCTCGATCAAAACGCCGAACGCGCTCTCAGGTTTGGACTTGGGATGCACAAAAAACACCGTCGTTCCCCGTGAGCCTTTGCGCGGAGCCTCGTCAATGAGCTGAAATCCCTCAGCACGCATCGCCGCGAACGCGTGTTGCGCATTTTCCACGCGGAACGCCACGTGCGCCAACCCGCCGCGCCCGCCGTTTTTGTCGATCAGCTTCTGTACCGGCGAATCCGCCGTCAGCGGTTCGAGCAGTTGGATCAGGTTCGGCCCCTCGCCAATCTGCAACAGCGCCTCGCGCACCTGGTCCCGCCCGTGCACCTCTTCGCGATGAATCTCCCTGAATCCCAAAGCCTCGTACGCCTTCACCTGGCCCTCAAGCTCGCCCTGTTTGACCGCGATTGCTACGTGATCCACAAACCGGATCCCGGGAACATTCTTCAGCTCTTCCTGCACGCCGATCCTTTCAAACTTTGGGGCCGATCTTCAGCCCTGTTTACTCAAATTCCATCAGCAACTGATTCACTTTCACGGGATCGCCCTGCTTCACATGCACGCTTTTCACTGTTGCTGTGCGCGGCGCCGTCACTTTGGTCTCCATCTTCATCGCTTCCAGAACGAGCAGCGGCGCGCCCGCCTCCACAACCTGTCCCGGCTCGACGTTGACCGTGATCACCAGCCCCATCACCGGACTGGTGCACAGCTTCTCGTCCGCATCCCACGTGCCGCCCGAGTTTTGTGCGTGTCCACTGACTGCGTCATGCGCCGCTTGGTAGGGCGAGGGGTCCGGCGTCTGCTGGCTCTCCTCATCCTCCAGAAGCTCCACGTCCACCGCGTACGCTTTGCCATCAATAGTGATCTGAAGCTTCAACCTTCTGCTTCCTTTCTTGCAATATCACTGCCTGCGCTCATCTTCTTTACCGGAGGTTGTGCGAGGTCTGCACAATCACCCGTCCCTGCTGTGCCCACGCGCCTGCGCTATCCTGCGGATCGGCCAGCGGCTGCGCCGAGCGCACGCGCGCCTTCTTGCCCAGAAATACCGTTGCCGCGGCAGTCAGTGCGGCCACAATCTCTGGCTTGGTCTTTCCCTGCTTTGGCTGACTTGTGGTTTCCGCCGACGCCGCGATCATGGGCACTTCGCCCGCCACTCGCCCCGCCTGCACCCTGTTCAGTTCCGCCACGCGCGCCTGCAAAGCTTTCACCGTGGTGGCCATGGCATGCAACTGCCGCTCCATATCGCGCTGCCGTTCTCGCACGGCACGCCGCAGGATGCGCTCCAGTCCGGCATAGATTGCCAGGCAGCCCGCGCCGGCAATCGCGGTGATCAAAGCCCAATCCGTTCCATGCAGCTTCATGCGCTCCCTTTCATTTCACGGCGCAAAATTCCGCCGCCGGATCCTAAAGCGGAATCAATCCATGTTTTTTTTGCGGCCTGAGTTCCCGCTTCCCGTGCAGCGATTCCAGAGCCCGCGCCACCACTCTCCGTGTCTCCGCCGGTTCGATAATGTCGTCCACCAGCCGTCGTCCCGCTGCCACATACGGATTCGCGAAGGTCTCGCGATACTCGTCCACCAATTCCTTGCGCCGGATCGCTTCGTCCTCGGCCCCGTCAATCTCTCTGCGAAATACGATCTCAGCTGCGCCCTCGGCTCCCATCACTGCGATCTCTGCCGTGGGCCAAGCCAGCACACGATCCGCGCCCAGCCCGCGCGAGCACATGGCAATGTATGCGCCGCCGTAAGCCTTGCGCAGCACCACCGTAATCTTCGGCACCGTTGCCGCCGAGTACGCAAACAGCAGCTTGGCACCGTGACGGATAATCCCGCCGCGCTCCTGCTCCACGCCCGGCAAAAATCCCGGCACATCCACAAACGTGAGCAAAGGAATGTTGAAGGCATTGCAAAAACGCACAAACCGCGCCGACTTGTCAGAGGCGTCGATATCGAGCGCGCCCGCCATGACGCAAGGTTGATTAGCCACAATGCCTACGGACCGCCCTTGCAATCGTCCAAAACCAATCACAATATTCGCGGCGAATCCTGGCTGAATCTCCAGAAAATCCTCGTTGTCCACCACGCGCAAAATCACGTCGCGCACATCGTAGGCTACTTTAGGGTCTACCGGAACAATCTTGTTCATCTCCGCGTCGGCCTTCAGCCGCCCGTTAAAAGACCGATGCGGCGGATCTTCAAGATTATTCGACGGCAGAAAACTCAACAGCCGCTTGCACAGTTCGACGGCCTGCTGATCGTCGCGCGCAATCAAATGCACCACACCCGAGTTGTTCATCTGCGAATGCGGTCCGCCCAGTTCCTCGGCGCTCACCTCTTCGCCCGTCACCTGCTTGATCACCTGCGGCCCGGTGATGAACATGCGCGCTTGCTCGGTCTGGATCACGAAGTCCGTAAGCGCCGGACTATAGGCCGCACCGCCCGCGCACGGCCCGCAAATCAGCGCAATCTGCGGCACCGTTCCTGAAAGCATCACGTTGTTGTAGAAAACACGCGCGTATCCGGCCAGGCTGTCGATCCCCTCCTGCACGCGCGCTCCGCCCGAGTCGTTGATAAAGACAAACGGGCTGCCCGTCTTCAAGCTCATGGACATCATGTCGGCCACTTTTTGGCAATGCGTTTCGCCGGCCGCGCCGCCAGCCACCGTAAAATCCTGGCTCGCCAGATGCACCAGCCGTCCCTCGACGGTCGCGCATCCCGTCACCACGCCGTCGGCGGGCAGTTCTTTCTCCGCCATGCCGAAGTACGTAGCCCGGTGCCGGCTAAACAGCCCGATCTCTTCAAAGCTGCCCTTGTCCACCAGCCGGTCCACGCGCTCGCGTGCGGTGAGCTTGCCCGATTTGTGCTGTCGGTCGATGCGCTCCTGCCCGCCGCCCAACTCCAGCTCCGCGCGTTTCGCCTCCAACTCCGCAACCTTGTCGTCCATACTTTTCTTATGCGTTATTTCTTCCTGAGTCAGCATTTCTTCACCTGGGGAAAACTGCGCAACTCCCGCTTTCTGCGCACGAAAGGCACACCTTATCCTTGTCGCACCGCCGTCATTCTATGCCCGGGGATGAGGGCTGGGATGTGATCAAGTTCACTCTCCACAAGCCCAGGGAAGCAGACGGGTTACCGGCCAATCTGGGCCTCCCGAAAGGCCTTTCAGCTGACTGCAGAAGCCCGACCTGGGTCGGCAGCTGACGTACCGCTGCGCGCGGCCGCACCGGCGGCTCGAATTCCCTCAGAACCTGCGCTTTTTCAATGGCATACAGAAAGGGCGCGACACGGCTAGTAAAAGCCGCTCGCGCCCTTCATGATCCGACTCGCCGCATCAAGCGGCACGATCTGCGCGCTCTAAGAGAACCGCGTCCGTCTCCACAGCAACGTTCCGCACAATCCCAGCGGAATCATCGTGCCCACAATAAGGACGTACATCCACGGGAAGTTGACGGTAATGTGCTGCGCGCGCGTGCCCACCG
>JBEKEP010000166.1:0-9676 GCA_050013775.1 Occallatibacter sp. | reverse complement strand
GCGAGATCAAGCCGGGCCCGGACATGGCAGCACCGGCTGGCCACGATCCCAACGCGGGCTGGAATGCCACCGACGATATTCGCGGCTTCAGCCAGACCCACGTCAGCGGCACCGGCGGCGGCGCAAAATACGGCAACATCCTCGTCATGCCCACCACCGGCGCTCTCGCACCGCTCAACGCCTCTTCGCCCCGCGCCGATGAGCGCGCTTCCGCCGGCTTCTATTCGGTCACGCTCGCCCGTTACCACATCGGCGTCGAAATCACCGCCGCCGGCCGCAGTGCCATCTACTGCTTGCAGTACCCCAAAGGCGCGCCCGCCAATCTCCTCATCGACGTCAGCCACTACCTCATCTCTGGCGCCAAGCAGGGCGAAGATCAGTTGTTCACTGGGTCCACAGTCAGGATTCTCTCTCCCACTGAAATCGCCGGATCCTCCAGCGTCACCGGGGGATGGAACAAGCAGCCCAACTCCTACACCGTGTATTTTTACGCGCGCTTGAACACGCCGGCCGCATCCTGGGGAACATGGCTCAATGACCAACTCACGCCCGGCAGCAAAAGTGCACATGCTGAAGCCGGCTCCAACTCCGGCGCGTGGCTCACCTTCGCCGCCGCGGATCATCCGATCCTCATGAAGATCGGCATTTCCTTCGCCAGCGTCGCGCAGGCGCGGCAGAATCTCGCCGCCGAAATTCCCGGGTTCGACTTCGACGCCGTTCACGCCGCCGCGCTAGCCAAGTGGGATAAGGCGCTCGGCAAAGTCGAGTTGAAAGGCGAAACGCCCGAGCAGGCGCAGATCTTCTACACCGCGCTTTACCACACCATGCTCATGCCCACCGATCGCACCGGCGAGAACCCGCTCTGGAAGACGAGCGAGCCGTATTACGACGACTACTACGCCATCTGGGACATCTTCCGCACCTCCAGTCCGTTGCTGCTCCTCATCGCGCCCGAGCGCGAGACTCAAATCGTGCGCGCCCTCGTCGATCTCTACCGACATGAGGGCTGGCTGCCCGATGCGCGCAGCGGCAACTACAACGGCCGCACTCAGGGCGGCAGCAACGCCGAATTCATCCTCACCGATGCCTTCGTCAAAGGCCTGAAGGGCGTCGATTGGAAAACCGCTCTGGCCGCTGAAATGCACGATGCCGAAGTTTCTCCCGCCGACCACTTCAAGGAGGGCCGCGGCGGCCTCGACGACTGGCATCATCTTGGCTATGTGTCGATTGAGGGCTCCGACCGTCCCGCGTCGGCCGACATGGAATACGCTGCCGACGACTTTGAAATCGCCCTGCTCGCCCACGGCCTCGGCGATGCTGCCTCTTACGAAAAATACCTGCAGCACTCCGCCAACTGGAAGAAGCTTTGGGATCCGGACTTCAGCGATGGCGGCTTCACCGGCTTCATTCGCTCGCGCCATCGCGACGGAACCTGGCTCACGCCATTTACGGCCATGGATCATTGCACCTGGGGTGGCCAAACCTTCTACGAAGGCAACTCCTGGACCTACTCCACCTTCGTTCCCCAGGATGTCGCCTCGCTCATCGAGAAGTCCGGCGGCCCTGAAACCTTCGTGCGCCGCCTCGACGCGTTTTTCGACGTACCCGACCGCTACGACGTCGGCAATGAGCCCGGTTTTCTCGCGCCTTATCTCTACATCTGGGCCGGACGTCCCGACAAAACCGACGCCCGCGTGCGCCAGATTATCGCCGCCAGTTATCACGCCGGGCCTGACGGTCTTCCCGGCAACGACGACTCCGGCGCCATGTCTTCCTGGTTCGCCTTTGGGCAAATGGGCATCTTTCCCAATGCCGGCCAGGATGTGTATCTCATCGGCAGCCCCGCTTATCCTCAGACCACACTGCATCTCGCCGGGGGCAAGAACTTCGTGATTGAAGCCAGGAATCTTTCCGCCGACAACATCTACGTCACGGCAGCAACGCTGAACGGCCAGCCTCTCGACCGGGCCTGGCTTCGTCACCGTGAGATCGCCGCCGGAGGCCGGCTGGTACTCACCATGGCCAGCGCGCCCAGCCACTGGGCCGAGCACAATCTACCGCCATCGACGCCGGCCCCATAGCAACCGCGCCGTAGGCGCGGTGTTTGTTAGCCCCGCGCTTCAGCGTGGGGAAAGCAGAATGGTCAAATGAACTCGGAAGTCCCGTAGGGACGACGCAGGGACATTGCTTTTGCCGCTCCAATGGCCCTGGACCGACCGCGATCGGAATCTATATGGCGCTATTGATACACACCCGAATGAATCCCCAAAAAACGTCATCGAAGAGCGGTCCGCCAGCGTCTAAACAGTTGAACCTGTAGATTTCGCGAAATTCTATGAAAACCAAGTCGACGTTATTCCTTGCTCTTTCGCTCACCGCAGTGTCGTTGGTCACCTTTTTCGCAGTGCGAAGCCCCGGCGTCGCGCAGCAGCCCTCCACGCAACAACCCATCACGAATATCAAGGTGCAGGCGCGCGAGGTTCTGCTGCCCGTAGTAGTCGAAGACAAAAAGGGCGCGCTGGTGGCCAACCTCACCGCCAAGGACTTCACGCTCACCGAAGACGGTCGTCCGCAGGTCATCAAGAGCTTTACCTCCCAGAGCAACCTACCTTTCCGCCTCGGCTTGCTGGTCGACACCAGCCGCAGTGTATCGTCGGCCATGGACGCCGAGCGCAAGGCCGCCGGAAAGTTCATCGACCTCATGCTCCCCGCCGACCCGAAATCCGGCATTCAGGGCGACGAAGCCTTCTTGATTCACTTTGACCGCGAAGTCGAGCTGCTCGAAGATTTCACCAACTCGCGCGACAGGCTGCACCACGAGCTTGACGGCATGGGACCATCCTCACAGGAGCACAGCAACCAGGGCCCTGAAACCAGTGGCGGCGAAAGCGGCGGAAATGGCGGCTACGGGCAGCACGGCGGCCACGGCGGCGGAACCCAGCTCTACGACGCGATCTATCTCGCCTCCGACGAGCTCATGAAGCCAAAAGAGGGGCGCAAGGCGCTCATCATCTTCTCTGACGGCGCGGACAGCGGCAGCAAGGAAACCCTGAACGACGCCATCGATGCCGCAGACCGCGCCAACGTCCAGGTCTTCACCATTTACTTCAAAGGCGAGGAAGAACACTCCTCGAACGGCTTTCCCGGCAATGGCGGGCATCACGGCGGCATGGGCGGCGGAGGAGGCTACCCCGGTGGTGGTGGCGGCTACCCCGGCGGTGGTGGCGGCGGGCACCACGGCGGCAACCCCAAGAGCGAAGCCGGAGTCGACGGCAAGAAAATCATGCAGCAGATCGCCACACGTACCGGTGGACAGTTCTTTGAAGCCAGGAAGAAAGACAATCTCGACGAGATTTACAACCAGATCGCCACGTTGCTGCGCCAGCAGTATCTCTTGACCTACACGCCCGACAAGGTCGATACCGACGGCGAGTTCCACAAGATCGTTCTCAAGACCGACAAGACTGATCTGACCGTATACACCCGCGAAGGCTACTACGCCCCCACCCCGGACAAATAACACCGGAATTCCGAGATCGACACAGGCAACACAAAAAGACCCACGGTTCCCCGTGGGCCTTTTCTTTCAAGATGCAAGCTTCTGCCTACCGATGCCCGTGATTATCATTCTTCGGCGGCGGCTGGTGCGACGCCGGCTGCGGCTGATGCGACGGCGGTGGCGGCTGGTGCTGCTGTCCGCCTCCCGTATGCTCCGGCGCATTGCCCGTATTCGAGTGCGATGCGTTGTACGTCTTGGACTCCGGCGCATTACCCGTATTCGAGTGCGAGCTGTTGTAGGTCCTCTCCGGAGGCGTGCTTCCGTTCTGTCCATGGGACTCCGGAGCATTGCCCGAATTCGACTTCGACGAGTTGTAGTTGACGGACCTGTTTGTTTCACCGCCAGCAGGCCTCTCCGTGGCAAGATTCGTCGGATGCCCGCCATTATGGTTGGCGTAGTTATTCGTGTTGCCCCTGGCCGCGCCTTCATGCTGCGACTGCATCGCGGTCGGCGCCGTGTGCTGCTCGTGCGAGTAAGTGTTCTCCTCCGGTGTCGGCCGATGATTGATGCCGCCCGGTCCGCCGCTGTAGGCCACGTGGCTGTCCCTCGCAACAAATCCGCGGTCCACGGCGACCCGGTCCTCATAGACACGGCCGCCCCATCCGCCGCCCACGCCTACACGCATGACCGCGGTATTGTAGGCAAACACACCGCCTCTCCACATGCCACCGGCGAAGCCGATGCCGCCATAGCCGAATCCATAATTCACGCCGCCGTAGTAGCCCACATGCATTCCCCAGTATCCGGGATGCCATCCATACAGGCCGGCTTCAAAGCCCCAGTAGCCGGGCGTCCACAACGCGCCCACATAAGGCGCCGGCACCCACGTGCCAGGCACCCAGTAATAGCCGTCAGGGCCGTAACCCCAATAGCCCGGCGCCCACATCAAGCCCGGTTCCGGGCAGGGCGGCTGCTCATACACCGGCAACACCGGCGGGGCAAAGCCCACGCTGATGAACACGCCCGCAAAGGATGATGCGGGGACCGCGCAAAGGAACAGCGCCAGCAACATTACGCGCATGGATTTCGTGCGCATCGCCTGGAAAATTCGCATGGAAAAACCTCCTGCTTTCTGCTTTCTCGACCGGCTCGGGGTTCGCCGTTCGACGGCGCATCCAGTCTATGCCAATTGGAACCCCTCCAGTGCAAAGAAGTTGCACGGGAGGGGCGTGTTTTTCCACAACTCGTATTGAATCGAATAGCTTTACTTGCCAGCTCGCTCCTTGCTTTTCTGTTCTCTAATCCCTTTTCCCTATTCCCTGTCGTTCTAATACCGGAAACTAAGCCCCATGCCGACCACGTGCCGCGCCTGCAGGTTCACCGGCGTGGTGACAACCGGAGGCCCAAATGCGGGGTTGGCCGGATTGAAGTACGGGTTTGGAACATAGATGGATCCAATGTTTCCCGCCACCTGCCCTACGCCAATGTCAAACGCGAAGTGCGGTTTATCTTTCTGCGTCACGCGTATGGCGTAGTCCAGCGTTGTGGGGATATGGCCACTCATCAGCGGGTACGAAGCAGGATTGCAGGCGAGTGCAGCCTCGCACTGATAGAGCGCCGCGTTCAGCAGGGTATTCAGGTTCACCGCGGTCTTGGGCTCCTGCGTGAACCCCGCTGAGGGCACCGCCACGATCCCATGGCCGATCGGCAGCGGAATGCCCAAACCGCCGAAGAACCGCCCGCCAAAACGCGTGCTGTTGCCACCGAGGCCGAAGATCGTGCCATTGGTCGCCTTCCAGCCCAGGTTCAGCAGGAACGGAACAGGAGGTCTCGCCCAGGTCTTGGTCACGGCAATGTACGCGTCGCCGTTGGTGTACGACTTGTCCGTTCCCGTCAGCGTTTTGTTGGCCGCGCCCGAAACAAAGTGGTCGTTGGTGCGGATCACGCCGCCGATCGCAATGCCCGGCATCCACGCGCCGAACTGCCCGTCGTTGAAAACCACGGCCTTGCCGTGAAAGACGTTCATGCCGGAATAATTCCATAGATTGCTCAGACCGAGCGGCGTGGCCGTCGCGGTGGGCTGGTCTCCATACTGATGCTGAATGCGCGTGAAGCCCGCCTCTGCCCGGCTGGCAAAGCTCTCGGTAACGCTGAAGGTTTCAACGTTACCGATAACCGCCGAAGCATCGATGTAATGGAAGCCGATGGCCGGGTGCGAGAAAAACTGTCCCTTATCGGCGTAGACCACATACGCAGTTGGAGTAAGAAATCCGCCCGTCTGGCCCTCCAGCGTAAGGTTTTGCGCGGTGAGCCGGCAGGCCGGCAAAACGCCCAGTAAAAGGGCGCAGAGAATCAATTTAAGCGTAACTGGCAAACGCATCTTTCACTCCAGCAGAACAAAGGCCTTCGCAGGCCCGAATCCCGACAAGTTTTGGGGAATTCACTCACTTGTAACACAACCGGAATGCGCTTGTCGCCTGCCCAAAGTCACTTGCGTTCTGCCCCCGTTATATGGATGAAACGTACCGCCGGGAACCGCGACCGGCACACAGGCCCGAAGTCCCCGCCTTCTCGCTGACTAGCTGACTCGCCAACTTGCTGGCTCGCCGACTTGCTGATTCGCTGACCTGCTCCCTTGTTCCCTGCTTCCCTATCCCCCGGTCGCTGCATTATCCTCACCCCATGCCGCGCGGTGTCTTCATCACGCTCGAAGGCCTCGACGGGTCGGGTAAAACCACGCAGATCAAGCGCTTGGCGGCGTGGCTCGCGCGCCGCGGCCAGGAACCGGTGCTGCTGCGCCAGCCCGGCAGCACGCCCACCGGCGACCGCATCCGCGAGATCCTGCTCAACTCCCATTCTGTCTCCGTCGCGCCCATGGCCGAGATGGCCCTCATGTTTGCGGACCGCGCCCAGGCTATCGCCGAGGTCATTCAGCCGGCTCTCGATGCGGGCCGCATCGTGGTCTGCGACCGCTTCACCGATTCCACTGAGGCCTATCAGGGCGGCGGCCGCGAGCTCGGCTCGCAGGTGGTTCTCGACATGCATCGCCTCATCTGCGGCGGACTTCAGCCCGACCTCACTCTCCTTCTCCTGCCCGGCTTTGAGGCGTCGCTAGCGCGCGCGCGCCGCCGCAACGACCGCGTGGAGGCCGAAACCGGCTCCAGCGAAGGCCGCTTCGAGTCGGAGACCGACGCCTTCTTCCGCCGCGTCTGGGAGAAGTACCGCGAAATCGCCGCCCGCGAGCCCGACCGCGTCGTCCTCATCGAGGGCGACCTCTCAATCGACGAGGTCCACGAGCAGATCCTCGAAGCCGTCGCCGAGCGCATCGTCACCTCCGCGAAAAGCGCGTAAAGTCGCAGGAGGTCCCCTGCGTCGCGGAAGTCCTCTGGAATCATCACAAATGTTCGTTTCGTAGGTGCGTTTACCCGGCCAAATGTTCGCTTAAGTGGTGTCATTTACCCCCGAAATGTTCGCTCAAGTGGTTACGATTCTTTGAGACAAATACCCGGAAATTGACCATTTGAAGCGTGTTTATAACCATAGAATTTCCCGAATCAGAGCAAAGGTGGATAGAGAATTACCCGAAAACGACAAGAGAGGGCTTTAGGTGCGCGTTTTTGCCTTATATTGCGCGCATTTTGAGGCGTTTTTGCGGGTGAAAACGCACTTCGAGCCAGCAGCCAATCGCAGGTAGCGTGCGATCCCGGGTCTCAAAATCGAGACCCGGGGCACCCCATGTCGTGGTTGAGTGAGGTTCGCGAAAAGCAAAAGCAACCGCGGGTCCTTCGACTCGTCCGCCCTCGGCGGACTCGCTCAGGATGACATGCGCTTTTTATTGCTCAGGGTGGCAGATCACTATGATGCGAACTTCTCGATGAGAACGCTAGCTTCTGGATTCCAACTCGACCCACTCACTATTGGCTACTGGCTATTGGCTACTCCCTGTCTGATTCCCTTCCGCTATTTCCATCGTGGTGGCGATGGGAACTACGCAGTCGATCTTGGTCAGACGGAAGACTTCGCGCACGCGCGGGGTCATGCACGCCGCGATCATTTTTATGCCCTTCTTCTTGCAGTGGACCATGTGGGAGACGATGATACCCAAGCCGCTTGAATCCATAAAAGGACACCCGGACAGGTCGAGAATGTTCAAGACCGGCGGATCCTCGCCCGGCTGCGGCTCCAGCTCGAGCACCTGTTGCAACGACATGGTGGTGGGCATGCTGCTGTATGCGTCGCGCGTGGTGAACGGACCGCGGAAAGCGAGAATGACCGTGCCCGGCGCTTTGCCCAGCCGGCGTTCGATGCTGAATGGACCGCTGTTCCACGTTTGCCACGCCATGCCAAGCTCCCTTCGTTCGTCCGGTGGATCCATGATCCCCGCGGCGTGCGCACCTCAAGGATGTGCGCCAATACCCGCCTGTTCTTGATTGGTATGAGAGTTCGCCCGCACGGGGAGCCCCTTCCCCGATGCCAATACTTCGGATTCTTATTTAGGCGCCGGGTGAATAGCAAGAAAAATTCTATACAGGAGGGTACTGGGTCAGCTTGAAAAAGGATCATCCCTCGGGGGCTAAAGTCCCGACTGATTTTGCGGGTTTATCGGCACCCTTCGACTTCGCTCAGGGCAGGCTAGAAGTCGTGCCCTTTCACGGCGGCTTCGAACTGGCCCACTGCCAGACGCATTTATCGATAGTGTGCGCTGCGTTTGCGGGTATAAAATGGCGCACCCGGAAAACCGTAACTCAGGCCCGGGCAGAAAGAGAGGTCGAACCAATGCTCGGAGACAAGATTGGAGAAGTGAAAGGCAAGAGACTGGTGCGGCGCGTAATTTCCGTTGATCCCCCAACGGCGGAAGTGACGTTTGAAGATAGCGGCAAGATGTTGGGCGTTGCCGTGAATGGCATGGGCACTTACACATCGGTGGTGCGCGCGGATGGCTCGATTCATGGCAGTGGCCAAGGAATGAACATGACAGACGACGGCGAGGCCGTGACCTGGACGGGGACGGGGACGGGCCATTTCGGGCCGGGCGGCTCCGTGAGTTATCGCGGCATGTTGTTCTTCAGGACGACGTCAAAGAAGCTGGCGCGCCTGAACAACGCCTGCGGCGCCTTCGAATACGAAGTGGATGCCAAAGGCGGCACCGTGTCAAAGATCTGGGAGTGGAAGTAAGGCCAGATTGGCGGGCTCGCACGACCTCAAGTTTCCCCCACTTGAATCCTCAAAGGTGATGATGCGACACAGCTCATGCGCGGGCTGAGGGGCGAGTTGTGTTTCGCGCGGCCTGAGCGCCGGCCTGCGGCGCATCGATTGAGGGCACATCAATCCCCTTTATGTATGGGCCGCAGACTCGAATTGTCCTCATGACCGAACCTGGGGCCGGAAAAAGCTCTTAGCGTCCGCACGCATCGGCGTCGCGGCGCGGATCGAGCGCCGGAAATGCCGCAAGTTCTGCTTTCGTCAGTCGCGAAAGGTCGCCGGGCAATAGTTCGCTGCATATCGCATCCATTAAGGCCTGCCCGTGCAGGTGCAGCGTGTTTCCGATGTCCCACGAATATAGAGTGCCGTCCGAGCCGGTCGCCATCAGTTTGCTCTCATCCGCCGACAGGGACATCGTCCATGGAGTCATTCCAAAAATTGAATTCGAGGTATCCGGTACGAAAGGCGCGCCTATGGGAAGATTCTGCTTCAAGTCCCAGAACGCCGCGCCTTCGTCGCCCATCAGAAGTGCTCGATTCCCGTCCTCAAGAAAGCGAGCTTGCAGTACACCACCGACCGGCGACTTTGCTGACTGGCCAACGGACTGCTCTGTCACCAGATCCCAAACCTGAAGCGTGGTATCGCCCTCCTCGCCAAGCGTCGAGGCCAGAAGCCTGTGGCCGTCGGGGGAAAAAACTACCCGATCCCCTCGAATCGGAGATGAGGTTGCCGGTGCATGGCGTTTGAGATCCCACACTTGAATCGAATCTTGTTCGGTTGCGAGGGCAAGGCGCGCTCCATCCGGCGAAAAGGCAACGGATTCCACTTCACCCTGTATTTCTATGGCGCTCCCATCCGGTTGCCGGGACGCAAGGTCCCATACCTGCACATCGCTGTACCAGACGGAATCGCCGTCCGGTTGCACAATTTTTCCGGTTTTCTCGTCGCGTTGTCCTGGCTCGACCTGCCTGGCAG
>JBEKEP010000165.1:0-9779 GCA_050013775.1 Occallatibacter sp. | reverse complement strand
TGGTACTTCTTCGGCTACGGACACGACTACAAGCAGGCAATGGGTGATTTCGTCAAAGTCGCGGGGCGTATTCCGCTGCCGCCGCGCTTTGCTTTCGGCGTGTGGTGGTCGCGCTACTGGGCCTACAGCGACCAGGAGCTGGACGAGCTGGTGCGCGGCTTCCGCGAGAACAACACGCCGCTCGATGTGCTGGTGATCGACATGGACTGGCACTTGAGCCAGGAACAATTGAAGGCCATGGGCGAGAAGGATCAGTCGGGCTACCAGCTCGGCTGGAGCGGCTACTCGTGGAACAAGATCCTCTTTCCCGATCCCGATGTGTTCCTGAAAAATGTCCACGAAGAAGGCCTGAAGACCACGATGAATCTGCATCCGGCCTCGGGCATTCAGCCGTGGGAGCAGGCGTATCCGGCGATGGCACGCGCCATGGGGATCGACCCGGCAACCAGGAAATACATCCCGTTCGATCCCACGGACAAAAAATGGGCGGCGAACTACTTCGACCTGGTCCTGCGCCCGCTTGAAAAGCAGGGCATCGATTTCTGGTGGCTTGACTGGCAGCAGCAGCCCTTGATGACCCATATACCCGGCCTGACCAATACTTGGTGGCTGAACTACCTGCACTTTACCGATCAGCAGCGCGAGGGCAAGCGGCCGCTGCTGTTTCATCGCTGGGGCGGGCTGGGCAACCATCGCTATCAGATCGGATTTTCAGGCGACACAGTTTCGGTGTGGGAGTCGCTGGCCTTCCAGCCGTGGTTTACGGCAACGGCGGCTAACGTGGGCTACGCCTACTGGAGCCACGACATCGGCGGTCACATGCCGGGCGCAGTCGAGCCCGAGCTGTACACGCGCTGGGTGCAATTTGGCGCGTTCTCGCCCATTCTGCGCACGCATACCACCAAGAATCCCGATGCGGAGCGGCGCATCTGGGCGTATCCCGAACCGTACTCGTCGGTGCTGCGGTCGGCATTCCAGTTGCGCGAGGCGATGGAGCCGTATCTCTATACCGAAGCGCGGCGCACCTACGACACGGGCGTCGCATTCCTACGGCCGCTCTACTACGACTGGCCGGAGGACGACGCCGCGTACACGAACAAAGACGAGTACACGTTTGGCGACCAGATGCTGGTGAGCCCCGTGACCGCGCCCAGCGACAAGATTTCCGGTCTTGCAACCGAACAGGTCTATCTGCCCAAGGGCGACTGGATTGAATCGCCGACGGGCAAGCATTTTGCGGGACCGGCAGCGGTGGAGCGCAGCTTTTCGATCGCGCAGATTCCGGTATATGTGAAGGCCGGCTCCATTGTGCCTATGCAGCCGCCGATGCCGTATACGGGCGCGAGGCCGGCGGATCCGCTGATCGTGAATGTGTGGCCGCTCGAGCCGGGTTCGAGCTCGAGCTATTCGGTGTATGAGGATTCCGGCGCATCAGTCGAATACCAGCGCGGTGTGTTTGCGCGGACGCCGATTCAAGCGACTCAGACGGGCGACACTCTTCGGGTCGAGATCGGGCCGGTGGAGGGCAGCTATCCCGCCATGCTGAAGACGCGCGGCTACGAGTTGCGATTGCCCGCGGACTGGCCGCCGGCTTCTGTGACGGTCGACGGCAAGGCACTAAAGGCGGCGAAGCCCAACCAGACGGGAGGGTGGATGTTCGAAGGCAACACGCTGACTACGATCATTCCCGTGCCGGCCGAGAGCACCTCCGCAAAAGTCGTCGTGGTGGTGCGCCGCGGAAAAGGATTGACAGCGCAGCGCGAGCAATTGGACGGATATGCCGGCAAAATGACTTTCGTGCGTGGCGCTTACGACGCGATGCAGGCGACCGGGCCTGTGGCCGGCCCATCTCTAGCGTTAATCGATGCCATGCAGAGCGGCGACCGGCTGAGTTACTACCCCGAGAAGATCGCGGACGAGCTTGCGCATTTCAGCGACGCACTGAAGCAGGCGCAGGCAGACGTGGCCGCGCTGGACAAAGAGTTCGAAAAACGGCTGAGCGATACCTCGCGACGCGTCGGCGGAGCGACGCGGGCTCCCGCCGATGTCGAAAGCGAGAAGCAGAAGCGCCGCGACGCACTGCATCGGGCAGAGGCGCTGCTGGCAGAGGCGGCGAAATAGCCGCGCCGCCCCGCGCGGCGCGAATCGCCCGGCCTCTCCGTTATCGCGCGGCCAGTTCGCGGTCGCCGTTTTCCTTCTTGTTGGGGCTGCCCTTGCCCTTCGCGATCAGGTTCCGCAGACTGCCATTCACATAGGAGCCCCAGGCGCTGGAGCAGCCGTTGAAGCATTCATGCTGCGGATTGAGACCGGCGTGCGTGAAGCGGACCTCAGTTTGGTTGCCCTTCTTCGCGATTTCGAACACGACCTTGGTGCCATTCCACTCCGTCTTGTTTTCGACGAAGGACAGGTAGCTGTCCAAAACCAGCCACACAACTTTCTTGCCGGGAACGAATTCCGTGATCTTGTGTTTGGTGTAGTGAATGTCTTTGTAGCGGTAGGTAAACACCGCGCCGAGCTCGTTGGTTTCGCCGTCGATTTCACCGGACCACCATCCGCGCACGTTGTTGATGGCAGCAAAGGCTTCCTCGGGGGATTGGTCGACCGTAAAGCTGTACGTCAAATCCTGATTCTTCATCGCTTCTCTCCTTCTCATCGAAAGTTGGGTGGGTCGTGCCTGGCCCGGAGCGGCGCGGAAACTCCGCACCGCATGCATTCTCAGGCGGCGGGCTACGCCACCGTCGCTGTCTCTTGCAGGAAGACAGGCGCCTCGTCGGCGCTGGGGCCCCAGCTGGCCGGGACGGCGATGTTTAGGATGCGCAAATAGACGCTGAACTGGCCACGATGCTGGTACCAGTGGCTCAGCATGACGTCGCGCAGAAAGCCCATGCGGGGCATGGCGAGCAGCTCACGATCGCCGGCCACCAGGCGCCAGGTTTCCTTCATGGCCGCGTCGTCGTACGTGGGCAGCGTCTCGCGCACCTTGGCAATGCTTTCGTCAAAGGCTTTCAGGATTTCGTCGCGGCCGGCGGGTTGCGGAAAAACGAACTCCGCACGTGCCTGCCGGGGATTTTCTTGAACAAACTGCACAATCCCGCCCGGCACAGCTGCGAGGTGATACGCCAGTTGTCCGGCGGTCATGGATTTTTCGTGGGGCTTCCAGGTGAGCTTGTCCTCGGGCAGCCGCTCGAGGAACCTGCGCGTGATGGGCGCCTGGACTTCAAACTCAGCCAGGAGCGATTGCGCGATGGAGTTGGTGACAACCTGTTCTGCTACGGGCATGACGATTTTCCTCCTTGGGGAAGTAGACGGGTGAGCGAGCAACGGCGAAGAACCAATGCAGGTCTTTCGGCTCGCAGGTCCGCGATCGCGGATCTGCGAGCCGGGGATGACCGCTCGAGACTCGCGTTATGCCTTTTCGGCGCGCTTGCGCGCATTCTCGTGAAGATGCGCCCAGCCGGTGTTCACGCTCTTGCGGTGATCTTCCTGAATGAGGCCGAAGCCGGAGTGGCGGAACTTGATGATGGTTTCGTCGCCCTCCTGGCTGAGGCGGTACTGCACGTTGTTGGTGACGGGGTACGACATCATCAGCGGCCCGCAGAACTCCAGCAGCGTTGGCCGCTTGATGGCCTGGACAGTGGCCCAGTAGTGGCCGTTGCCGTCGCCAAGGTCGCGATACCAGCGGCCGCCGGGCACAGGCTCGATCTTCATGTTCATCGGGGTTCCGTCGGGCCGGTTGGCGGACGGTCCTATTTCCTCTAGAAGCGCGGCAAAGGTGACGTCGATGGGAGCCTTGACGTGAATCTCTTGCTCGATATTGAGAGTAAGGGCGTCAAGATCGGGTGCGGTGAGCGTTGTCATAGTTCCTCCTTGGGGATTCTTGTCGTTGGCGAGCTGGGCTGCTCGGATGCGGGCCCGGAGTTTACTTGCGCCTCGGCGCGTTCCTTCACGCGCTGCAGTTGGTGCTTCCAGAAGCGCTCAAAGGTCTCGGTCCACTCGTGCATGGGCTTGATCGCCTCGGCGTTGGTGCGGTAGAGGCGATGACGCCCATTGCGGCGCACGCGGACCAGACCCACCTCGCGCAGGACGCCGAGATGCTTCGAAACCGACGGCTGATCGAGGCCGATGGCCACGACAATCTCGCCAACCCCGCGCTCGTCCCCGGCCAGGAAGGTCAAAATCTGACGGCGACGTGGTTCGGCGACGGCGTTGAAGGGATCGGAGGTGGTTGCTGCCCTTGCCATGATCAAAACAATACATTCCTATATGGGAATATGTCAAGAAAAATCATTGCACGTGTGTTTTTTGGGCGGATTTGGCCTTTTCCGGCACCGGCGGGGTTATCGGCTATAGTTCTCGGCAAGGGTTTCCTATGCCAGGAAGGGATTTTTGCGGCACGAATAGACGTCTCCGTCTTTTGCTTGCATTGGGCCTATTGTGTCCAACACTCGGAGTCAGCCAAGCGGACAGCCAAGAGCACCGGGCGCTCGAGTGGCAGGTGGCTAAGCTGGCCTATGACATTCCCAATGACCACCTGCCCCGAATGACGCGAACCGACCTATTCATGACCCGGTTGAGCTCTGAGCCGGGCAGCGAAATATATGTCGTTGACAGTCCCGGCTCGCGTCCGCGGAAGTTGGCGACTGGTTCACATTCTGCCTGGTCGCCCGACGGTTCGCGGCTCGCCTTTTGCACCGACAGCGATCCTGCTGCGAAGGACGATCGTTGGACCGCCCAAATCGGCGTGATCAAAGCAGATGGATCAGAGAGCAAGGTGCTGACAGCCGTACCCGGCGGCGCATGCTTTCCTGACTGGTCTCCAGATGGGCAGCACATTGCGTTCACCGGATTTGGTGGCAAGCAGCCGCAACTTTACGTCATGGATTCCGACGGCCAGAACGTGGCCGCAGTCACACCCGGGTACGCTCCCCGCTGGTCGCCGGACGGCAAGGTGCTGCTCTATCTGCGGCCAGCCACCTACCCGAGCCGCACCATCTGGATGGCCTCGCCCGATGGGAAAGTGACCCGCAAGGCAATTGAGGCCGACTTTACTACGCAGTCACCCACGTGGATTGCGGGGCATCGAGGAATTGCCTTTTCGTCCAGAAACTCGGAGGGCGCGCAGGTGATCTTTCGCAGCCGCCTGGATGGCAATCAACCGGAGCAGATGACCGGGGACCGATGGTTCGCAGGAAATGCCAAACCACTTTTTGGCGGGTTCTGGTTTGAACCGAACGTCGCTCCCGACGGCGTTCACTTTGTGGCCGTGGCATGCATAGCGCAGGTAACGGCCATGACGGCGAATCAACAGGTGCGCGTTCTCTGGACGGATGCCGAGAACTGCAGCCTGCAAAAGGAATTTGGCTCGCAGACGGTCATCATGCTCACGAATTCAGAGGATCACAAGCAATCGGAACTGGCTCGCGGCATTCATCCCAGCGTCCTGTGGGTCCAAAAATAACCGGCGAACCTGCACCGCAATTCAATCAATTCGTCTGGAATCGTCGCTTGAAACAACGGCATGGCGCTCCGTAAAAGCGAAAAGTGCGCTCGATCCGATGGCTTTCGGCTATAGTTTTCGGCAAGGGCTTCCTCTGCTGCGAAAGGATTTTGCGCATGACTCTCGATCGTAGGGCTTTCTTGAACGCGTGTAGTTGCGCGGGGATCGCTTCGCCGCTGCTGCCGGGGATTTTGTTGACGCTGGCCGCGCAGGCGCAGGAGGCTGCTCCCGGCGCGAAGACGGCCACGCTGCCGAAGATTTCGGCGGAGATGCTGGACCGGGCCGCGGAGCTGGCGGGCGTGGGGCCGTTTACAGCGGAGCAGAAGAAGATGATGCTCGACGGGCTGAACGACCAGCGCGACGCGTACGCGCAGATTCGCGCGTTGAAGCTGACCAACGATGTGCCGCCAGCGTATGTGTTTCATCCGTTACCGGCTGCGGGCGAGCAGACTCCGATTTGCCAGCCTTTGCCCGGGTTCGTCGATATGCCGGACCCGTCCCTTGCCTGCCTCGTGGAGATCGGAGAGGAACGGGCCGCCGTGCTTGTCGCACCTGCACGCATCGATGACCTCGCGTTCGCTACAGTCAAAGACTTGAGCGAACTCCTTGCCGCCAGAAAGGTCACGTCGCTGGCCCTTACGCAAATGTTTATTGCGCGTCTGAAACGCTACGACGCTAAATTGCATTTCCTAATTACTTTGACTGAAGAGCGGGCCCTCAAGCAGGCGAAGGCTGCCGACGCGGAGATTTCCATGGGAAAATGCCGCGGGCCGCTGCATGGGATTCCTTGGGGCGCAAAGGATCTGCTCGCCGTGAAGGGCTATCCGACGACATGGGGCGCGGGAGGGTTCGAGCACCAATCCTTTGAAGAGGACGCGACGGTGGTCCAAAGACTCGACGCGGCCGGAGCGGTCCTGATCGCCAAATTCTCGCTGGGTGCGCTGGCCATGGGCGACAAGTGGTTCGGCGGGCGGACGCGTAATCCGTGGAATCCGGCGCAGGGTTCGAGTGGATCGTCGGCAGGATCGGCGAGCGCGGTGGCCGCCGGGTGCGTAGGGTTCGCGATCGGTTCGGAAACGCTGGGGTCGATCTCGTCGCCTTCCACGCGCTGCGGCTGTTCCGGCTTGCGGCCGAGCTTTGGCCTGGTGCCGCGCACGGGCGCGATGGCGCTGAGCTGGACGATGGATAAGCTGGGACCGATCTGCCGCTCGGTGGACGATTGCGCGCTGGTGCTCGACGTGATTCACGGTCCCGACGGCAAGGATCTCTCGGCGGCTATGGCGAGCTTCGACTGGAATCCGGGATTCGACTGGAAGCAACTGCGGATTGGGTATTTCAAGAACGACTTCGATCCGCTGCAACCGTTGAAGCTGAAGGAAGCGACAGCGGACGAGACGGACGATGAGAAGAAAAAGCGCGAAGACGCGAACGCCGAGATGGTGGCCGGGCGGGCGCGGCGCGAGTACGACCGGCGCTACGAGCAGGCCGCGCTCGATAAGCTACGCGCGATGGGCGTGAACCTGATTCCGGTGGAGCTGCCCAAGCTGCCGTGGGAGGCGATGGTTCCGCTGCTCACGGCCGAGGCGGCCGCGGCCTTTGACGACCTGACCATGACGGGCCGCGATAAACTGCTGACCGAGCAGGGGCCGGAAGACTGGCCAAATGATTTCAGGATTGCGCGTTTCTATCCGGCGGTCGAATACATCCAGGCCAACCGGGCGCGAACGCTGGCGGTGCGCGGGTTTGCGAAGCTTTTCGAGCAGGTGGACGTGATTGTGACGCCCTCGACCGATAACCAACTCATCGCGACCAATCTCACGGGGAATCCCGCAGTGATTGTGCCTAACGGCCTGCGCGGAGACGACGCGCCCAAACCGCCGTTGATCGACGACGGCGACCACGATGACATTGGCGGGCCGGGCACACCGGTGTCGCTCACGTTTCTGGGCGGCTTGTATCGCGACGCGACAGTGGCGGCATTTGCGCGCGCATACCAGCAGGCAACAGGATTCGAAAAGCTACATCCGAAGCTGGACTAGCAAGTCGGCAAGTCAGCGAGCGCCGGCCCGCAGCTGCAGCGCCGAACTCCAATCTGGTGCTACTCGAATCCGCATTTCTTTAGGAAGTTCTTAGCCGATCAGCATGGCAGCCAGCAGCGCAGTGCGTGGCGCAAGATGCTCGATGAAAACTGATTCGTGCCGCGCGTGCGCGCCTTCGCCCACCGCTCCCATGCCGTCGAGCGTGGGAATACCAAGTGCCGCGGTGAAGTTGCCATCCGATCCGCCGCCGGACGAGGCTTCGTTGAGTTCGAAGCCGAGTTCACTGGCCAGCAGATGCGCTTTGCGAAAGAGCCGCAAGGTGCCGCGGCTGCGCTCCATGGGCGGACGGTTGATGCCGCCAGTGACGATGAGCGTGCAGCGCGGGTCGGCGGGCCGGAGCGCGGCAAATTTGCGCTCGATGCGCGGACCGTCGGCCAGGCGCGGAATGCGCACGTCAATATCGGCCTGCGCATGGGCGGGAACCACATTGCTTTTGCTGCCGCCGGCGGCTACACCCACGCTCACGGTGAGTCCGCGCTTGAGGTCGGTCCAACCGCTTACGGTTTCGATGGCGCGCGCCAGCTCGCGGAGGGCATTAGCGCCTTTTTCAAAATCGACGCCGGCGTGGGCGGCGACGCCTTTGACCTGAATGTGCCAGTCGCCGACGCCCTTGCGCGCGGTTTTGTATGCCAGCCCCTGCGCGGGCTCGAGGACGTAGACGGCGGAGCACTGCCGCGCAAGATTCTCGGTGATGGGCCGCGAAACGGGGCTGCCGATCTCTTCGTCGCTATTGAGCAGGAGGATGATTTCGCGGCGCAGCAAATCCGCTTCCATGAGCAGTTCGATGGCAGTGCAGGCCATGGCCACGCCAGCCTTCATGTCGAGGGTTCCGGGCCCCCAGAGACGCCCGCCACGCACGCGGCAGGGCATGGATCCGAGTGTGCCGAGCGGCCAAACCGTATCGAGATGGCCGAGCAGGAGGATGGGCTTAACGGATTCACGGATGCGCGTAGATCGGGGCCCGAAGCGCGCTTCGAGCACATTGCCGTAGTCTTTTTGCCGGTGCAGCTTGATGCGCCCGCCGAGTTGTTTCAGGTGCGCCGCAGCGAGCGCAATGCAGGCGTCGACCGCGGATTTCGAGTCAGACGGCGACTCGGCTTGAACCAGCTTGCGCGTCAGCTCGAGGAGCGCGCTCTCTTTGCGCCGAGCCCCGGCCAACAAGGCGCGCATGGGGAAATCGGTTTCGGCGCGGGCTGGCATGCAGGCTCCTTGACCGTCCGATGGCGCAGTAGAGCCAGCGGGAGGTTCTCTGATTCTACGCCACTTACGGTGGGTCCCTGCGCGGATCAAAATAGGCAACAGAAGTGGCTGCGGAGGTGCACAGTGTGGCAAATTTGCCACAAGACAGGATTTACATATCCCGTCTAATCTAAACACTGCACAGGATTTTCCTGCATTTGGGAGTTCGTACTTGGCTCAATTGGCACACCTGGAACAGACCATCGCAGCACCGCTTGAATTTTCGGGGGTGGGGCTGCATTCCGGGGCTCCGGTGACCATGCGGCTCCTGCCTGCCGCGGCCGGATCGGGCATTGTTTTCCGGCGCACGGATCTCGACAACTTCGAGATTCCCGCTACCGGGCGCAATGTCGCCAAGGTCAGCTACGCCACGAGTCTCATGCGCCAGGGCGTGCTCATCTCCACCACCGAACATCTGCTCTCGGCCTTCATCGGCATGGGCGTGGACAACGTGATTGTGGAGATCGACAACCTGGAGCTGCCCATTCTGGACGGAAGTGCGCAGCCCTACGTGGAGGCGTTCCAGCGCGTGGGGATTCGTGAGCAGCGCCGCCGTCGCGAGACGTTGCGCATCCTGCATCCGGTGGAAGTGCGCGAGGGCGACAAGTTCATCGGCGTGTATCCCGGCAGCGGCTACCGCGTTTCGTACACCATAGATTTTCCCGCGCCCATCGGCCAGCAAAAGACCTGCGTGGACCTGGCAGCGGATATGTACGGATCGACCATCGCTCCTGCGCGCACATTCGGTTACAAGGCCGACGAAAGCAAGCTGCGCGACATGGGGCTGATTCGCGGTGCGGGTCCGGAGAATGCGATCATCCTGGGCGAAAACGGCCCGGAAAATGGCCCGCTGCGCTTTCCCGACGAGTACGTGCGGCACAAGGTGCTGGACCTGATCGGTGACCTGGCGTTGGCCGGGCGGCGGCTCGAAGGACACGTGGTGG
>JBEKEP010000164.1:0-9949 GCA_050013775.1 Occallatibacter sp. | reverse complement strand
CTTGATGCAGTAAAACGGAATCTCGCGCATGGCGGCGAGGCGCGCGATGGCCGCGGCCTCCATGTCAACGAGTGCGGCGTTGTAAGTTGCGGCGAGGCGACGCTTCTCGGCACTGTTGGCCACCTTGGGACTGGTGGCGAGCCAAAGATCGCCTGCTCCAGCGTCGCAGTGGAAGCGCTCGCCGGTGCGCACGTCAATGACGCCGGCCAAGTTGTGCGCGGAGCCCGTGGCAATTTCGGCGCGCAGCGCTCCCGCCCAGCCGATAGAAAACACCAGGTCGATGGGGCCACCGTCTTCGATGGCGGCGAAGGCTCGCGTCGCCGCGGTTTGTCCGGCTCCGGCGCAGGCGGCGATCCATTCATCTTCTTCGGTGCGCTGCGCCCAGAAGTGAATGCCGTTGCGGGAGCTGTGCGGCCAGCCGCCGACGAGCGGCTTGAGCTCACCGGGCATGGCGGCGATGATGGCGGTGCGGGTCATGAGGGCACCTGCGCAGTTTCTGCCGGCGCGTAGCCGTTGGCGCGGAACCAGTCGATGGCTTCGCGCATGGCGGGGTAGACGGGAAGGATTTGGAAGCCGAGTTCCTGCTGCGCGCGGGCGCTGGAGGCGTACATCTTCTTGCGGCCCATGCGGACTTCTTCCAGCGTTGCGCGCGGCTCTTTGCCACGAATGCGGCCAGTGATCCACTCCTCGAAAAAGGCATAAGTCGCGGCGACGATGAAAGGGATCTTGACGGTGGGCGATGGGATGCCGGTAATGGCCGACATTTTATCGAGGATCTGCTTGAGGGTAAGGTTCTCACCGCCGAGAATATAGCGGCGACCGGGCGTGCCTTTGGTAAGAGCCTGCACGTGGGCGCGCGCAACTTCAGTGACATCGACCAGATTGAGGCCGGTGTCAACGTAGGCGGGAAATTTGTGGTTGAGGAAGTCGACGAAGATGCGACCCGTGGGCGTGGGCTTGCGGTCGTTGGGGCCGATGGGGGTGGTGGGGTTTAAGATCAGCACTTCCTGCCCTTGGGCTGCTGCATGCAATGCTTCCTGTTCGGCGAGGAATTTGGAGCGCTTGTAGTGGCCGACCATGTCGCCGAGCGAGACCGGTGTGTCTTCATTGGAGATAATGCCGTTGGTAAAGAAGTGCATGGTGGCGACGCTCGAGGTGTAGACGAAGCGCTTGACGCCGGCCTCGCGAGCCATACGCAGCAGCTCGCGGGTGCCGTCGACGTTGGCCTTATACATGGCGGCGGGATCGGGAATCCAGAGGCGATAGTCGGCGGCAACATGGACTACCGCGTCGCAACCGGCCAATGAGGACTTGAGCGAGGCAGGGTCGGAGAGATCGCCGACCGCAGTATCACCGGGGATGCCTTCCAGATTGGCGAGGTTGCTGGATTTGCGGGTGAGGAGGCGCAGGTTGGCGCCCTCGGCGGCCAAGGCTTTGGCTACGTGATGGCCGACAAAACCGGTGGCGCCTGTGACGAAAATCTTCATCTCACCATTCCAGATAGTTCTCATTCTAATTGCGCCAGCAGGACGCAAATTCCTGTTTTCCCGGCGGCAATCCGTGAGAGAATTACGGCTGAAACTCTCCCCTTCATCCGGGCCCTGCTACCCATCCGCGCCGCTCATAGAGGTCATGTATGAGAGTCAAATCCGTGCTCGCTTGCGGGGCAATCCTCTTCGCGCTCGCATTCGCGATTCAACCGGCCCGCGCACAGGCGGCCAAGCCGGCGGACCAGGCACTTATCGATCTGGAGAACCGCTGGGTTGCCGCGCTCGTCAAGGCCGATCTTCTTACGCTGGACTCGATCCTGGCGGCCACTTACGTAGATACCGACGAGGACGGCGACCGTACCGACAGGCAGGGAGTGCTGGCGGCGTTCAGGTCGGGCGACCTGAAGATGAGTTCCATTCAGCTTTCGGATATGAAGGTGTACAACTACGGCGGGTTTGCCGTGGTTACCGGCAGTGCCGATCAGGCCGGCGCCTACAAGGGGCAGAAGCTGGCCCCACGTATCCTCTTTACTGACAGCTTCGTTCTGCGCAACGGCAAGTGGATGGTTGTCGCCTCGCAGCGCACCGTGCCGGCCGGAATGTGAAAGCGCGCAAACTTGCGGCTTGCTGTTCACGGCGGCCGATGGCTGGTCCGCACTGGTTAAGCGAGATTCTTACTTTGCTTTTGCGTAGTCCAACATTCCCTGAAAATCGACAACGACAACCGGCTCATTGCCCACGACCCATGCATCGTGCCCCGGAGGAATTAGCGAGACTTCGCCCGCCTTGCAATCGAACTCAGTCCCATCATCCATGCGCACGCGAATCGTCGCAGAGATATGGAACTGGAAATGAGCCGCTTCGCAGCTCTTTGTTTTCACGACGGGCTTGATTGAGGACGACCAAGACCATCCTGGCTGTAGAATGGCCCGCCCGACGGTTGCACCGCCGATCTTTACCAGTTCCAGCCGTCCATTGAGGAATTCACGGACCTCGTCCGGCTTGTCGAAGGCCTTCAGTTCTGCTGCAGACACACTAGTATTCGCCATAGCGACCTCCTTAGCAGGGGATCTTAGGAGTCGCCGAGAACCGATGTCAACAGATTTCAGAGGGCCCGAAGAACATGATGCAGGCTGAAGTCTGACGATTATTCAAGCGCTTCGGGATGGAGCGCGATGTTCTTTTCGCCGGCGGCTTTCTTTTCGTTCCAGGCCTTCACCCAGTCTTCCCAATGCTTGCCGGCGGCGCGATCTTTGCCGGTGAATTCGAGGCGGGCAATGTCGGCGTAAGAAACCTTGCGCTTGTCGGTAGCCTTGGGCGTGAAGTACTGCACCCAGGAGTCGGCCAGCGTGGCGCCGGTGGAGCGATTGAAGATGTAGGCTTCAATCTTCTCGCCGGACTTGAGCGTGAGCGTGACGTCGCCACGATAATCGAAGGCCTTTTCGAGAGCGTTCTTCAGATCTTCGTCGCTGGCGAGCGTGGGAACCGAACCTTCGAGCTCTTCGTGCTCAAAGCCGGGAGCGAGCTCAAGGGATTCAATCTGTTCGCGCGTGTATTTTTGAACTTCAGCGGTCATATCTTCCTTAGCGAATCAGCGCTTAGCCAGTACGCGCTCGGGTTCCGTGATCTGCACCAGCGACGACGGGCCGGTGGGCATTTTCTCGTTTAACAGGTCAAGCGCGTGCTTGTCAGGGTAGAGCGAGAAGCTGCCCTTGACCATGGCCAGAAATCCCTTGAGCGAGCCAAAACCTTCGAGGACGGCAGAAGGCTCGTAGCCGCAACTGACCATGCAATTGGCGCACTTGGGATTGCCCGAGCCGACTCCGTACTCTTCCCATTTGGTGGTTTCCATCAGTTCCTGGAACGTGTCGGTGTATCCATCCTGCAGCAGATAGCAGGGACGCTGCCAGCCGAAGATGTTGAAAGCGGGCGAGCCCCAGGGCGTGCAGTCGTAGTTGCGGTCGCCCATCAGGAACTCTAAGAACAGTGGCGACATGTTGAACTTCCATTCCTTTTTCCGATTGGAAAGGATGGCGCGGAAGAGGCGGCGCACGCGGGCGCGGCCCATGAACTTGGTCTGGTCGGGCGCCTTGTCGTAGCTGTAGCCGGGCGAAAGAACCACTCCCTCCACGCCCATCGCCATCACTTCGTCAAAGAAATTGCGCACGCTGTTGGGATCGGTGCCGTCGAAGAAGGTGGCGTTGGTGGTGACGCGGAAGCCGCGCTTGACGGCCTCCTGGATGCCTTCGACGGCGATGTCCCAGCCGCCTTCACGGCAGACGGAGAAGTCGTGGTGGTCGCGCTCGCCATCAAGGTGAACGGAGAAGGTGAGGTACTTGGAGGGCGTGAACTCCGGCAGGCGGCGCTTGAGTTCGAGCGCGTTGGTGCAGAGGTAGACGTACTTTTTGCGCGCCACGAGGCCGTTGACGATCTCCACGATCTGCGGATGCAGCAGCGGCTCGCCACCGGGGAGGGAGACCATGGGCGCACCGCACTCTTCAATGGCGCGGAAGCACTCTTCGGGCGAAAGCTGCTTTTTGAGGATGTGCGGCGGATACTGCACCTTGCCGCAGCCGGCGCAGGCCAGGTTGCAGCGGAACAGCGGCTCCAGCATGAGCACGAGCGGATAGCGCTTACGGCCCGTGAGCTTCTTCTTGAGAACGTATGTTGCCACCGTCCACATCTGGGAGATTGGAACTGCCATCAGCGTTTTCCCTCAGGGGCGGAAGCCCCAATCCTTTGCGTCATCCCTGCAGAGGCTAAAGCCCCACATTTCATTTTCATCTTCGCCGGCACGACTAAAGTCATGCCCTGACACTTCGTGCGTTCCTGATGCATTCTTAGCCGCTGAGCGCGGCGCGTTCCATGGCCCGCTTATACGTTGTTAGCGCCATCAGCGGGAAGTACTCGCGATACATGGTGTAAGCCAAATAAAACACCTTGGGGAATCCGGTGCCGGTGATGATGGACTGGCGCGTGGGCCCTTCGCCCATGGTTTCGTCCCAGCTTCCGTCTTCGCGTTGGCGCTCGAGCAGCCAGCGCACGCCCTTGGCGACAGAATCGGAGCGGTCGTCGCCGGCAGCCAGCAGCGCCATCATGGCCCATGCCGTCTGCGAGGGCGTGCTGACGCCGATGCCGCGCGTGTCGGGCTCGTCGTAGGTGCCGACACTCTCGCCCCAACCGCCGTCAGCATTCTGCACCATGCGAATCCACTCCGCGGCCTGCTGCACCTGCGGCTCCAGATGATCCACACCAATGGCGTCGAGTCCGCGCAGCACCAGGAAGGTGCCGTAGATGTAGTTCACACCCCAGCGGCCGAACCAGCTTCCATCGGGCTCCTGCTCCTTGAAGATGAACTCGATGGCGCGCTGCACGCGCTTGTCTTCGCGCGTGTAGCCGTAGACGGCCAGCATCTCCAGCATGCGCCCGGTGATGTCGACCGACGGCGGATCGAGCATGGCGTTGTGATCGGCGAAGGGGATGTACTGGAAGATCATCTTGGTGTTGTCTTTGTCGAAGCTGCCCCAGCCGCCGTTCTTGCACTGCATGGCGAACTCCCACGCAATGGCACGTTGCGCCACTTGATGCTGATAGCGTTCGCGGGGGTTGTCGACCTTGCTTAACGCAAGCAGAACCTGCGCCGTATCATCGGTATCCGGATAAAACTCATTGTTGAACTCGAAGTACCAGCCCCCCGGCTCGGTGTTCGGCACCTTCACGGCCCAGTCGCCCTTGTGACGGACCTCTTTGGCCAGCATCCAGTCCACAGCCTTGAGCATGCGCGGATGATTGCGCGGCACGCCGGCTTCGCCGAGCGCATAGACGGCCTGCGCCGTATCCCACACCGGGCTCATGCACGGGGTCATGCGGAAGGTTGGTTCAGGCATCTCCGGAGTCGCAGGCTGCTCGATGCCAAGCTTCTCGAACTCATCGCGCGCACGGATCACCTGCGGATCGTCTTCGGAGTAACCGAGGCAGCGCAGGGCAACGATCGCGTTGAGCATGGCGGGGTAAATTGCACCCAGGCCGTCGGTCATCTCCAGCCGCTCGAGCATCCACTTTTCGGCGCGCTTCATGGCCAGCTTGCGCAGTGGGCGAATGTGCACCGCCTCGAACCAGTGCGTCATACGGTCAAACGCCAGGAAAACATTCCGCCAGGAGATCAGATGCTTGCGATCGACGCGCAAGCGCAGGATGGAGTTGGTGCGTCCGCCGACGAACAACTCATCAATTCCCTGCTCCGCGGAAATCCTCTTGAAGGGCTTCTTGGCGTACATGATGGCCAGCGGCACGATGATCGACCGCGACCACGACGAGATTTCGTAGATATTGAAGTAGAACCACTTGGGAAAGAGGACGATCTCTGGCGGAATGGCAGGCACGGCATCGTAGTCGTATTCACCCAGCGCACAGAGATACATTTTGGTGAAGGTGTTGCACGCGGTGACGCCGCCATGCGCCAGCACCCACTCGCGGCACTTGGCAAGGCGCGGATCGTCCGCCGAAATCCCCATCAGTTTGGCCGCGGAGTAGCACTTGACGGAAAGCGAGATGTTGCCGGGACCGCCGGGATAGATGCTCCAACTGCCGTCGTCGTTCTGGTAGCGCATCATCTCAGTGAGAGCGCGCTGGAGGCGGCCGGGGTCGCCACTTTCAAGCAGGATGTGCAGAAAGATGTAATCGGCCTCGAGCATGGAGTCGGCCTCGAGCTCGCTGCACCAGTAACCGTCAGGATGTTGCAGTCCAAGCAAGAAATCGCGCGCGTGGCCGATCGCCGAGTCGACATCGGCGATGTCCGCATCAATACGCCCGAATCTCGGCTGGCCAAAGCTGGGCCGCCCGAAAGATGACGCCGCGGTTCGTGTTTTCTGTTGCTCAGGAATCATGCGGTCTGAAACGCCTCTGGTTTCTGGGAAAGCGTGTCTGCCTCAACAAAACTTCTGCCCGGTGGCGCGCTCAAGTTGCGTGCCAGTTGTCGCGATCGACTTTTAGCTAACGGCGATGGACTCGGATCCGCTTGCGCTACCAATGGCCTGCACAATCTCGGGGGGCAGGCCGAAGCGCACGTTTTCCGGCATCACCTCAACCTCTTCGACGTTTTCAAAGCCGTTCTGACGCAAGTAATTCACCACGTCCTCGACCAGCACCTCCGGAGCCGAAGCGCCGGCGGTGACGGCTACTGTGTCCACGCCTGTGAGCCACTGAGGATCGATGGCCTGAGAGTTATCAATGAGGTACCCGATGGTGCCCAGGTTGCGGGAGACTTCCACGAGGCGGTTGGAGTTGGAGCTGTTTGTGGATCCCACAACCAGTACTAACCCGGCATTGTGCGCCACGTTGCGCACCGCAACCTGGCGATTCTCGGTGGCGTAGCAGATGTCCTGCGAGTGGGGACCGACGATGTTGGGAAACTTGACCTTGAGCGCGTGAATGATGTCACGTGCCTCATCGAGCGAGAGCGTGGTCTGGGTGAGATAGGCGACGCGGTCGGGATCGGGTACTTTCAGCACTTCGACCTCGGCAACGTTTGAAACCACTTGGGTTACGTCGGGCGCCTCGCCCAGCGTCCCCTCAATCTCGTCGTGGTCGCGGTGGCCGATGAGCACAAGCGAATATCCCTGCTTGGCAAATTTGACGGCCTCGAAATGCACTTTGGTTACGAGCGGGCAGGTGGCGTCAATCACCTTCAGATTGCGGCCCTTGCTGCGCTCGCGCACTGCCGGCGAAACGCCGTGGGCCGAGTAAATGACACGCTGACCGTCGGGCACGTCGTCGATTTCATGGACAAAAATCGCGCCTTTTTCCGCTAGTTCGTTCACAACATAACGGTTATGCACAATTTCGCGACGGACGTAGATGGGCGCACCGAAGGTTTCAAGGGCAATCTTCACAATGTCGATGGCACGCACGACACCGGCGCAGAAACCGCGTGGTTTGAGCAACAACACCCTCTTCTGGCTGGGGGAAGTCCCTGCGGAACCGTGATTGGGAGTGGAATCGAGGACAGTTGTGGTCACATGGATAAGTATACCAATGGGGGAGTTGAAACGATAGGAGAGAAATAGGGGTAGAGCGATCTATGACCTGACTCGCGGACCGCCCCTATTGAAGGCTGTTCAGCCTTCGACCAGTCCCGATGGCGGGCGATCGGCGGGAGCCGAGGCCCATTCTTTGTTGGGCTTAGGCCCCATGCGGAAGCGGAGTTCGCCCCCAGCCACGATCTGGGCGTGCGTGATCCAGGAGCGGTTCCATTCCTTGCCGTTCAATTGCGCACTCTGGATGTAGACGTTCTCGTGCGAGTTGTTCTCGGCCACGATGGTGAAGGTCTTGCCGGTTCCGGGGTTGCGGATGACGGCGCGATTCACCAGGGGGCTGCCGATGATGTACACGCCCGTGGCGGCGTTGACCGGATAAAAGCCCAGTGTCGCGAAGACAAACCAGCTTGCCAACTGCCCGCAGTCGTCGTTGCCGGGAATGCCGGCGGGCGTGTTGTTGTAGAGTGCGGCCACTTTGCGCACCCAGTACTGGGTCTTCCAAGCCGCGCCCGCAAAGGGATACAGATACGGGTTGTGATTGCTGGGCTCGTTGCCCTGCGCGTCCTGACCGACCATGCCGCTGATGTCGGGCTGCGGGTACGGCGGACCTGACAAATAGGAAGGCGCCGTGAACAACGCATCAAGTTTGGCGATGAAGGCCGCGTCGCCGCCGTGCAGATCGATGAGCCCTTGCACATCGTGGGGAACACTGAAGCTGGCCTGCCACGCATCGGTCTCCACGTAGTCGGGATATTGAATGTCAGGCTCGAAGGGATTCCGCCATTTTCCGTCCGCAGTCTTCGGCCGCATGAAGCCGGTGGAAGGATCGTAGATGTTTTTGTAGTTCTGCGCGAGCTTCGCAAACAGTGCCGCGTCGTCTTTTTTGCCGAGCAGCTCAGCCATAGCGCCGGCGCACCAGTAGTCGTAGGCGATGTCGAGAGTGCACGAGACGGAGCCGCCATCGAGATCCATAGGAATATAGCCGTACTGCCGGAAGTGCTCCTGCAGCTTGCCGTTGTCGCGCGAGCGCTTGATATCTCCGGCAGAAGCGTTTGCCGGCGCGGAATCGCGCGCGCCTAGCGCCGTATCGCGAATCGCTACGTAAGCCGCCTCGGCGTCGAAGTCGCGGAAGCCGCGTACGTATGCGCCAACGATCATGGCCGCGGCATGAAATCCCGTCATGCTCCAGGTTTCGTTGCCCCATAGCGGCCACATGGGCAGCGTGTGCAGGCCGAGCTGGTCGTAGTCGGCAAGCAAGGTGCGCACGATGTCGCCGGTGCGGTGCGGCTGCATGAGCATGATGAACGGCACTTCGCCGCGATAGATATCCCAGATGGAGAGCGTGGTGTACTTGGTGAAACCGGGATGCGGATGGTTCTGGCGATCCTGCCCGCGATAGGTGCCGTCTACGTCGTTGAATGTGGCCGGAGCCACGAGGCCGCGATAGGCGTCGGAGTAGAACGTCTCGGTAAGCGCCTTGGTGGGCAGTTCGGCATCGAGAACGCCGAGCGCCTTGGACCACTCTGCGCCGGCTTCGCGCGCCACGGCGTCGAAATCCCAGTGTGGCATTTCGGCTACGAGATTTTTCGCCGCGCCTTCTGCGCTGGTGCAGGAAATGCCCACGCGGATGACGAGCGGCGCGCCCGGCGCATGCGCCAGCATCGCCTTGATCTCTGTGCCTTTGAATTCATGGAACGCGGATGCAGCGCTGACTGAGCCGTCTACACTCACGTCGATGGATGTAAGTGGCCGCGAAAACTCCATTACGAAGTACGCCTGCTTGTCCTCGGCCCAACCGTGCGTGGCGCGCATGCCGCTGACGCGCGTGGCGCTCTCGATCTTCAGCTCAGCGTGATAGACCTTGCTGCCTATGCCGTGCACAAGATCGAGAAGCACGCCCAGCTTTGTTCCGCCGGGCAATTGCGGATAACTGTAACGGTGCATGCCGCAACGCGTGGTCGCGGTCAGCTCCGCCTGCACATCGGGCGTGAGCAGGTGGACGCCGTAGTAGCCGGCGCGGGCGGTCTCGCGATCATGCGTGAAGAACGAGCGGTATCCCGGCACTGCCTTATCGAAAACCCAACCTGAATCAAGGCCGAGCTCCGTGATCTGCTCCTGCGCCAACGTCTGCGGCACTCCCGCATCCCATGCCCAGTTGCGCCCTTCGATTACGGGCATTAACAGAACGTCGCCCAGGTCGCCGCCGCCGGTGCCCTGCACGTGGGTGTGACTGAAGCCGATGACGACATTGTCGGGATAGTAGTAGCCGGGGCAATGATCCCAACCGGTGTACTCGCCGCGCTCGTTCCAGCGCGTTTCCGGTTTGCCGGCGGTGTCGGGGCTCAACTGCACCAGGCCGAAGGGCGCAACTGCGCCGGGAAACATATGCCCGCGCCATCCGGTACCGATCTCTGGCTTGACGTT
>JBEKEP010000163.1:0-10007 GCA_050013775.1 Occallatibacter sp. | reverse complement strand
AGTCTCCCCTTCCTTGATCAACCAATGAAACCAATCCTAAGCGGCGGCCACGAGTGCCACAGGTGCGCCGCCATTTTTGCTTTTGGAACCGCAACAAGTTTCTGTGTCACTATTCCGAGATGGCGGTTTTACGTCCAGGTAGATTGGATTCTTAAATACTGGCCGACATTCCAGTACCGATTCTTTAAAAGGACCACCCGGAATTACCGTGAACCGCCGAACTTACCAAAAGTAAACGGCCTCGATCTTGGGTGTTCCCGGTTCACCGTCGATGATCTGTGTGCTCAGGACCACTTCAACGTTTTTCGCCTTCGTCGATGGACGCTGGTTGCGAACGGCCTTCAACAGATCGGGGTTAGTGAGGAACTCGCCTGCCGCGATTGTTCCTCCACGTCCGATTCCTGCTGCGACAAGTGTTGGTTTGCCGGTGGTGTCGTCCGTGAAGAGAGCAACAATCGCAAAGTCTCGATAGTTGTTTGTGGCGATCTGCTGCCTGCGATCCACAACCCACTGCGTCCGGCCGGGTTGCGAGCCATCGACAATACTGAACATTGTCATGTCAGCATTGTTGGCAAAGTGGAACCGGAGCGGCCGCAGCATCCTGAGCGTCCAGGCGTTATCAAAAGCCCCGATGATGACCGACGGTCCGTTGCGAAGATCCATAAGGCTGGTCGCATTCTCTCCGCGGAGCGAGTAGGGCTTTCCAGCGGACTGGAGCACGCCGGCGATCTTGGTGATGGTGCTAAGGTCATCGATCACGACAGCCGTCAGATTGTCATTCAGCGTCACTTGCCGCTCCGGGTTGCTGGCATCTCGCAGCGAAATGGCAGTGTATTGAGTCTGGTCAGCCACGCAAAAAAGCACAGGTTCCGAGGAGCTGAGGATCGGATCCCAGAACTCCGCAAACGCCGAACGTTGATTGTGCCGCCAACCGATGAACGCCGCAATTCCCAGCAGCAAAACACACAGGGTCGGCACGAGCGCCCAGGGCAACCAGGAGCTTGAGCGGCCTGAAGCTCTCCCATGTGACCCATCAAGCACGGCCAGAGGTGCTGAGTCAGCGGTCGATCCTGGCTCCGAAATAGGCTGCACAACTGTCGGTGGGTGAAACTGTGGGACGTACGATCCGGGAGCGAGAGTGAGCCGAAGCTCATCCTCATGGCCCGGGTCCTGATAGTACTGCGCAATGCGTTTTCGAATCTCTGCGGCGGTTACACGCACGATCGGATCGACCGCGGTGTCGTAGTCGGGGTCCTTGCCGAAGATCTCGATGCCGAGTGTACGCTCTTTTAAGAGGTCGGCCTGACCGTTGATGGTCGCCTTGACGATGTATCGGAGAAAGGAGGGGAAACGACGGCTGTTGCTAAAGTGCGGGTTGGCGAGCAACCGCTCGAGTTGCGCTTCGATTGCGCGCTTTTCCTCCTCGCTGAGGGTTTCGTGCGTCGTCGTAGCTTCAGAAGAACTTGCCATGGCCAGAGATGGAGCGATTATACCGCCGTTATCGAGACAAAAGCCCTGTGAAATGGGTTTCCTCTAAGGTGCTGTATCTAAAGCGGCTAAATAAAGAATTAACAGGTAAAGACCCTTGAGGTTTGCCGCAAAGCACTGACGCGGCACAGCACTGCAGCTTATAAGGGTGAGCGGTTCTTAAGGACCATTTCCTGCGCATCGCTAAGAAAGCAATAGGGTGGACGGCAGTTTGGCAGGAAGGCCACTTGAAGAGCCGGATGGAGGCTTTTGGCATGATGCAGATGAAAAAGAGAGCTACATTGGGATGGGGCCTGTCAATTCTGGGGCTGGCATTTCTGATGCTGATCCCAAGTGCATTGCTGGCGCAGGTAGGGAGCGCTGCGTTGAGCGGGGTTGTGCAGGATACAACCGGGGCTGTGGTGCCTGGCGCTACGGCTACCCTGACCAATCAGGTGAGCGGCGCCCAGCGAAGCGTCACCAGCAACGGGGAAGGATTTTTTACCTTCTCCGCGATACCGAGCGGCGATTACAACCTGAATGTAGCGGCCAAAAACTTTAAGGGGTACACGCAGACAGGGATTCATCTCGATCCGGGTGACAACAAATCCATCCCCGAGATCACCCTAGCCGTAGGTTCTGCCGCTGAGACCGTCACCGTAGAACAGAGCGTCGGTAGTTTGCCGCTCGACAGTGGCCAACTGAGCTCGACCATCACCGCAAACGACCTCGATCAACTGTCGATTGTGGGCCGCGACGCAACCGAGTTGCAGCGGACCCTGCCCGGATTCGCGATCCGCAGTCTGGGATCCACCAATGCCGCACCGGATTTCACGCAAGTCCAAATCGGCTCGCCGACGCCCTACGCCTCCAACGGCGCCCCGGTTGCTGGCATCACCATCAAGCTTGATGGCGCGAACCTCACTGACGCCGGCAGCTTCGGCGCCAATCTGCAGAACCTCGATGATTCGTTTGTGAGCGAAGTGCAGGTGCAGACGTCGAATTTCGGCGCCGACCAATCGAATGGGCCGGTGGTGATCACCGGCGTGACCAAGGCCGGAACGGCAAGTTATCACGGATCGCTGTACACCTTTGCGCGCGTCTATGGGTTGAATTCCAACGACTGGCTGGCGAAATACAACGGGATCGCGCGTCCCAATGACCGCTTTGTGTACCCCGGCGGTACGTTCGGTGGGCCGGTGCCTCACTTCAAGAAACTGACATTCTTCGCCGGTGCGGAATACGACGCGCAGCGCAATGTTTATGCATATGGCAGCGCGGGCAGCGCGATCATCCATGCCCTGGTGCCAACAGCCGCGATGCGCAAAGGCGACTTCAGTGCGGGGGCGCTTTCGGCGTTCCTAGGGCCGATGTTGACAAACGGCAACTACGGTACCTTCAACACGCCGCCGACCGTTGGCGATAACGGGTCATCGCTGAGCAACGGCAATATCGCGGCATTTCTTAACCCCGGCGCGATGGCGTTGGTGAATGGCACTTTGCCACTTCCGACGCGGACGGCAACCGGGCCCGACGGCTTTAACTACGACAATCTCGATTTGGCGAACAACAACGTGAGTCAGTTCGTCGGCCGCATGGACTACAACATCAGCCCGCGCAACGTAGTTTTTGGCCGTTACAGCTTTGAGAAACAAAAGCAGGGCCAACCGTTGATCCCGTATTACTCACCTGCCGCAGCCAGCGTAATGGGCGGTGTGAACACGCCTGGCTACGGCGTGGACAACGATGACTGGGTGCACAGCGCGGCTGCCAACTACGTTACGATCTTCACTCCCACACTGACCAACGAACTCTACGCGACCCTCACGAATTTCGTTGAGTCTTTTGACGCGAGACAGATTTCTGCGCTGCAGAAGAGTGCGATCAATTATCCATATAACGGCGCGTTCGCCAATCACGACACGCAGTATCCGCAGCTGGGCACGTACACGACGTACGGCGGCTTGCCTCTGGGCCTCTGGCCCGACTACTCAGAAAACCCGTTGCGGTTGAAAAAGCTGCAGCCGAATGTCGGCGACAACCTGACCAAAGTGTGGGGCAAGCATACGGTCAAGGTGGGAATCTTTGCACAGCGCACGACCAACAATCAAACCGCGACCAATCCCCAGACCAACGGCGTGATTCAGGACTACTACTACGGAGGGGCCGGCAGCTATTTTGCTGACTACAACGGCACGTACCCTGACGGTTCGCCTGCATACGGCAACCCTCACTTCAACAGCGGCAACGCCCTGGCAAACTTCTTTGAAGGTCAAATCCAGGATTGGCACCAGCAGAACTTCAATCCGTATACGAATCTGTACTTCTGGAACACAGATTTCTATGGCCAGGACACATGGCGCGCGATCCCGAACTTGGTGGTAACCTTCGGCGCCCGCGTTTCCAAGCTGGGTGCATGGCAGGATGCGCACGGCATTGGCGCCGCGATTTGGAATCCAGCCCTCTACACGACAACGTATAACGCCACTACGAATCCTTTGCCGGGCATCACGTGGCATGGGAACACCCCGTCCATTCCGAACTCCGGTGTGGGCACACCGCCGCTGTACTTTGAGCCGCGCGTGGGCTTTTCCTGGGACGTCTTCAAGGACGGCAAGACTGTGGTGCGTGGCGGATTCGGCATCTACCGTTTCCACGACTCGGTTACTGATGTTACCAGTGAGTTTGCCGAGGCGGAAAACGTTCGTTATACCGACCTGCAAGGTTTTGGCGACAACACCTTGGAAGGCGTAAACACCCTCAATCTCAACCCAAACACCTACGGCAATACGGGGCTAGGCAGCACTGAAACATACATTTCCCCGGCGACCATCTATGGACTGAACCCCGCGGATAACGCTGAGCCCGTGACCAATAACTACAGCTTTAGCGTTGCGCGGCAGATGCCCGGCAACTGGATCCTTCAGGCATCGTACGTCGGGAACAACAGCAATTCGTTGATGGATAATGGCACGACGCAGGCCGTAGTGTTGGATAACATAAACGCCATTCCGGTTGGAACGCTGTTTACACCAACGGCGGCGGCGGCGATCAATGCGGCTGCACCCGGCTCCTGCAATGCGACGGGCTGCACACCTGTCCAGGCCGCGAGCCTCGACAATATTTACAACTACCCAGGCGACAAAGCCGTCCAGAAGGCGCGGCCCTATCCCAACTACAGCCAGATATTGGAACCGGAACACAACACCTACGCCAATTACAACGGCGTGCAGATCGAGGGGATCAAACACATTGGCCGCTTGAACTTCAATGCCAACTATTCTTTCTCCAAGGCGCTTGGCATTCTCGGCTCGTCTGCGGACTTCAACTGGACTGCCGGCATCGACCCCTTCCACCTCGCGAACCACTACGGCCCGATGAACTTCGACCGCACGCAGGTCCTTAACTTGAGCTACTCCTACCAGACGGGCAAGTTCACGGACGCTCATCTACTGGGCGGTTTCATCAACAACTGGCTCATTTCGGGCATCACGAATATGCAGAGCGGCCCCAACATGCAGACCGGCGTCAGCGCTTCGCCTGGTTACTACGTGCAGGGCAACATCAACCAGGGCGCAAACGCCTATCCGGTCGAATCGCAGTCGATCCTCGGCACACCGGATGTCAACCTGCAACCGGTACTCACATGCAATCCGAAATCGGGCCTCGCAGCGCATCAGTATCTTAATCCGGCCTGCTTCGCGCTGCCGGCACTCGGAACCAATGGCGCGTACATTGAGCCATATGCTCATGGCCCTGCGTTCTTTGATTCCGACCTCACGCTGGAGAAAGGTTTCGGCCTGGGAGAAGGCAGAAACCTGCGGTTCCGCATTGCAGGATTCAACTTCCTGAACCACCCGCTGAATAGTTTCGGCACCGGTTACGCGTCGCAGACTACGCTACAGCTGAGCAACACGTCGGCGACCGGAACGCCGCAAACCGCAACTTACAATCCTGCATCCGGCTTTGGCTCCGCACCGCTTAAGTTGGGGCGGCGCTTGATGGAGGTTTCCGCGAAGTTTACGTTTTAGGCGGGATGGGCGGCAGACAGAGTTCCTTCTGCCGCCCATTCTCTATCTCGGATCGCGTCAGAAGACCTTCGTATAATTGATCGCTTTACTACTGGATCGGGATTGATAATGCAAGCACGTATTCTACTTTCGTGGAGCACTGCACTCCTTTGCGCTCTGCCATTGTCGATTTATACTTCCGTGGCGCAGCAGCCTGCACCCGGGCCCCGCACGCTTGGATCCATTTCCAGTGTGGTCCCTTTGAGAAATGGCCTTCGCATTGAAACCACGTTAGGCGGAGTGGAGCAGATCGTCGCTTTGCGCGACGATGTGCTACGCATTCGCGCGGCCGCCGACCAACCTCTGCCCGAAGACGCTTCCTGGGCCGTGCTGCTGGAAGCGCGCAAGAACTCCGTCGACGTGACGCGAGAAGACTCTGCGGACTCAGTGGGCTTTCGCACAAAATCTCTGCGCGTTTCTGTGAACCGCAGCGATCTGCGCGTCATGATTCGTGACTCCAGCGGAAATATTCTTCTTGAGGACGCCGCCCCGCTGCATTTTGACGGAAGTGCATTTCGCGTCATTGAGTCGATGCCGGCAGACGAACATTATTTCGGCCTGGGCGACAAGACCGGGCCACTCGATCGCCGCAACCATGGCTACACGATGTGGAATACCGACACCTATAGCTTTCAGGAGTCGACGGATCCTCTCTACAAGAGCATTCCATTCTTTATGGCGTATCGCGCCGGCATTGCCGCCGGCATTTTTCTCGACAACACCACGCGTACCAGCTTCGACTTCGGCAAGGAATCCGCGACCTCGTACTCATTTGGCGCTGCCGCCGGGCCACTCGACTATTACATCTTCCCCGGGCCGTCGCCGCGGCAAGTGGTGGAGGCCTATGCGTGGCTCACGGGCAAGCCGCCGCTTCCGCCGCGCTGGATGCTTGGCTTTCAGCAGTCGCGCTACAGCTACACACCGGAGTCGCGGCTGATGGAGATTGCAAACCGTTTGCGCGCCGATCACATCCCGGCCGATGCGCTCTATCTCGACATCGATTATCAGGATAGAAACCGTCCGTTTACAGTGAATACGCGAACGTTTCCCGATTTGCCGAAGGCCCTGGCGACGCTTCACGGCATGCAATTCCACGTAGTGGCCATCACGGACCTGCACATTGCCGACGCTCCTGGCCAGGGATACGCTCCCTACGACAGCGGTGCCGAAGAGGACAATTTTCTTCATCGCCCCGATGGCTCGGTGTATGTCGGCTCCGTTTGGCCGGGACCGAGCGTCTTTCCGGACTTCACGCGCGCCCAAACTCGGGACTGGTGGGGAACGCTTTACAAGACCTTTGTAGGGATGGGTTTCGACGGCTTTTGGAACGACATGAACGAACCTTCAATCTTCGATTCCCCCAGCGGCACCATCCCTCTCGATGTGCAGCATCGCATCGACGAGCCGGGCTTTTCCGCGCGCACTGCGACCCATGCCGAGATCCACAATGTCTATGGGATGGAAAACTCGCGCGCGACCTACGATGGCCTGCGCAAAATCGAGCCTGATACGCGTCCCTTTGTATTGACGCGGGCTACCTATGCCGGAGGACAGCGCTACGCCGCCACGTGGACAGGCGACAACAGCAGTACATGGAACCATCTGCGGATGACGAGCCCGATGCTCAAGAGCCTCGGCATCAGCGGTTTTTCATTTAGCGGCGCCGATGTTGGCGGCTTCGCGGGGACTGCCACTGCCGACCTGCTCACTAAATGGGTTGAAATATCCGCGTTTCAGCCCATCGATCGTGACCATTCGGAGAAAGGAAGCGGCGATCAGGAGCCGTGGGTGGGAGGCGAGCAGCACGAAAACATTCGCCGCCGCTTCATCGAAGAGCGTTACCGCCTCATGCCGTATCTTTACACGCTCGCCGAGGAAACTGCACGCACCGGATTACCCATGATGCGTCCTCTCTTTCTCGATTATCCCGATGCCGCTCGTGACAAACATCCCATCGATATCGATCAAGGCATCGAATCTGAATTTCTGCTCGGACACGATCTCCTCATCGCGCCTTCGCCCTATCTCGATGAGCCGGATGCTTACACCGTCGAGTTCCCGTCGGCCGACTGGTACGACTATTGGGCCGGCGAGCGAGTTCGCCCCGCAACTGATCCAGATCCTGAACCCAATGCACCACCGCCAGCAGCAGAGCAGGTCGCGCTGTCGGCAAGTGTGCATCCCTCGCTCGATTCGCTTCCTGTCTACGTTCGTGCCGGTGCAATCCTGCCCATCGAGCCGCTTGTCCAGAGCACACAAGAGACACCGCGGGGACCGCTCACGCTGCGCGTCTATGCCGGAGATGATTGCCGCGGAACGCTCTACACAGACGACGGCGAGAGCTTCGCGTTCGAGCGCGGAGACTTCCTCAGAATGAATTTCACCTGCACCGTCACGAGCAACGGGATCGAGATCGCTATCTCAAGACATGAAGGCAGTTTTATTCCATGGTGGAACAGTCTTCGCCTCGAGATTTACGGTTGGACGCCGGCCCGCGGCATGATTCAGCAGGATGGCCAAAACTCGACCCTGCCGATCGAGCGTGGGAAAAACTTCATCGCCATCAGCATCCCCGATTCGGGCACGGGTACATCGCTCAAGCTGGAGTGATACGCTTTTTCCGTGGCAAAGTGCTGATGGATAAAAACGCAACAAGACTCGCTTTCGGTCGGGCGCCCCTGGCTGCGAAACTGATTCTCTGGATTTGCGCGATCCTTCTCGCCGCACCGTGCGCGTGTGCGCAACGCCTTGTTTTTGCCCATTACATGCTCACCAACCAGGACTATCAGGGCGACAGTGATCCCACGCAGGAGCTGAAGATCGCGAGCTATGAACGTGAAATCCGTGAAGCGCAGGCAATTGGCATCGATGGATTTGCACTCAACGCAGGCGGCTGGCTCCGCCAGACCTATTACATTCGTTATGCAGCGCAGATGTTCGAGGCCGCCGTTCGTCTCCACAGCGGATTCAAGCTCATGTTCTCTGCCGATATGTGTTGCGGCAACGGTGTTGCTGACGTCGAAGACATGATGCGCCGTTTCGCTGGCAATCCGCGCTACGCACTGGTTTATTTTAAGTATCGAGGCGCATTTGTCCTTACCACATTCGCTGGTGACAAACTCGGTGTTGCGGTGTGGCAACAGATTCGGTTCGATCTCTCCACCGGCGCGAACCCATCGACGCAAGCGGAGCCCATGGTCCTGCCAACGGCCAATGGTTCTCCCAACAACGCTCCCATGCAAATCTTTCTCGTCCCTGCCTTCTTCTGGGGCGGAGAGTTGCCATCGCGCTTGTCGATTCAACAACGCTTTGACGAGTGGCGAACCACACTGGACGGCTTTTTCTACTGGGGCATCGCAGGCATCCCCGGCTCAGGCAGCGCGCTCGACCAATTACCCAGCAGCCAAAGCTACGCCGCTGTGCTGCACGACGCCGGCAAATTGTACATGGCTCCTATCTGTCTTCAGTTCTGGGGCGCGAATGCAAATCGCTACTATGAATATGGCGGCGCCGCGGGAATGCGCGCGCTTTGGATGGATGCGATCGATGTCACTCATCCCGAGTGGGTCGAGATCATTACCTGGAACGATTTCATCGAAGGCACTTACGTCAGTCCGATTGACGATCCCAACAAATATCCCGGCGCCAATTTTCTCAATTCAACCGGTGTCCCCATCGGCACGCGGGACTACTTTCATAGTCATTCCGCTGCTACGGCGCTGTTGTCGTTCTTTATCCAGTGGTACAAGACGGGCGTCGAGCCAGCTATCACCCACGACACGGTCTACTATTTTTACCGCACGCAGTTGAAGGACGCCGATGCCGGCTCCCCGACGGTTGCGCACAAATTTGGTCCCGCTGCCGATCTGCTCTACATCACCGCGAACCTGACCGCCTCCGCCGAACTCCGCATCACAGCTGATGGTCGAACAGCGGTCATTCATCTTCGCGCAGGCAGCACAGACGTGCAGGCTCACCTCTTCGCAGGAGACCCCCCATTCCTTGAACTTAGTAGGAATGGGAGCATCGTGGCCACGGGTAAAGCAAAGGAGCCGATCGTAGCCGCGCCGCATTACAACGACTTCTACTATTTCACTGGCGAAATAACGGTCCCTTAGAATGTCCTCTCGAACAGGAAGAGTATTGCAAAGATACGAATGACCGGCAGTCCGAATTCAGCCCAATAATGCCCGGTTCCCGCGGGCCATGGGAGGGTGTCATCGCCCCGTTAGTCCAGAATCAACCAGTGTCCAGCCGGCCTCGCAGAATCGGTAACGGCAAACGCCGCAGGGTCCAGGAATACCATTGAGCGCACTTCGCCGCGCGATCATCCACTTGTCTGTAAAGTCGGCATCTCGGACACTTGACTGAGAAGCCTGTTGCAGCATGTGTGGCAATTTGAGGCGGTCCTTGAGACAGCCTTGAGAATACTGATCCGGCATCAGTAATACTCGGGCCGCGTGATTGAGA
>JBEKEP010000162.1:0-11395 GCA_050013775.1 Occallatibacter sp. | reverse complement strand
CGTTGCGCCGCAGCTGCGGGAATCGCCACCACTTTGCTCGATCCGGTTGGCGCCGCTTGCGGCCCAACCTGCCCGTCCGACGCGCAACCCACAAACGGAACCTGGCTCGCCACAGCAGAAGTCGCAGACTGTGTCTGCGAAAAAATCCCTGGCCCTCCACAAAATATAGACCAAACAGCAACGCTCGCCAGCAAAAGACAATGCTTCTTCATGCGCAGAATCATATCAACCGCGCGGCGCGCGCGCTTCCTTTTTTCTCCATCTCGCACAGCACGCCGTGGCTCGGCTAAGCAGCCGATCAGTTCGGCGAGGGCGGTTGGGCGCTGTCGATCACGAGAACTTCGACTGGCCCTTTGGTCGCCTCCAGCCGCAATCCAAGTTGCTCCCGGATGGCTATGAATAGTGGCGGGCTTGTCGCATCCGAAGGCGCCGCCGGGACCTCGCCGCCGAATTGCGTGGCATCTTGCGCCCACGTGAGATCGAAATCGAACCTGCCGGTCAGAGCCGTCTTGTCCACCACGGGTCGGTCGAGCACGGAGCGTTGCAGGAGAGAAGCAAAATCACCCATGTTCACGTTGCGTGCCGGCAGCGTCATGTGATCCGGGTATACCGTGCTAATCACCTTCGGGAGATCGTCCGGGGCCTCAGCGCTCGGCTTCATCCTGGGGCTGTCCTTGTCGACCTCAAGCTCATAGATCGACAGCACTTTTTGCTGCCGATGAAAGGTGAGTTTGAACCGGTCGGCCAAAAGGCTGCGCAGCATTTGCATCTGCTCTTCGTGGGTCGGGCGCACCTCGCCCGGCGTGCGCGCGACAATGTCGTAGTGAATCGATTCAGCCCACGACGGCGCGCTCAGAATCATGCGGGGGTTGAGCTCGTACGCGGCGGCAATCAGCAGCTCGAGGGTATAGTTTTTGGCCAGGAAAGTATCCGCGCCCTGCATGATGATGTAGCGGCCGCCCTTTGGGCCAGGATCGACGGGCTTGATGGTAGCCGCATCAAACGCATCGAAGCTTGGGCGGGGTGCGGGTGCTTGCTGTTGCATTGCGGACGCTGAAACCGTGAGAACCACTGCCAGAATTTGTGGGACCATGACGTTGCTCCTCCGGGGAATCCACGTAGAAGTATCTTCTCAAGAAAGTGCGGCAATCAGCGTGCGAGTTACCGCTTGAACCACAAATCCGCCGACACAAAGCCCAGAAACACAATCGCGATCACGCCATTCATGGTGAAGAACGCAGCATTCAGCCGGCGCAGGTCGCGCGGCGAAACCAGCGCATGCTCATAGCCTAGCAGCAGGCCCACGGCGGCAATACCGAGCCAGCCCGCAAGTTCAAAATGGAAGAGCCAGGCAAACCATGCCAGCGCCCAGAGCGCGGCCGCCGCCGTAGGCGCCAACCCCAGGGCCAGTCCCAGCCCCAGGTGCGACCAGCGCGTAAAACGCTTCAGGTAGCTGTAGCCCAGCAGCACCGCCAGTGCCAGAGGCGCAAGCTCCAGTGTCAGCCGGTTCAGTTCTCCGGCGGCAATCAAAAATACCGCCACCGCAACGCACGTAAATCCCAGCACAAATTTCCGCGTCAACGACCCTGCCGGAATCGCCCGATTCTTCGTGCGCGGATTGGCCGCGTCCAGGTCCGCGTCGGCCCAGCGGTTAAACGCCATGGCCGCCGATCGCGCCGCAACCATCGCCACCACAATCCACGCCACTGTACGCCAACTGGGCAGCCCGCCCGCCGCAAGCAGCATCGCAGTCAATGCAAAGGGCAGCGCAAAGATCGAGTGCTCCCACTTGATCATCTCGAGCGTGGTACGTATCTTGTTAAGGATTCCGGCCATGGGTGACAATCTCTACTTTAATCGAGCCAGAGTAGCCTGAACGCCGCCGAGGACGCTGCAAAGCCGCAATTCCACGCCAAGTTCTTTCGCAGGCCGATTCGCGCCCCGCAAATGCCATTCCAAGTGAGATAAATCACTCATTCTTCGAGAGGATTGGACCTGATCACGTCAAGAAGTGACCTGCATCACAAAGGGCCACCTTGAGCCGATGCAATGATAGGGCCAACGCTTCCCCAAGCGGAGTCCGACAATGAAATCCTCATCTCTCCAGGAAAGGCCCTTCGTGCAGTTCGATCCCAATGCGTTTCTCGCCGACCCGGAGCTGATCCGCGCGCTCACTGAGCATGCCACGCCCTTTGTCTGCGACACCGACCGCGTCCTCTTTCACCAGGACGACCCTGCGGGGGGCCTGTTCATCCTTCAGGAGGGTAAAGTCACGCTCAGCATGACCTCGCAAGAGGGCCAGCCCATTCTCTCGGTTGAGGCAAAGGACGGTTCCCTCCTCGGCCTTCCCGGACTTATCAGCAACCAGCCTTACTCGCTCACGGCGCTGGCACGCGCCGGAGCGCGGTTGAGTTTTCTTGGCCGCACTGAATTCACCGCGCTGATGGAGTCGAGCCCGGCGCTGGCCTTCAAGATCCTGCAGGTTCTCGCAGCCGAGGTCCGCTCCGCACGTCAAGCGCTCTCTTAGAAACTGCTCCACACGCGTCGGGACGAATGCCTGGCGGATCTTCGTCTGAAGACTTCGACCGAGACCTAACACCAACTGGCGCTTCCACATCCGTCACCCTCACCTGCTAAACTCACTTTCGTCGTGATCCTCGCCCACATTGTCATCGCGGTTGCCGCGTATTTTCTCGGGTCCATCCCCACGGGATACCTGCTGGTGCGCATCTTCCGCCGCCAGGACATCCGCTCCATGGGCAGTGGCAACATTGGCGCTACCAATGTGCTGCGTTTCGGCGGCAAAGGCCTGGGCATCATCACATTTCTTCTCGACGTGCTCAAAGGCAGCGCCGCGGTTTGGCTGGGCGGCGCGCTCGGCGCGTGGCTCATGCCAGCCGTTCCCATGCGCGACGCGCAGGCGCTCGCGGCTTTATTCGCCGTTCTCGGACACATGTTCACCTGCTGGCTGCATTTTCATGGCGGCAAAGGCGTGGCCACCGGCTTCGGCGTCTTTCTGGTTGCTTCTCCCTGGGCCGCGCTGGCCGCCATCGGCGTCTTTGCCGTAACCTTTGCGCTCAGCCGCTACGTTTCGGTGGGATCCATCGTCGCGGCCATCTCGTTTATTATCTTCGCGTGGTTCTTCCCGCCCGGCCCAAACCCGCCCGCCTTCTATGCGGTCGAGTGCATCATCGCCCTGCTGATCATCATCAAGCACCACACAAACATCCACCGCCTGTTCAACGGCACGGAAGCCCGCTTCGGAGCTAAAACACCCGCATGAGCCGCATTACCGTCCTCGGTTCCGGCGCATGGGGAACCGCCATCGCTCTCTCGCTCCACCGCCGCGGCGGCCACCAGGTCGCGCTCTGGGCGCACACTCCCGAGCTCGCGCAGCAGATCGCCGACGCCGGGGAAAACACGCAATTTCTTCCCGGATTTCCCATCCCCGCCGGCCTCGCCGTTACCGCCGACTCAGCCCACATCACGGCCGCCGATATTTTGGTCTCCGTCATCCCTTCGGAATTCCTCCGTCCCACGCTTCTCCGCATTCGCGCGCACATGCGCACTGGCCAATTTGTCGTCAGTGCCACCAAGGGCCTTGATGACCGCACCCTCAGCCGCATGACAGAGGTCCTTTCCGCAACTCTCGAGCCGGCCGGCCTCCTGCTCTCCATCGGCGCGTTCTCCGGGCCCAGCTTCGCGCTTGAAGTGGCGCAGGGCCAGCCCACCGCAGTGACTGTGGCATTTAGCGACCCGCAAATCTCCGCGCTCATCCAGCAGGAGTTCTCCTCCGAGACCCTCCGCCTCTACACCTCGACAGATGTGATTGGTGTCGAACTCGGCGGCGCGCTCAAGAACGTCATCGCCATCGCCGCCGGCATCTCCGCGGGCGTGGGACTGGGCTACAACTCCACGGCCGCGCTCATCACCCGTGGTATCGCGGAGATCACACGTCTTGCCGTAGCCTGTGGCGCGCGCCGCGAAACCCTCGCCGGCCTCTCCGGCGTCGGCGACCTGGTGCTCACCTGCACCGGCAGCCTGAGCCGCAATCGCAGCGTCGGCCAGGCGCTCGGCCAGGGCCGCAAACTACCTGAGATTCTGGAGTCGCTCGGCGGCAAGGTGGCTGAAGGTGTGTTAACCACGCATGCCGCGCTCGGCCTCGCCCGCCAGCAACGCGTGGAAATGCCCATCACCGAGCAGATGGAGCTGATCTTGAACGAAGGCAAAGACCCGCGCGAAGCCATCCGCGACCTGATGCTGCGGCCCGGCAAGGAAGAGCATTAAGACCGGCTCACGCTTACGCGGGGTCCAGTCGCCGCGCCCGAGAATTCCCATTGTGTCTTGCTGTCGGCCGAGCCCGTCGTTGCGCGGGGCCCGCACGCCACCCGCCGAGTTCCAGCGCCACTCCTATGCACGCGTCGCGCAGCGCATCGGCTGAGGCGCGATTCTTTAGTGCGCGTGCAATCACCATTCCTCCAATGCACAAAGCCGCCGTGGCCTGCGCAACGGAATGGGCGCTGCGGCCACTCCTGTGCATGCTCCGCTCCAGGACGCTCACCATTGCGGAAAATACGGTTTCAAACGCGCCCTTCAGTCGCACGTCGCCGCGCGTTACGTCGGTTGGGAGCGCGACCATCGGGCACGAATTCTCCACATCCTCAAAATGCTGGCGCGAAAGATATGCGTGAATCACCTGCGATCCAACGTCGCTTGATTTCAGATCGACTTCCACGCCTTCCCAACAGTGTTTCCATTCGGGGTCGGTAAAAAAGCAACCCAGAACTTCGACATAAAGATCGCTTTTGCTCTTGAAGTAACTATAAAACCCGCCACGAGTGAGGCCCGCGCCTGACATAATCTCGTCGAGCGACACCTGGTCGAAGCCGCGGCGGTTAAACAGCCTGCGGGCGCTTTCCACGATCTTTTTCTGCGTTGCGGCGCGATGCCCTGCCGGATATGGCATGTGCTCCTCCCCGATCCCTTTTCGCAGCAAGAGTATCTACGAGCCGCCTCGCGTTTGTCGATCAAAATATGTTCTTGAACATATCGTTTCGCCGTGTTCCCATGATCCCCAGTTGTTGAAAAATGTCTGTGAGGTCAGCATGAAGAGCAGCATCCGCCAAATCACGCGTCGCCAGGCGCTCACCGGAACCGCGGCCGGAATCGCACTTTCTGTTTCACGGCTCCCCGCGCTCGCGCAGCAGCCCGCCTCCGCGCAACAGCCCTCGATGGAACAGAAGCCCTCCACGCAGGCCAACGCAATGCGCACCTCGCTCCATCAGGAGATCGATCTCAAAGCCACGCCAGAGCGCATCTACAGCGTGCTGCTCGATTCCAAACACTTCGCCGCCTTCACCGGGATGCCGGCAACCATCGACCCCAGTCCCGGGGGCGCGTTCCACACATTCGGCCCGTTAATCGAAGGCCGAAACATTGAGCTCATTGCCCATCAACGCATCGTGCAAGCCTGGCGTCCGACGTACTGGGATCCCGGCGTCTATTCCTTGGTTCATTTTGAACTCAAGGCTTCGAGCGATGGAACCACGCTCGTACTGGACCACACAGGTTTTCCCGAAGGCGATTTCGACCACCTCGACTCCGGTTGGTACACGCGCTATTGGGATCCACTCAAGAAGTACCTGGCGATGCCTGAATAGAAGCCACTCACTTCGCTATCGCTTGCAGGTGCGCCTCACCCGACTTCGGCGTCAGGTTCCACAGGAACGACATCAACAGGATGCCGACCAGCACCGAAATCATAATTCCGTAGAGCGCCGCGTTCCAGCCGTAGTGCTGCGCCAGCGCGCCAATGCCCTTCGACTCGGCTACGCGCCCCAGCGACCCCAGAATCGACAGCAAACCGTTAGCCGTGCCAATGGCCTTCTTTGAGGTCACATCAAGCGCGCAAATGCCCAGCAGCATCTGCGCCGGATAGACAAAGAATCCGATCACGCCGAAGAGCGCGAGATCGAGCCACAGCTTGTTGTTGGGGCTATACAGGATCCCCACAAAGGCGAGAAACGCGGGAATCATGCACAGCACGCAGATCATGCCGCGGCGTCCACCGATCTTGTCGGAGAGCCATCCGGCGAGAACAGTGCTCGCCATCGCGGAAAACTCCAGCGTGAACGTCCCCATGCCGCCCTCGCCCAGGCTCGCGTGCTTCAGTTCTTTCAGAAATGTCGGCCCCCAGTCCAGCATGGCGTAGCGCGCGATGTAGACGAAGAAGTTGGCGCCGGCAATGAGCCACAGGTAACGATTCTTGAGAATGTAGTCGACCAGCAGCTCGCGCGTGCCCAGCTCTTTCTCGTGCGCGCCGATGCTCTTTTTGCCATCAGAATTGTCGTGCATATACTCTTCGATGGGCGGCAGGCCTTCCGATTGCGGCGTGTCGCGCAGGCGCAGCATCAGGTAGATCGCACAAATAGTCGCGAGAATGCCCGGCACATAAAATGCCGAGCGCCAGCCGAACCATTCGGCAGAATACGCGGCAATCACGCCGATCAACCCGCCGCCCACGTTTTGCGCCAGGTTCCAGACGCCAAAGATCGTGCCCCGTTCGCGAACGCTGTACCAGTGGCTGAGCGAGCGCCCGCACGGCGCCCATCCCATGCTTTGCGCCAGGCCATTCAAAGCCCACAGCGCCAGGTGCGCCGGATAACTGTGAACCGCGGCGAAGGCGAAGTTGCATGCGGCCGTCGCGAGCAAGCCCAGCGACATGAAGTAGCGTGGGTTGCTGCGGTCCGAAAGCGAGCCCATCACAAACCGGCCCAGTCCGTAGACCGCAACCATCACGGCTAGCATGTCGCCAATCTGGTCTTTGTTATAAGCCAGCGCCTGGCCCATCTCCTTCGAAACCACGGGCAAGTTATTGCGGACCAGGTAAAACGCGGCGTAGCCGATGAAGGTGGATTCAAGAACCTGCCAGCGCAGTTTCGGATAGATTCTCTGCGCCTGCTCGGCAGAAACTCTGGCAATGTGCGGAGCCGGGCGAAGAAATCGCGGAATCCAGGTCATTCATTTCCTCGGAGGGTAGGTCAATTCGACATGCGCTCTTAATATCCGCCAGCGACCGTCGCAGTGGGCGCATGCGCAATGGGCTCCAACCCCAACCGTTTGCGGCACTCCTCCAGAATCGCTGCGGTGCTCCGCGCACCCACGCGGCTCACGCCGATCGCGCGCATGGCCAGTACCGTATCCAGATCGTGCACGCCGCCCGCAGCTTTCACCTGCACATGTGGCGGCGAGTATCTGCGCATCAGTTCCAGATCGGGGAGCGTAGCTCCGCCGGGCGCGTAACCCGTCGAAGTCTTCACCCAATCCGCGCCCACCTCCGCGCAGATTTCACACAAGCGAATCTTGGCTGCGTCGTCGAGATAGGCATTTTCGAAGATCACTTTGATCTTTGCGCCGCCGTCGTGCGTAGCTTCGGCCAGTGCATTCAGTTCGTCAGTCACGTACTGCCAGTCGCGGCTGCGCACCTTGCTGATGTTCACCACCGCATCCAGCTCTTCGCCGCCGTCCTTGAGCGCCTGCGCCACTTCAGCCAATTTGATGGCAGTGGTGTTATCGCCATGCGGAAAGCCAATGGTGCTGGTGGCGCGCACCGTCGAACCCTTCAGCAGTTGCGCGCCTCGCGCCAGGTAATAGGGCACGATGCAAATGCTGGCCACGTTGTAGCGCAGCGCCAGCTCGCATCCCTCCTCAAGCTCGCGGTCGGTGAGCGAAGGATTCAGCAGTGAATGGTCGATCATTTTGGCGATGGATTCGTACTCGAACAATTGGGTCACAGACTTGCTCCCGAGCGCAGTTGCAATAGGGCGCTTCGATTTCCTGCAAAGAAGCACCATACGCGCCACGGCAGGGCAAAGCAAGAGGCCCAGCCCTAAGCTTTCGGCCCTTGGCTCTTGGCTATTGGCTATTGGCTACTGACTATTGGCTATTGGCTGTTCTTCAACCTCCGGCAATCGCTCCCAGAATCAGCAGCGGCTCATTCCCGGCAGCAACCGCTTCAGGCAACTCCGAGTCAAGCGACATCAGCGACCAGTCCTCAGCACAAACAAAGAAGCGCAGAAACGCGCGGCGCTGGCCGGTTGCGTAATCGCGTATCGTCCCGCGCAGCATGGGATAGCGCGTTTCGAGCGCATCGAGCACTGCGCGCAAAGTCACCGGCGCCGGCACTGCGAGCAGCACATCGCCCTCGATGTGCGCAAGATTGCGTAGATGATACGGCAGCGCCACCCGCACTTCCGATGCGTCTGCTCTCTCGCTCAACTTCGATTTCTCCTAAGATTCTCGCCGTCGGATTTTCTCGCTCCCTCGCTCCCTTGCTCCCTAGTTCATCGTCTGCACTTCCACCGAAAGCACCGCCGGCAGATCGCGCACAATCGGCATCCAGTTGTCGCCCGCATCGGCCGAGGCGTACACCTGCCCGCCAGTGGTGCCAAAATACACTCCGCACTCATCGAGCGTGTCCACGGCCATGGCGTCGCGCAGCACGTTCACATAGCAATCCTTCTCGGGCAGTCCCTTGGCGAGTGGCTCCCACTCGTTTCCCCCCGTCCGGCTGCGATAGACGCGCAGCTTCCCTTCGATAGGAAAGTGCTCGGAATCGCTCTTGATCGGTACCACGTAGAGCGTCTCCGGCTCGTGCGCGTGCACGTCGATGGCGAAACCGAAGTCGGTGGGCAAGTTGCCGCTCACTTCGCGCCAGTTATCACCGGCGTCGTCGCTGCGCATCACGTCCCAGTGCTTCTGCATAAAAAGCACGTCGGGTCTCGCGCGATGCATGGCCACATGATGCACGCAATGGCCCACCTCGGCATTGGGATCGGGAATATACTGCGAGCGCAGCCCCTTGTTGATCGGCTTCCACGTCTCCCCGCCGTCGTCGGTGCGGAAGGCCCCAGCCGCCGAGATGGCGATATAGATCCGCTTGGGATTCGTCGCGTCAAGAATAATAGTGTGCAATCCCATGCCGCCCGCGCCAGGCGACCACTGCGACCCCGTGCCATGGCCACGCAAGCCGGAGAGTTCCTGCCAGTTCTCGCCGCCGTCCGTCGACCGGAACAGCGCCGCGTCCTCCACTCCCGCGTAGACCGTGTCAGGATCGGTGAGTGACGGTTCCAGATGCCACACACGCTTGAACTCCCAAGGATGCTGCGTGCCGTCGTACCACTGGTGCGTCGTCAGCGGCCTGCCGGTTTCGGCCGACGTATCGTATGCGAATCGGTTGGGCAACGCCGTGGGCGGTCCTGGAGGCGGAATCCCTTCGTTCGGCAACCCTGGCTGATGCCAGGTCTTGCCGCCGTCGTCGGAGCGCTGCAGAAGTTGTCCGAACCATCCGCTGGTCTGCGACACATAGATACGGTTGGGATCAGCCTGTGAGCCTTTCATGTGATAAATCTCCCAGCCCGCGAAGAACGGCCCGCTCACACTCCAGTCTTTTCGTTTGCCGTCAGAGGTGAGAACGAACGCGCCCTTGCGCGTTCCTACCAGCACCCGCACACTGCTCATGATGACCTCCTGCTGCCTGACTGTCGCGGCGGATTGAGGCCCGGGGAATGCCGCTGTGAGATTTTTTCCGATTTCCCTTGCAAATTGCAAGTTTTATTTCAGGCCCGCGATTACTGGCCTGACACCGACAACAACCGCACCGGCCCCAGCAATCCCGACGACAGCAGAGGCGAATCAGCTTTGTAGGGCGTGAAGCCCGCGAAGGCATACTTCTTCAGCGCCCACGGCTGTTGGTCGCCAATCATGCGGTTCACCCAAAGATTCGTCACCTGCACCGTAATCTGATTGTTCCCCGGCACCAGCGCCTGGGTCACGTCGATCCGGAACGGCGTCTTCCACACAATCCCCTGGTACTTGCCGTTCACCGCGACCTCCGCGAGATTTTCCACGTCGCCCAAGTCGAGCCACAGATGCGCGCCCTGCGAAAACGCGCTGGCCGGAACTTCGATCGTCTTTGTGTACGTGGCCGAGCCGGAGAAATACTGCACGCCCGGATCCGTCGACTCGCTCCAGGAGATCAGCCGATCGAATTGCGCGGACTCCGGAGCGCCCCGATTCGGTTCGAAGCCCACGGCCCAATCCTTATTGAGCGCGTCGTCTACTCCCGCAATCTCCGTTTCTTTGCCCTCGGGCAGCGTGCGCGCGGCCGCTTTAGCCGGCTCGCGAAACACAACAAACGTGGTTCCGTAGGGATCGAGATGCAGCGGCACCGTCGTGCGGCCATCGGCGATGGAGTACGCCGCCGGCCGCGTCTGACCGCTCGCCGCATCCCACAGCTCCGGCGCTTTGCCGTCCACGCGGAAGGTCGCGTTCACATCTTCCGCGCGGTCGTTGCGATTGTCGACGAAATAGAGATCGCCATTCGCGAGTTTGCGATGCACGAACATCAGGTTGGCGTCCGGCTCAGGCTTTGTGTATTCAAAGTCGCGCAGAATCGCCAGCGCGGCCAGTGCTTCGTCGGGCGTGATGCCGCTGTAGAGCCGCCCTTTTCCGATCCAGCGCACGCCATGCGTTTGAGTTAACGCGCCGCGCACCGAGTCCGCAACCCGCCTCCAATCCATGGGATCATTGGAGCCCCACATCGAATCCGCAACCTTCTTCCACTCCGCGGGATCGTCCGCCAGGCTCGGCGAATCCGTGGGCCGGTTGCCCACCACCACCGCGCCTTGCGTGATCAGGTCTTTCAACTGCCGCAGCACCGGCAGCGTCATGCGCTGGCTGCGGCCGCCGAGGTAGAGAATGCGATAGCTCGTTCCACCCGGCGTCACCAGCCGCCCGTCCTTGAAGCTCAGCTCATGCAACACCACGTCGCTGTTTACAAAGTCGTAGGCGTAACCGTCCGGCGCATCGCCAATCGCCTTCCAGCCGAAGACCGCGGTCAGCGGGCCCTCTTCGCCGTAAAAGTAGGCAACATCGGCAGAGAATTGTCCCTGTTGCAGCAGATAGGAACACCGCGCCAGGTAAGTGACCCACGGCTGCGCGTCATGGGCCCAGGTGTCGTTGCGATTGAACCAGAGACCATAAGGACCAAGAGTCAGGCCCGGCGCCATGTCGGCCACGGGCTGGTGCGTGGACTCATGAATCTCGAATCGATTCACGCCCAGCGCAAATTCGAGGTCGGCAACTTTTTTCAAACTGCCGGGTGAGAACGACCACGCCGGCCCGCGCGAGGTCATCGACTCCGCACCCACGATGTTCTGCCCATAGATGTGCCCCACTGACGCCGCGCCGCGCAAATCGGCAATATAGTCGATGATGGGGTCGTATCCCCCGATACTCGCATTTGTCCACATGGCTCCCATCGGCACATCGGTCTTGCTGCGCATCTCCATGTCGTCGCCAAGCGAGGGGCGATGCATCTCAAGCGCCTCGCCGT
>JBEKEP010000161.1:0-10429 GCA_050013775.1 Occallatibacter sp. | reverse complement strand
CGGCGCGCGTTGCGCCGCCAGTTCTGCCACCATAAACCGCATGGCGGGATCGACATGGTGGAAAAACATCTTGTAGCCTGCGCACAAATAATTGAGCCCCGGCTCTCCGTCGGGGGTGGTCAGGAAGCGATGCTTGGGACATTCGCCGTTGCAGGCAAAACGCACGTCGCACTCGCGGCAGTAGCGGGGCAGCGTGGACTCTTTCGCCTCACCAAATTTCTGCTGCTGTTCCGAGCCGGCCAGCGCAGCCATCGCCGACTCCATAATGTTGCCCAGCCGATTTTCGGGGTAGACAAAATGATCGCAGGAGTAGAGATCGCCGCTGTGCTCGATGGCTAGCGCCGCTCCGCATTGCTTGCGGAAGATGCACAGGCTGGCTTCCATGCCGGACCACGTTTCAAGGCTGACATCAAACAATTGCACGAAAGTTCGGCCCACATCGCGGCGCACCCATTCGTCGAAGATGGTGCAGAGAAACCGGCCGAACTGGCGTGGCTCGACAGACCAGGGCGCAACCTTGGCCGCTCCGGCAAAATCCGGAGAGATCAGCCGCAAACCCTCGTCAGTCACTTGATGCGCGATGCGCTCCACGATAGGGATGAACTGCATGTAACCGCTGCCGTTGTCGCGCAAGAAGCGATAAACCTCGAGCGGCGAATCCGCGTTGGCCCGGTGCACCGTGGTCAGCGTGTTGAAGTCGACCTTATTGCGCTGCAGAGTTTCGATTCCGCGCATCACGCGGTCAAAAGTAGGCTGGCCACCCTTGTCCACGCGGTACGCATCGTGCAGCTCGCGCGGGCCGTCGATGGAAATGCCAATGAGGAATTGATTTTCGAGAAAAAATTCCGCCCATGCATCGTTAAGTAGCACGCCATTCGTCTGGAAGGCGTTGGCAATCTGTTTGCCGTTAGCATATTTTTTCTGGATTTGGACAAGCTTCCGGAAATAATCGACGCCCAGCAGCGTCGGTTCCCCGCCCTGCCAGGCAAAATTCACCACCGGCGTGTCGTGCGCTTCGATGTACTGCCGGATGTAGCTCTCCAGCACCTGATCGCTCATCGCCCACTTATCGATATGCGGATCGGCCTGCGGATAGAGCAATTCCTTTTCGAGATAGAAGCAGTACTTGCAGTCGAGATTGCAGATCGGTCCGATGGGCTTGGCCATCACGTGAAAATTGGAGGCGCTCATCCGGGACCCTCGGGGAATACCGCTGCAGCTTCCATTATGACGCGTGAGCCGGGGATTCTCTTCGTCGCTAGAATCGCTTCCACATTTCCGCGGCAGCAGCGCGGGATTTGGCCATCACTTCCTGCTCGTCGATGTCGAGGAGTTGCCTCGATTCCATGACGAGTTGGCCGCCGATAAGAACCGTCTCGACAGCGCCGCCAGTGAATCCAAAGTGAATGTGACTGTTAAGATTCTCTGCGTTCATCGGCGTAGGCGGGTCGTAGTTGACCAAAATAATGTCGGCATGCGCGCCGGGAACGAGCTTGCCCACGGGACGGCCGAAGCATTCCGTTGCGATCCGGGCATTTTCCTCAAAGAGCATCCGCGGGGGCTCGGCCCAGGCGACGCGCGGATCGCCGGCATGATGTTTTAGCAGCAAACTGGCGGCCTTCATCGACTCGAACATATCCGCGGTGTAGCCGTCTGTTCCCAGGCCGACGCCCACGCCACGGCGCATCATCTCCAGAATCGGCGCGCAGCCCACGGCGTTGCTCATGTTGGACTGTGGATTGTGGATCACGTTGGCCCGGGTCGCGCGCAACTCTTCGATATCGTGATCGTCGACGTGAACGCAATGTGCCAAGAGAGACTCCGCCTTCAAAATGCCGAAGTGGTTCCACCGATGAACGATGGACATGCCATGTTCTCGCCGGCAGCTTTCCGCGTCTGATGCCGCCTCCGCGGTGTGCACGTGAAAGCCCGCACCTAGCTCTGCCGCTACCCGGCCGCACTGATCGAGCGTCTCGTCGCTGAGTGTGAACGACGCGTGCATTCCGAAAAGTCCGCGCAACCGGTTGTCGCTTAAATCCTTGCAGTACTGAAGAAATTCGCGATTCTCTTCGATGCCCTGATGCGTCACTTCGGCGCCGTCGCGGTCGGAGACTTCGTAACAAAGACAACTGCGGAGGCCGGTTTGGCGTGCGGCCCGGGCAATGCGAAACAGGCTGGTGGGCACGGCGCGGGGGCTGGCATGATGATCGAAGATCGTGGTCACACCGTTGCGGATGCTCGCGATCATGCCCACCATCGCGCTCCAGTAGACGTCGTCGAGCGTGAGAGTCTTGTCGAGCCGCCACCACAGCCGCTCCAGAATCTGAGAGAAGCTGCCGGGGGCGCCGTCTTTCAGCGCCATGCCGCGTGCGAAGGCACTGTAGAGATGCGTGTGCGTGTTGATGAGGCCCGGCATGATCACGCGGCCACGCGCATCGATGAATTTTGCGCCGGGATGGGTAGCCTGCAACTCCGCAGTCGGACCGACAGCGGAGATCAGGCCGTCGCAAATCGCGACGCAACCATCTTCGAGGAAAGGCTGGCCGTCGTCGTGCGTAATTAGGCGGCCATTGCCGACCAGCAAATGCGCAGACTGCTCCATGATGCAATGAATTCTAGTGATGCGTGTCGCCCAAGTGTTGTGATCCAAATCACATAGCGGCGAAGACGCGCTGGTCGACAATCAATTTACGCATGACCGTATGCAATTTCCCTCAATTGGCTGCCGCTGCGGACCCATGCGGGATTCAACTTTGATGGCGGGGTGCCCGGTTCCATCGACTGGCATTCGGAACCTCGGTTGAACGGAAAGCGCGATGGCCAATCTTCAAGTCAACATTTGCGGGCTGGAGTTCAGGAATCCCATTCTGCCGGCGGCGGGGCCTCCATCGAAGGACGGCGCCATGCTGCAAGCCGCTGCCAACGGCGGCGCGGGCGGACTTGTGACCAAAACCATCTCGGTGCAGCCGGCCGAAGTGCCGCGCCCCTGCATGGCCGAGATTCGCGGCGGATTTCTGAACACCGAGCTGTGGTCGGAATTATCGAAAGAGCAGTGGATCGAAAAAGAGTACGAGCTGGCGCGCGCGACGGGCCTTCCCGTCATCGTGGGGCTGGGCTACACGGCCGCGCAAATTCGCGAGCTGGCGCCGCTGGTCAAGCCGTTTGCCGACGCCCTGGAACTCTCCACGCATTACGTGGGCAACAACATCACGCCGATTATTGATGCGCTGTGCGCGGCCAAGGAAGCCGTGGACGTGCCGGTCTTTATGAAGCTGAGCCCGCACCCCAACATTCAGGAGATCGCCCTGGCGCTCGAAGAGGCCGGCGCGGATGCTCTGGTGATGATCAACTCCTTCGGGCCGTGCCTGGGCATTGATCTTGAAACGGGGCTGCCGCTCATGGGCAGCAAAGATGGGTTCGGATGGCTTTCAGGCGCGGCCATCAAGCCTCTGGCATTGCGTTGCGTCTACGACGCGGCGCGTGCGGTACGGATCCCCGTGATCGGCGTGGGCGGCGTGAGCAACGGCCGCGATGCAGCGGAGATGCTGATGGCCGGCGCTTCGGCGGTGCAGGTTTGCACGGAAGCGATTCTGCGCGGGCCCACGGTTTACGCAAGAATTGCCGGCGAGCTGAACAAGTTTCTCGACGAGCATAACTACGCCTCAGTCGACGAGATTCGCGGCCTCACGGTGCGGCGCATGCGCCAGCGCGGAGCGCCGCATTCGGCCAGCCCGCCCGAGGTGAACAGGGAGCGCTGCACTCTGTGCGGGATCTGCGAGAAGAGCTGCGTGTACGGCGCCATTCATCAGGATAAGGATGCGAAGATCCTCGAAATCGACGAGGAGAAGTGTTTTCATTGCGGGCTGTGCGTGACGCGCTGCAAGCTGCGGGCAATAACCATGGCGCTGTAAGCCAGCACGCAAGGCAGGATGCACAAATGTGGGAGAAGCGGATGCACGCTCACAGAATTCAATACGTGACCGGCCTCAAATGCATTCATTGCGGGCGCAGGTATTCCACCGAAGAGGTGGACTACTACTGCCCTGCCTGCGGCTATCACGACGGCATTCTGGATGTTCAATATGACTACGAGGCAGCGCGCGAGGAACTGAACGCGAGAGCACTCGCAGGCAACCGCGAGCTCTCCATGTGGCGCTATTTGCCACTGCTGCCGGTCGTGTCGCCGGAGTTAATCCCGCACCTGCAAGTGGGATGGACGCCGCTGTACGAAACACCGCGTCTGGCCAGCGAATTGGGCGTCGCGCGCTGCTGGGTGAAAGATGAGGGCCGCAATCCGACGGCATCGTTCAAGGATCGCGCCAGCGCCGTGGGCGTAGTCAAAGCATTCGAAAAGAACGCCGCGCAGATTACATGCGCTTCTACGGGCAACGCGGCTTCGTCATTGGCGGGATTTGCCGCGGCTGCGGGGATTCCGGCAACCATCTTTGTTCCCGTTCGAGCCCCCCAGGCGAAGGTCGCGCAACTGCTGGTATACGGGGCACGCGTCTTCTCCGTCGAGGGAACCTACGACGAAGCGTGGGAGCTATGCATGAAAGCCAGCGTCGAATTCGGCTGGTATAACCGCAACTGCGCCATCAATCCGTATCTCATCGAGGGCAAGAAGACAGTTTCACTCGAACTGGCCGAACAGTTTACGCGGCTCACGCCAGGCAGCGTGCCGGATTGGGTGGTGGTTTCCGTTGGCGATGGATGCACCATTGGCGGCGTTTGGCAGGGGTTGTGGGAGATGTACCATCTGGGCATTATTTCCCGGCTGCCGCGCATTCTGGGCGTGCAGGCCGAAGGCTGCCAGCCCTTCGTCACCGCATGGCGCGATCGCGGCGGCCTTACTCCGTGCGCAGCCAACACGCTCGCGGATTCTATCGCCGTGGGCCATCCGCGCAACTTCGCCAAAGGCATGCGCGCAGTCAACGAGTCGGGCGGTGCGTTTGTCGCCGTTTCGGACGAGGAAATCCTGGAGTCGATCACGCTACTGGCGCGCAAGGCAGGCGTGTTTGGCGAGCCGGCGGGTGTGGCCGGAGCGGCTGGCGTGCGCCGGGCGGTCGCGACGGGCATCATCGGTCACCGCGAAACCGTGGCTCTGGTCATGACCGGAAATGGCTTGAAGGATGTTCAAAGTGCGATGCGCGCGGCCGGCAGCGCCATCGCCGTGAAACCAGAGATTGATGAAGTGCGCGAAGCCGTGCTGGCGGCGGCTGCAATTTGATGTTTTGAGCACAAAAAGGAAGGAAGAGTTCGATGGCAAAGATTCCATTCGGCCCCAGTTATAACGAAATGCTCGATCCAGATCTGATCGATAAGAATGTGCGTGTAAGAGCGCTCGCGGCCTTGCATGAGAACGAGCTGGACCCGATCAATCTGTTCAACATCACCTGGAAGGATGCGGCCAACCAGGTGCGCAAGGTGGTGTTGCCGCCCGCACTGACAGGCATCGAGGCCAACGTCGTGGTCATGCTGGGCAGTGGATTCCCTTCCGGCTCGCACAAAGTGGGTCCCGCGTACAGCACGTTGATTGAAGGTTTGGTGGATGGCGAAATCGTTCCCGGCGAGCACACGATTCTTGGGCCATCGACAGGCAACTTCGGCATCGGCACTGCGTATATTTCAAAACTGCTCGGATTCAGAGCCATCGTCATCATGCCCGACAACATGAGCAAAGAACGCTACGCGCGCATACAGAAGTATGGCGGTGAACTGGAGCTGACACCCGGTTCCGAATCGGACGTGATTCTAACGCTCGAAAAGACGCGCGAGCTGATGAAAAACCCAAAGAACAAGGCGCTGGCGCAGTTCGAGCTCTTCCCAAATTACCGTTTTCATCGCCATGTCACCGGCGGTAGCGCGATCGACGCAGTAAAAGGCGTCGGCAACGGACGCATTGCAGGATTTACGTCGGCGCCGGGCTCGGCGGGGACCATCGCGGCCGGAGATCAAATCAAAGCCGCGTTTCCTGAGGCGAAGGTTGCCGCGCTGGAACCATATGAATGCTCGACGCTCGCCAACGGCGGCTGCGGGCAGCATCGCATCGAGGGCATCGGCGACAAGATGATCACGCTGATTCACAACGTGCTCAACACCGATTTCGTCATTTTGATTAAAGACGAAGAAACCGTGCAGGGCGTGAAGATCTTCCACGACGGCGCGGAATCGCTGGAGAAACTGGGCGTTGCGCGCGAAGTTGCGCAGAGTCTGCGCGATCTGTTCGGGCCGTCGGGAATCTGCAACGTCCTGGGCGCAATCAAGCTGGCGAAATATCTGCGCCTGGGACCGGGCGACAACGTCGTCACCGTGGCGACGGACGGAATCGATCGCTATTTCTCCGTGCTCGACGAGATGAACCATCGCTATCTCGATCTTGCGCCGCCAGTTCTCGATCGCTGGGCGCACGATATTTTCCTTGGCGCGTCCACCGAGCATGTCTTCGATTTCCGCACACCGGAGATGAAAGAGCGGCTCTTTACGCAGAAAGAACGCGACTGGCTGAAGTTCGGCTACACCATGAAATTTCTCGACTCGATGCGCAGTCAGAGCTTCTGGGATGCGCAGTACGCCAAGGTTCAGAACTACGACCAGAAGATTTGCGCCCTGCGGCCTCGCGCGGCTGAGGAACAAACGGTATGTTCCAGTTCACGCTGAACGGAAAAAGCGTCGCCGTTGAGGCGGACAAGAATCTGCTCGAGTATCTGCGCGCCGATGCGCGCATGACCTCAGTGAAAGATGGTTGCGCAGAGGGCGTCTGCGGAACCTGCTCCGTGATCGTGAATGGAAAAGCGGTGCGCGCGTGTACGCTCACCGTGGCTAGGGTCCACGGCAAATCGGTGACCACGAGCGAAGGTCTCTCGCCACGCGAGCGCGATGTGTTTGCGTGGGCCTTCGGCGAAGTGGGAGCCGTGCAATGCGGATTCTGCATGCCCGGCATGTTGATCAGCGCGAAGGCTCTGCTGGATGCGAATCCCGCTCCAACTGCGGCCCAAGTGAAATCAGCCATTCGCTACAATCTGTGCCGCTGCACCGGCTACACAAAAATAGAGCGCGCCATTCAATTGGCCGCTACGGCACTCAGCAACGGCGGAGCGCACAATACGGAGCCGACAACGGGCCGCGTGGGCGAACGCATGGTGCGACCGGACGCCAACGAAAAGCTGCTGGGAACAGGCGAGTTTGTCGACGACATGCAGGTTCCGGGAATGTTGCATGGCGCGGTGGTGCGCGCGAAGTATCCGCGCGCGCTGGTGAAAAAGATCGACATTGCAGCAGCGCTGGCATTTCCCGGTATCAAAGTTGTGCTCACCGCAGACAACATTCCCGGTGACCGGCTGCTAGGTCACGTTGTCTACGACTGGCCGGTAATGATTGCCGAAGGCGAAGAAACGCGCTACGTGGGCGATGCTCTCGCCGTGCTGGCCGCAACCTCGAAAGAGGCGGCGCACCGGGCCGTCGAGATGATTGAAGTGGAATATGAGGTTCGTGAACCGCTGCTCTCGCCCGCAGCGGCGTTGGCAAAGGACGCGCCAAGCCTGCATCCCAAAGGCAATGTGCTGTCCACGACGGTACTGAAGCGCGGCGACGCAGAGAAAGCAATTGCCGAGGCGAAGCACGTGGTGACGCAACACTATTCGACGCCGCGCCAAGAGCATGGCTTTCTCGAGCCCGAGAGCGCGCTGGCCGTGCCCACGCAATGCGGATCACTAACGGTGTATACGGCTGGGCAAAGCGTATACGACGATCATCGCGAGATTGTGCGCATGCTCGGGATCGCGGGCGAAAAGGTGCGCATCATCAGCAAGTTTGTGGGCGGAGGCTTTGGCGGCAAGGAAGATATGTCGGTGCAACATCACGCCGCGCTGTTGGCCTGGCATAGCGGGAGGCCGGTCAAGCTCACGCTGAGCCGCAACGAGAGTCTGCGCGTGCATCCCAAGCGCCATCCCATGGAAATCGATTGCACCACGGCATGCGACGAAAACGGCAAGCTGACGGCCGTGCGCGTCCGCCTTTTAGCCGATACCGGCGCATACGCCTCGCTGGGCGGGCCGGTGCTGCAACGCGCCTGCACGCACGCCGCAGGACCTTATCAGATCGACAACGTGGACATCGAAGGCCGCGCCATTTACACCAACAACATTCCTTCAGGCGCGTTCCGCGGCTTCGGCGTAACGCAAACCTGCTTTGCCATGGAGAGCAATCTGAATCTGCTGGCGCGCGAAGTCGGCATCTCTCCGTGGGAGATGCGCTTCCGCAACGCCATCGAGCCGGGCGGCGTGCTTTCCAACGGCCAGATCGCCGACGCGGGCACGGCGCTGAAGGAAACGCTGCTGGTAGTGAAAGATGTAATCGATGCGCATCCTGATGCGGGCATTGCCTGCGCCTTCAAGAACACCGGCAAGGGCGTGGGCGTGAAGGATGTGGGCCGCGTAAAACTCAAAATCGAAAACGGACAAGTCGTGATCTGCACCAGTGCGGCCTGCATGTGACAAGGCATCGCCACGGTGGTGCTGCAGGTTGTGGCTCAGACCACGGGACTCGACAAATCTATGCTCACGGTGCACGCACCCGATACCGACGTAACTCCAGACAGCGGCACCAGCACAGCCTCGCGTCAGACTACAGTCACCGGCGAAGCGGCGCGGCGGGCGGCCAACGCACTCAAGCAGGAGCTGCGTCGTCGCGCTCTCGCGGAGCTTGAGGGCGAGGAGTTTTACGGCGAATTTGATTGCGTGACCGATCCCATGACGATCGACAAGCCCAATCGAGTGAGCCATGTTGCGTACGGCTACGCGACCCAGGTTGTGCTTCTGGACGAAGCAGGAAGAGTTGCGAAAGTGATTGCGGCACACGACGTAGGCCGGGCCATCAATCCCAACGGCGTTGAAGGACAGATCGAAGGCGGCGTAGTGATGGGGATGGGCTACGCGCTCACCGAGAACTTCGCCGTGCGCAATGGTGCGCCAGCCGTGACCTACGGCACCATCGGCCTGTTGCGCTCGACACAAACGCCTGAGATCGAGTGCCGCATCATCGAGAAAAACCAGGCCGAACTGGCGTACGGAGCGAAAGGCGTGGGAGAGATAGTGAGCATTCCTACCGCGCCTGCGATTGCGTGCGCCTATTGGCAACGCGACGGCAAGCTGCGCACCAGTTTACCGATGGAGGAAACGCCCTACAGCCGCAGCTTCGTGAAGGAAGGAGCCTCGCAGTGATGCCGGCCAAAAAACTCCAAGTCGGAATTCGCTTTCGAAAACTCCCGGTGCGTCCGGAAGACGCACCCCAAACTCTCACCAAACGAGCAGCCCCAAGGGCCGCTAACTGAGGATGAAAATGACAACAAAAACTACGATTGACCCCGCACTTATACTCGCCGCCGCAAACGCGCTGGAAGCAGACATGGTCCGCTTTTTGCGCGACATGGTCGCCATTCCCGGCGAAAGTTCTCACGAAGGTCCCGTCGTTCAGCGCATCAAGCAGGAGATGGAACACGTCGGTTTCGACGAAGTCCGCATTGATGGCATGGGCAACATACTCGGACGTATCGGCTCCGGTAAACACGTGATCATGATGGACGCGCACACCGACACTGTCGGCATTGGCGATCCGAAGGAGTGGGCCTGGGATCCGTACGAAGGCAAAGTGGAAGATGGTTTCATCTACGGACGCGGCTCCAGCGATCAGCGCGGCGGCATGGCCAGCATGGTGTACACGGGCAAGATGATCAAGGATTTGGGCCTGGAAGGCGACTACACGTTATGGATTGTGGGATCGGTGCAGGAAGAAGACTGCGACGGCTTGCCGTGGGTCTACATTCTCAAGGAAGACGGCATCCGGCCGGAGTGCGTGGTGCTCACGGAGCCAACCAATTTGCGCGTGTACCGCGGACATCGCGGGCGCCTGGAGATTGAGGTTCACCTGCGCGGACGTTCGTGCCATGCCAGCGCGCCGGAGCGCGGCGACAATCCGATTTACAAGATCGTCCCCCTGGTCGCGCAGATCGAGGAGTTGAACACGCGTTTGCGCGACGATGCGTTTCTCGGCAAGGGGACGATCGCCGTCACCGAGATTCGCTCCATGTCTCCGTCCCTATGCGCGGTGCCGGGCGCATGCTCCATCCATCTCGACCGCCGGCTCACCGCAGGGGAGACGCTCGAAAGCGCTGTCGCCGAGGTGAAAGCGTTGCCGGCGGCGCAAGGCGCGGAGGTCGAAGTCTTGAACTATGAGCAGCCCAGCTATACCGGCCTCAAATACCCGATGCAGAAGTACTATCCAACATGGGTGCTTGAAGAAGACCACTTGCTTGTACGCTCGGCGGTCGCGGCGTATCGCACGCTCCACAACGCCGATCCAGTTGTGGACAAGTGGGTCTTCAGCACCAACGGCGTCGGTTCCATGGGAATTATGGGCGTGCCGAGTATCGGCT
>JBEKEP010000160.1:0-10488 GCA_050013775.1 Occallatibacter sp. | reverse complement strand
CTGCTTCGCGTGCAGTACGAGTCCGAAATCGAGAATGCGATCGTGAATCTGCGCACGGCCAAGATCCAGCTTCTGCAACTGCTCGACGATCGCACGCCGGTGGATCAGTTCGACGTAACTGGCCCATTCGACTTCAGCGATAACTTACCGCCATTAGATACTTACCATGACGCCGCTTTGGCGGCTCGCCCCGATTTGCAGGCGGCGCTGCAGACGATTCAGCAATCTGACACTAATCACAAACTGGCGATTTCGAACGGCTCGACCGATCCCACCTATGCTGTCTGGTTCACGAATAACTCCTCTACGAATAACCCCAATGGTCCTGAAACTATCGGCGCCAGCGTGAACATTCCACTGCGCATCTTCGATCGCAACCAAGGCGAGAAGAAGCGCACGGCGATCGATATCGACCGCGCCCAGCAGGCCAGCGAGGCCACGCGCGCACAGGTCTTCAGCGACGTGGACACGGCCTATGAACTGGTGCGAAGCAATATTGCATTGCTCAAGCCGTATAAGGAAAAATACAACGACCAGGCGTTGCGCGTACGCGATACCGTAACCTTCGCTTACGAGCATGGGGGCGCGTCGTTGATGGACTTCCTCAATGCGCAAAGCGACTATCGCCAGGTGCAACTGGCCTATGCACAGTTACTTGGATCCTATCTAACGGCGGAGGGCCAGCTCACTCTCGCCGTCGGTTCCGACAAGCTTCCGTAGAAATGTTCGAAACAGATTCTGTGTCCGCTCTACTCTGTTGTTGAAGTCGGCCACTTAGACTCCAAGCGAGGTCAGGATAACTGTATGAAACGGGAAATGGTTAGCGCTCTCATTGAAGAAATCGGGATCTTTCCCGGCATCCGCGTGAAGACAAGCGACAATGCCCTCTACGCTGCTGAAACCTTGTATCACGCCGGAATCCCTGTGGCGGAAATCACCATGACCGTTCCCGGTGGAATCGAAGTAATCGCCAAACTCGCGAAGGATTTCCCGAATATGGTGGTGGGCGCCGGAACGGTCCTTGATCTGCAGACAGCAGAGCGTTGTCTTGACGCAGGAGCGCGTTTTCTCACCAGTACTGGACTCGTTCCCGAAGTGGTTGAATGCGCTCTGAAAAAAGGTGTGGTTGCGATTCCGGGGGCTCTTACACCGACGGAAGTCATTGCCGCTATGAAGATGGGTGCGGACTTTGTGAAGGTATTTCCCGTCGGTCCGGTTGGAGGCGGTCTCTATATTCGCTCCTTGAAGTTGCCATTGCCCGAAGTCAAATTGATCGCTGCGGGCGGTGTAGATCAGCAGACCGCGACAAGTTTCATCGTAGCCGGTGCAACTGCTCTCGGCGTGGGGTCGGAATTGATCCCTCGCGATGCGGTTGAAAAGCGTCAGGATCATCGGATTCATGAACTTGCACGGCGGTTTCTCTCATTCGTCAAGAACGGCCGCTCGCCAAGTTAGTAAATGCCATTCGCGGAGCGATTGGGCGATGGTCTTTAGGCCGTTCCCAGCTTTGTCAAGCTGAATGTCGCCGGCTCTAAGCAGTTTCCTGCACCTTCATGACCAGGCAGGCGATGGTGTCTTCGCCCTTGAGCAGCATTTGATGCGGCGTGCCCGCAGGCACGTGCGCCACGTCGCCCGGCCGCAGATTCTGAGCCGTGCCGCCTTCAATGAAATTACCGCGCGTTTCTCCGGGCGCGACGATACGCGCGCCGGTGACCGTGCCGCCGGTCATGAGCGTGGCCGCTCCGGAAAGCACGACGAACAGGTCCGCAAAGCGTTCGTGCACCTCGACCTCGCCGCTTCGGCTGCGGAAGGAGAGCATGGCAAAGTGCTGCGGATACTCTTTCAGCGTCTCGGACGCCGAGCCGTCGCCGTGCTTCGCCATTTTGCGCAGATAGGCCGCCCGCTCCAACAGGAGCGGCGGCGTCCAATGGTCCACTGGATTCTTTGGCCCACGCAGCTTGGGAGCCAGTTCGTCCAGATTCATGTCCTTCAGAATTTCCTTTGCGATTCGCTCCATCGTGATTCCTTTCTTTTGGTGCAGCCAACTCCTGCTATTCCATCAGAGATTCGCCAACTTGTGCGCCCGCTTGAAGACGCTGAGCAGCATGGGCCGCGTGAGTTTGCCGGTGTTCGTATTCTGCAGCGAGGGGTGATAGCTGGCGAGGGCAATCAGACCGCTCGGCAGTTTGTATTCGGCTCCGTGCGCGAAGACGAGGCCCGCACGTTTTGGCAAACGGCCCAGCCGCAATTCGTGCGCCAGCAGGCCATCGAACGCAATGCGGCCCAGGCACACCACCACTTGTAATTCCGTGAGTAGCTTCATCTCGAGGTCGAGCCACGGCGCGCAATTGCGCATCTCTTCGGGAGTGGGTTTGTTGCCCGGCGGAGCGCAACGCGCCACGGAGGTGATCCAAAGGCCGCAGAGCTTCATGCCGTCGTCACGCGAGGATGCCGAGGGTTGCGAGGCGAATCCAGCGGCGTGCAGAACCGGAAACAGAAAGTCGCCCGATCCGTCGCCGGTGAAAGGCCTTCCGGTGCGATTGGAACCGTGCGCTCCCGGCGCCAGCCCCAGTGCCAGCACGCGCGCGCTGGGGTCGCCGAAGGAGGGCACGGGACGACCCCAGTATTCCCAATCGGAATAAGCACGACGGCGTTTCTGCGCCACCTGAGTGCAATGCGCGCGCAGACGCGGACACAGATCGCACGCGACAATGCGGGCATTCAATGCTTGAAGAGTCGTGGGCGCAGCCATGAGGGCATTTTACTTCCGCGTGGTAAACGCGGGCTCCGCGGGCGCGACTTCTTGCAGCCAACAACAGCACACGTAGTCGACCGCAAAAACACGTGCGAGTTTGTGAAATACTGAATTTGTCTTTGCATTTCTCACGCGGAGCGGGGAACTAGGAACGTGAGCGGACCATCCAACCCGGAGTTTTTGCGCCGCGCCATTGCGCTGGCTACCGAGAACGTCGCCTCGGGCATGGGAGGTCCGTTTGCGGCGGTCATCGTTCGCGACGGCAAGATCGTGGGCGAGGGTGCAAACTCCGTGACGACAACCAACGACCCGACAGCGCATGGCGAGGTGAACGCCATCCGCGCCGCCGCCAAAGCGCTGGGAACCTTCAAGCTTGATGGTTGTGAGCTCTATACCAGTTGCGAGCCATGCCCTATGTGCCTGGCGGCCGCGTATTGGGCGCGGGTCGATGCGGTGTACTACGGCGCCAGCGCTGCCGATGCAGCCCGCGCCGGATTTGACGACGAGTTTCTCTACGTGGAGCTTCGCAAAGACTCTGCCGACCGCAAGCTCCGCTCCGCGCAACTGCTCGGCGACGAGGCGTGGACCAGCTTCGCCGCTTGGATTGCGTCACCGAACAAAGTTGAGTACTAAGAGATCCCCCCGGATGCGGCTTGTCCTGCGCCTTGCCGCCTGCCAAGCGTCAGCAGCATCAGGCCGCCCTGCACCACAAGGACAAGCGAGATGACGAAGACGAAGCCCTCGAAATGCGTTGCGTGCGCGTTGCGCAGGAAACTGTACACTCCCAGGCCGATAAGCACTGCCGCAGCCGTCCAGAGCCAGCGCTCACTGCTCACGCCAGGATGAAACGCAAGCACCAATAACGTCACGAGGCCGGCGGCTGCGATCAGCAGCGCAATCGTGACACGCGACCTGAACCCAGGATGATGCATCACGCACTCCATCACCGCCAGCCAGAAACCGCACAGAAACGTAATTACCGAAGTGAACGAAAGCAGCTTCGTCACCGATCCTCCCGTCAAGGCCGGAGTTGGGGGTTTGGGGCCTGACCGCAATGTATAAATAAGGTTACGAAGAGTCAATAGCTAAGGAGATAACCGCCTTGACCGCGCGCCGCCAGCTTGCGTATGCTGCGAGCGTTTACGCTCGGGGCGCGTGTCGAATTCCACGTCGCTGAGGGAGAGCCCGTATGAGTGCTGCCAGCACGGCTGCAACTCCCGTTCCGAAGATGAGCGCGAAGCCGCTGCTGGTGCGCCGCGCCGCCGTGCTGGGCGCAGGAACCATGGGCTCGCGCATCGCCGCGCATCTGGCCAACGCCGGAATCCCTACGCTGCTGCTGGACCTTGCTCCCAAGGATCAAACCGCGGGGCGCCCGCTTGCCTTCGTTGCGCTGGAAGGTCTTGCCAAAGCCAAGCCCGCCGCCTTCTTTGAGGCATCGCTCAACCGCCTCATCACGCCCGGGACCTTCGACGACGATCTCCCGAAACTAGCCGAGTGTGATTGGGTTGTCGAAGCCGTGGCGGAGAATCTCGACATCAAGACCGCACTGCTGGCGCGCGTGCTGCCGCACCTCAGCGCTTACGCCATCCTGACGACCAACACCTCCGGCCTGCCGATTGCGCGTATCGCTGCCGCTGTTCCTGGACTCGGCAAGAGATTCTTCGGGACGCACTTCTTCAATCCGCCGCGCTACATGCGCCTGGTGGAAGTGATTCCCACGCCGGAGAGCGATCCAGAACTGGTCGCCGCCTTTTCCGCGTTTGCCGACCGCATGCTTGGCAAGCAGGTTGTCTTTGCGCACGACACACCGAACTTTATCGCCAACCGCATCGGCATTGCAGTGATGTTCAACGCTGCGAACCTGATGCTCGAGAAGGGCCTCACCATCGAAGAGGTTGACGCGCTGACCGGCCCCGCCGTCGGCTGGCCGCGTACCGGAACTTTTCGCCTTGCCGACCTTGTGGGCATCGACATCCTGGCGCACGTAGCGGCGAATTTCCCGCAGGGTGTGAGCGGAGGAAAGTTCGCGGCTGTTCTCGATGAATTGCTGAAGCGAGGCTGGTTCGGCGATAAGTCGGGACAAGGATTCTACAAAAAAGTTCGCGGCACGGACGGCAAGGACGAGCGCATGGTTCTGGATCTTGCGACCTTCGAGTACCGGCCTCTGGTGAAAGCGGCGCTGCCCGCGCTCGACATGGCGAAAAATGCCGCGACGCTGCCCGAGAGGCTGCAACTACTGCTCAAAAATGATCCTGCCAAGGACAGGGCGGCGGCGTTTCTGTGGCCATTTCTGGCATCGCTATGGAACTATGCCGCCGAGCGTATTGGCGAAGTTGCCGACGACGCGCCCGCGATCGATGCTGCGATGCGCGCCGGCTTCAACTGGGAGATGGGCCCGATTGAAATGTGGGATGCGGCGGGAGTGGCCGAGACCGTGAGCCGCATGAAGGCGCTGGGACTTCCTGTGAGCGTGGCAGCGGAGACGCTACTGGCCGCCTCGCGCACAAGCTGGTACGCGTCCGGCAAGGATGCCTGCTTCCAGCCGTCGACGGGACAGACGGTCACCATTCCCGCGATTCCTGGTCACGCGCGCGTGGCCGATTTTCGCCGCACGCACGCGGTGGTGCGCAGCAATTCCGGCGCATCGCTGGTCGACCTTGGCGACGGCATCGGGTGCATCGAGCTGCATTCGCTCAAGAACGCCATTGGCGGCGACGTGCTCTCGTTGATTACCGCGGTTCTCAATCCCGCTTCAGATACAGTGCGCGACTTTGCAGGCTTTGTGATCACGGGCGACCGCGATAACTTCTCCGTGGGCGCGAACCTGATGCAACTTTTGCTGGCGGCGCAGGAAGGCGAATGGGACGAGCTTGCCGGGGTCATTCACCACTTCCAGCAGATGACCGCGGCCATCAAATTCTGCCCGCGGCCGGTGGTGGCTGCGCCCTTCGGCCTCACTCTGGGCGGCGGCGCGGAGATTTGCCTACACGCGACGCGGCGCCAACCGCACGCGGAGACCTATATGGGTTTGGTTGAAGCCGGAGTGGGGCTGATTCCGGCGGGCGGCGGGACGAAAGAGATGTTGCTGCGCGCTTTCGATGTGGCCGTGGCGCTGGCCCCGCCGGACCCTAAGGATCCGCCCTCCCGCTTCGCGCAATCCGCTGAATTCGTCACCGCTCTGCGGCGCGCGCTTGAGACCATCGCCATGGCCAAGGTGTCCACATCGGCCGCGGAGGCCCGCTTGCTCGGCCTGCTTGCGCAAGCCGATGGCGTGACGATGAACCGGGAACGCCTGTTGCTCGACGCCAAAGCGCAGGCCGCGGTGCTGGCCGAAACCGGCTACCAGCCTCCGCAACCGCGCACACAAATCCCCGCTCCGGGCACGGCCGCGGTGGCGACGCTCGAGGCCGGCATTTATCTGATGGGCGAGGCCGGTTACGCCTCAGAGCACGATCAGAAGGTTGCCCGTTGGGCGGCGTACATCCTTGCCGGCGGGCGCGTGACGCCCGGAACGCTCGTGAGCGAACAATATTTGCTCGACCTGGAGCGCGAGGCTTTCCTGTCGCTCTGTGGCGAGCGCAAGACGCAGGAGCGCATCGCGCACACCCTGAAAACCAGCAAGCCGCTGCGAAATTAATTTCTGCCCAGTTGCGGTTCTGCGATACTCGGCATAAGGTTCTCTTGAGAGTTTTCGATGGTACGCGTACGTTATAGATCGGGGCTTGCGCTCACTGCGCTGCTGCTTTTTTGTTGCCCCTCATGGATCCGGCCACAGGACGAGGCCACGCCGCCTCTCAACTCCTCCGGCCAGGTGACGGTGGACGGCGAACGCACGACTTACCTCATTCGCCATTTACCGGTCAACGCATTTCCCCAGCTTCCGGCTGCCGTGCAGGATGTGCTTACGCGGCGCGGGTGCCTGATTCCGCAGACCTACGAAGCGCACCAACCAGAGAATGTGGTCCGCGCCAGCCTTGAGCGTCATGGCTCGTCGGACTGGGCGGTCCTTTGCTCGGTCGACGGCCGGGTCTCGCTGCTCGTCTTCTTTGCGGGCGGGGGTGACCCCATGGTGCTGGCTTCGGTGCTGGAAACCGACCGCCTGCAGGCGCACGGCGCGACCGCAGTGCTTGGCTTTAACTGGGGCATCGACGCCGCATCGCCGGATGTGATTCATGAGGCGCAGTTCGGCATCAGGCCACCCCCGCCGCGCCTCGACCATGACGCCCTGGCCGACTCGGTCGTCGACGGACGGACAATTTATCGCGTGTTCGCAAAAGGCGCCTGGACGGTCATCGATACGCAGAATTGACGGCTGAGCAGCTTGACCTCAACGCGTCCAGCCATCTAACAATGAGCCAGCAGTGCCGCTGCGTATTGTTCTCTGTTCGGCGTCTGCTGTTCGCTGCTTTGGAGACCTCCATGCCGGAAGCCGTTCTCGTCGCCGCCGTTCGAACGCCCGTGGGCCGTGCGCCCAAAGGCGCACTTTCGACCACCCGCCCCGACGACCTTGCGGCAATTGCGTTGGGCGGGGTTTTGGAAAGGGTTCCGGGGCTGGACAAGGCCGAAATCGACGACGTGATCATGGGCTGTGCCCAGCCCGAGGGTGAGCAAGGCTGGAACCTGGCGCGCATGGCTGCTTTGCGCGCAGGGTTGCCGGTGGAAATTCCGGGCGTCACCGTGAACCGGCTGTGCGCCTCGGGGCTGGAGGCCATTGCGATCGCCGATCAACGCATCCAATTCGGCGCCGCACAGGTGATTGTTGCCGGCGGAGCCGAATCGATGAGCCTGATTCCCATGGGCGGCAACAAGCCCAGCCCCAATCCATGGCTCGCGGCCAACTATCCTTCGTCGCTGCTGACCATGGGCCTGACGGCCGAGCGCGTTGCCCGCCATTACGAGATCTCTCGCGACGATCAGGATGCGTTTGCCTTGGCGAGCCACCAGAAGGCAGTGGCGGCGCAGGCCGCGGGACGCTTCAGGGAAGAGATGGTTGCGGTGCGCGTGACGACCGCCGCGCCCGGCTCGAAGCCGGGAAATCCGGAGATCAAGGAAAAGGAGTTTTCCGCCGACGAAGGCCCCCGCGCCGACACCTCCGCCGCCGCATTAGCGCAGTTGAAGCCGGTGTTTCACGCGCAGGGCACGGTCACCGCAGGCAACTCCTCGCAAACCTCCGATGGTGGAGCGGCAGCGGTGCTGATGGAATTGAACCGCGCGAGGGAACTCGGTCTTCAACCCCTTGCGCGGCTGGTTTCTTACGCCGTCACCGGCTGCCTGCCGGAGGAGATGGGCATCGGTCCAATCACGGCGATTCCCAAAGCCTTGCGCTTCGCCGGCCTCTCGCTGAACGACATCGAGCTCATCGAATTGAATGAGGCGTTCGCGGCACAGGTTTTGGCCATCATCCGCACGCTCGGTCTGGACCCGGCGCGCGTCAACGTCAACGGCGGCGCCATCGCGCTCGGGCATCCTCTGGGTTGCACCGGCGCAAAATTGACCGCGACCCTGCTCCAGGAGATGAAAGTGCGGGGCGCCCGGTACGGCATGGTGACCATGTGCGTGGGCGGCGGCATGGGCGCTGCGGGCATCTTCGAGCGCCTCTGACGGGCAGCTTGACTCCTGAAGCCTGACCCCTAGTTCTTGAAGAACTCTCCGTGTCCCCCATTCGCCCAGGGATTGTAGTGCTCGGCGAATTCGGCGCGATGCTGCGTGCTGGGGTGGTCGTAGAGCCAGAACTCGATCAGCGGGTTGGGATTGGGATCCTCGAGCCATGACTCGCCCAGTTTATTGAATGCGGCAACCGCGGTTTTTTGCGGATCGGCCACAATGCCGTGAATCGCCTCCTGCCCATAGACATCTGCCTGATGCTCGAAGTAGCGGCTGAAGGCGCTGTCCAAGGGTTCGGTGAGGAAGCCGGCAATCGAAATGGCGAATAGCAGCACTACGAAGCCCGTGCGCGACGCGAGATCGGTTGCGCCCCATCCGGCTCCGCGCCGTTTGACCATCCATGCAGCAAACGCGGCGCATACCCAAAACAAAACGAACAGCCCGACGGCGTTGCCGGCAAGTTCCTTGGGAATGTGGTGCAGTACATAATGTCCGCTTTCATGGCCGAAGACAAATAACACCTGGTCATCGGGCATCTGATCCGTGGTCGTATCCCACATCACGTACCGCTTGGTCGGTCCGAGGCCGGCAACAAAGGCATTGATCCCGGTGGATTTCGCACTGGCCTTCATCAGGTACATGCGATTGGGCGGGATATCGATTCCGGTGCGCGCCACCAGGGTCTCGATCTTCGCCACCAAAGCGGCATGATTTTTTTGGAGCGGCTCCTGTTGGTAGAAGAGAGGAACAAACAGCGGCAAGATCAACAGAGAGAAAACCAGGATCGGCAGGGTGACCGCCCAGATGCCCAGCCAGTAGCGCCGCGGCCAGCGTCGCACAATCCAGTTGAATAGCAGCAGAACCGGTACGGCGAACAGGAGCGTTAATGCCAGGCCTTTGCCGAGGTCGCCAAGCCAACTGCCCCACCCCTGCACGCTGATGCCGTAGCTGCGCTCATAGTGCTCGCCGACCCAGGCGAGGGGAAGGCCGGCAACTCTCTTGATGATGAAGTAAGCAGCGAAGAATGCGGCTCCCTGGAGCCACCTGCGGCCGGAAAGCCGCTGCGCCCAGCGCTCGATGCCGGCCCACGCGCCAAGGGCTAGCAAGAGCCACACAAACGCAATGCTCCAGATGGAACCGGCAAGATCGAGGATGTTGCGGATGCGGTCGAGCGCGACGGCCTTGGCCAGCTTGTCGGGCGGCAGCGTATACGCCTGCCCGGGGGCGGCGGACGCGGTTGCGGAAGGAGCAGGCGGAGATGCGGGATTCTGGGCGGCAAGGGGAACAGAAACTAACGCGGCAAGCAAGACTGCCGGGCAAGACATCCAGGCCAGACGACGGCAAAAAGCCATAAGAAATCTCCTTCCCTGCGGTTACTCTGCGACAATCAAATATAGAGATGCTTTTACCCGAAAACCTCAGTACCAACCCACACAATCCTTCAGGCTGCGCGCAACGCCGGCCGGTCACTCTCTCCATCTTCGCACCCACGGTTGCCGTGATGATCCTGATGGCGTTGCCGTGCGCGGCCCGTGCCCAGCAAGCGGCTCCAGTTCATGCGACGGCTGATGCGCCAGTGCTTCTGGATGCCATGAATGCCGAACTGCATCGCGCCTTCACGTCGCTCAGCAAGTCTGCAACGCCGGGTGACGACAAACAGCCGCCGCCGTATTTCATCAGCTACTCGGTGCACGACACCAGCGCGCTGAGCATCAGTGCACAGTTCGGCGCGCTGACCGTGAGCGGCGGTTCGCGGGAGCGCATGGCCGACGTGCAGGTGCGCGTGGGCAGTCCCAAGCTCGACAACACACACGGCGAGCACCGCGGTTCGGCAGTGAACAGCATGGCGCTGCCACTGGGCGACGACCGCGAAGCAATCGCACGCACGCTGTGGCTCGGGACCAACACCGGTTACGGGAATGCGCTCGACAACTACCTGCGCGTGAAAACCGAGGCCCAGGTGCGCGCCAAGGAAGAAGACACCTCGCCGGATTTCAGCCAGGAGGCGCCGCAGGTGCATTTGGAGAAGCCTGCGCCGCCGCTCGATGTGCGCAAGGCGGAGTGGGAGCAGCGCGTGCGGGATCTTTCGCGCATCTTTCGCGAATTTCCCGATGTGTATCAGAACGAGG
>JBEKEP010000159.1:0-10609 GCA_050013775.1 Occallatibacter sp. | reverse complement strand
ATAGTGAGATCGGCCGCAGCCAGCGGAAGATGTGCGCGTGACGCGGCGGTGGTGAGCAGCACCGGCATCTGAGAATCTTCAATCACCAGCGAAAGGCGATCCTCAGGATACGTGGGATCGAGAGGAACATATGCGCCTCCGGCCTTCAGAATTCCAAGCAGACTTACGACAAGAGTTTCCGAGCGGCCCATGGCGACGCCCACCAGCGTATCGGGCTTCACGCCGAGATTCTGCAAGCGGCGCGCCAGGCGATTGGTGGCCTCATCCAATTCGCGATACGTGAGCGTGCGGCCTTGCGCTATCACCGCGACAGCATCGGGCGTGCGCGAGGCCTGTGCGGCAAAAAGGTCCGCAATGGTACTGGAGCGAGGGTAATCGGCCTCGGTCCGATTCCACTCAAGCAACTTTGCGGGTAACATGGAAGTTCTCCAGGAACAGATACTCGATGCCTGTGCCGAGGAAGGTAGCGATGGCTTCCTCCGGCGTGTTGACGATGGGCTGCCCCTTCACATTGAAGCTGGTATTCAGCACCATCTGGCGGCCCGTGGTCTTGCCCACGGCCAGGAGCAGCGCATGAAAATCGGGATTGTCCGTGGCGCTCACGGTTTGCAGGCGCGCGGATCCGTTCACGTGCGTGATCGCGGGCAGCTGCGCGCGCAACTCGGGGTGGACGTTGACGATGCTGATCATGTAGGGGAATTCCGCGCCCGGCGCAACCTCGAACCAGCGGTGCGCTTCCTCCACGGAACAAGCCGGCGCGAAAGGCCTGAAGGCCTCGCGCTTCTTTACCATTGCATTAATGCGATCGCGCATCTCCGGGTGCCCTGGATCGGCCAGAATGCTGCGGTTGCCGAGCGCGCGTGGTCCGTACTCCATGCGTCCGCGCGACCATGCAATCACGCGCCCGTCGGCGATGAGTTTGGCTGCCGCGGCGCAAGTTTCGTCCGCCGTCGTGTAGCGTTTCCACTGGATTTTGCCGTTGAAGCTCTGCAAAGCGGCCTCCACTTGGGCGTCGCTATACTGCGGACCGAAGAGCGGAGCGGGGAAACGCTCGTTGGGAATCTCCTGTGTGAGCGCGGTGCGATAGAGCGCCGCGCCCAGCGCCACGCCATCGTCGCCGGCCACGGGCTGAATGTATACCTCGTCGAAAAGATGCGAGCGCATGAGCTTGCCGTTGGCCGTGCAGTTGAGCGCCACGCCCCCGGCCAATGCCAGCCGCCGCAGCCCGGTCTCTTCCCCAAAGCGTTCGCACACGTGCATCACCACGCGCTCCAGGCACTCCTGCAGCGCCGCGGCAACGTCTTCATGATTCGAATTCACTGACTGGTTGGGAGCGCGATGCGAGATCAGGTGCTCGTCGAGATACGCGCGTGTCGCAAGGTAACTCTCACGCTCCTCGCGCGTACGGTTCAGCTTGAGCATGGGAATGCGAATAGAGCCGTCCGGGCAAAGTTCCACAGCTTCCTCAAAGAATTTGCGGTAACGCGACGGATCGCCGTACGGCGCCAGCCCCATAATCTTGTATTCGTCGGAGTTGAAATCGAAGCCGAGATGCAGCGTGACCAGCGAGTAGAGAATGCCGATGGAATCGTTGGCGGCGATGGTGCGAATTCTTTCGAACGCGCCGTCGTGAAAATCGTAGACGCTCAGGCTCTCCATCTCGGCCATGGCGTCGTTCACCACGATGAGGCACTCGTCCCAGCCGGAGGTGTACGCGGCGCTGGCGGCGTGTGCCAGGTGATGGCCGACCTGGTGAACCCGATCCAGCGGAAAGTCCGGCAGATCGCGGCGCACCTGTTCGAGCAGCGCCTCGCGCGAGAAGACCTTCTCGTAAAGCTCCGACGAAGTTTCGTCGCCGGTATAGAGCCCGCGGTAGGGAGCGTAGTCGAACCCGTGCGCAATCTCGTCAATCTCGGAGAGGTTGATGCCGGCCTCGTTGAGGCAAAAGTTGATAGCATCAATGGGAAAATCGCCCGTGTGTTTTTTGCCGCTGAAGCGCTCCTGCTCGGCTGCGGCAACCAGTTTGCCGTCGATGACCAACGCGGCTGCGGCGTCCATTCCCTGGGCGATACGGTACTCGCGCTCGTCAAGGCCCGCCCAGTGCGCCTTCTTGAAGGGCATCGCGTTTTCCAGCCCACTGACTCCGACGACTTTCATTCCTGCTCCCATGCCAAAGACGCGCCGCAGAGGTTTCTGTTCCAGACCACGCGCAGAGCGCCGCGGCCTCCTGCATGTTGGGGTTGATTTCCCGCCGCGGGTGAGGTCCAAGCGCGCCCATCGATTCACGCGTCCCAGGTCACGCCCCGGGGCCGCATCTTAGGCGGAAGCCTACACGTCCACAGTGCTGCTCACCCCAAGACTAGCACTCAGTGCAAAGAGCGGAATCCCACGTATGGGGGTGAGCACCGGGGTCAGTAACCCTCATCAAACTCGGAATTTACGGGCATTTTCCGGGGCATTTGGCTGCCGGCCCACTCCCCCGCCTGTGGGAGCGGTATCCTGCTGTTTCAGGTTCCTTTATCGGCAAGAGAGGCTCGACAATGAAATCAATCGGCTGGATGATTCTGGCAGGCTCCCTGTTCTGCGCACCGGTGTTCCGTTCGGCAGCGCAACCTCTCCGTGCGAAGTCTCCCATCCGCGTCGCTATCATCGACGGGCAAAGCGCCGGAGCTTACCACAACTGGCGGCTCACCACGCCGGTGCTCAAGAAGGAGCTTGAAGAAACCGGGCTCTTCGAGGTATCGGTCCTCACCGCGCCGCCGTCGAACGGCGACTTCAGCAACTTCAAGCCGGAGCTTGGCCGCTACCGCGTCATCGTAATGAACTACGACGGCCCCACCTGGCCTGCGGAATTGCGCGCGCAGTTCGAGCAGTACGTCGCCGGTGGAGGAGGCCTGGTTGTTGTGCACGCCGCCGACAATTCCTTTCCCGACTGGCCCGCTTATAACGAAATGATCGGCATTGGGGGCTGGCGCAACCGCAACGAGCAGGCGGGGCCATATTGGTATTTCCAGGATGGCAAGCTGGTTTCCGATCCTTCGCCGGGAGCGGCTGGCCATCACGGAGCGCGGCTGCCGTTCCAGGTGACGGCGCGAGAGCCGGAGCATCCGATTCTGAAAGGCTTGCCTCCAATATGGATGCACGTCAACGACGAGCTTTATGGCACGCTGCGCGGGCCGGGCAAGAACATGACCGTGCTCGCCACCGCGCACTCTGACCCGAACAACAAAGGCACCGGCCACGACGAGCCCATGCTGATGGTTCTCCGCTACGGCAAAGGGAGAATCTTTCACACCACGCTCGGCCACGATGTATTTGCGCTTAGTTGCGTGGGTTTCATCACCACGTTCCAGCGCGGCACGGAATGGGCCGCCACGGGCCGCGTCACGCAGAAGCCGCCCGCAACCTTCCCCACAGCAAACACCGTAATCTATCGCGCAGATATCGCACAGATGGATCCCGGGTTTCTGAACGGCGCATCGCCAGTGGTGCCGTTAGGCGCAAAATAGCTCCGCGCGCTGAAGGAGTTTATTTCAGTCCCGGCTCAAATTACCCTTGCAGTAATTCGTGCATTTCCCGCCAGTAATAAATCTTTAGCTTCTCTGTCTGATTCTTCGCCGACTGAATCATTGCATTTGCGATATCTTCCCCCGTTATGCCTTTATATTTATCGCTCTTCCCGATGAAGAGAGGATTCAAAGCAGACCAAAACGTCATCAGTGCCGCTTCCAGCAGCGAGCGTTTCTCTTTTCTGTTTCCGATGATCATTGACGGGCGAAAGATATGCGTATGCTCGAAATTGAGTGCGAACACGTCTCGCTCGGTTTCGCCTTTGGTCCGCACATAGAAGAATTTCGATTTGGCATTGGCGCCAACTGCCGTGACCAGAAAGACCGATTTCGCCCCTTGTTCTTTTGCTATCCCCGCCGCAAGGACCGGATAATCGTGATCCACACGGTAGTACTCTGCCTCGTTCGGCGATTTCGCTTTGGTGGTGCCGAGAGCAATGAAGATTTCATCCGCGGCGATTTCTGATCTCACGTCTTCCAATGAGTGGTAGTCGCCGATCAATGTTCTAAGCTTTGGGTGAGTGATGTTGAGGCTCTTGCGAACGACGGCGGTTACCTGTCCGTAATCAGGGCTGTTCAACAGTCCGCTAAGAAGATGCGAGCCTACGAATCCGCTTGATCCAAAAACTATGGCTGTCTTCATTTCGCGAGTTGCTTAACCCTTCTCACAGTTTCCGGAGAATTACTTCGCCGTGCGATAAATCTCCGACCCCGCCAGCAGATACGCGCCCACGCCGTACACATAGCTCGAGGTTTCGCCGTAAGCTCCCGGCGCTGCGCCCACCGGCTGAATCGAACCCAGCCGTCCATCGGCATACACATGCATCAGCATGCCTGCCCACGCCTTTTCGACGGCCGGCCAGTATGTCGCCCGATCCAGAATCCCCTCATTCACACCGTACGCGAACGCGTAGGTCACAAACGCGCTGCCCGAAATTTCCGGCAGCGGATACGCATCGGCTTCGAGCAGGCCCGGCCGCCACAGCCCGTCTTTCCCTTGGATCGAAAGCATCTCAGCCGCCATCTCTTTCAGCAGCGCCGAATACTTCGGCCGCAACGGCGAATCTGCGGGCAGTCTCTGGAGCACGCGGACAAGACCCCCCATCACCCATCCGTTGCCCCGCGCCCAGAACAGCGGCTCGTTGTTCTTCTCATGCTTGTCGAGGAACGTTGCATCGCGGAAATAGAGATGCTTGTCGTGGTCGTAGAGCAGGGCCGCCGTGGCATCCCACGAGCGATCCATGAATTCGAGGTACTTCTTGTCTCCGGTCGCTGCTGCCATATCCGCATACACCGGCGGCGCCATAAAGAGCGCGTCGCACCACCACCACAGAGGCATATCGGGGTGGCTGGCATTGTCCCAGTGCGCCGGCAGCGTGCTGGCGTATTGGGTCTCCGGCGCGGCCATCTCCGTGTCGAGCCGCGCGCGCAGGGCATCCATCCGCTTCGCGTCCTTATGCAGAAAATACTGCTCCATATACATCTGTCCCACGGCCTGGTCGTCCGCATGCATCGTGCGCGGGCCCGGCTGCCATTGGAGTTGATCGGCGACTTGGAGCATCGCCTGCCGGTATTTGTCGCCGGCCACTTTACTCGGAACCGCCATGAAGCCGTCGTAGAGCGCGGCCCACGTCCAATCCACCTGCGCGGTGGCCGGCATGCGGCTCAGTTGCCAATCGGCCACCAGCTTCATGGCCTTGGCCAGGTCGCGCTTGTCGAGTTTGGGCGAGAGGTTCTGCGCCAGCGGCCCCGGGGTGGTCAGCGTGTCGCCGGGAGGCGCAAGCGGCGCTTTCTTCTCCTGCGCGCTCGCCGCGGCGGAACAAGTGAGCAGAGCAAACAGGGCGGCAAGGGCCAGAGCCATGCGGAAATGGGTGCGGGCGAAACGGATGCGAGAATGACACGCGCGGAGGTTGAAGATTTGCATAGAAGTCTCCCGAAAGATCGAAACTTGGTCCCGAAAGATTGTAGGACGGCAGGCCCACTGCGGTCATTTGTAGAATGCGCGGAAAAGCGCTAAAACCGCATCCTCAACCCAAGCTGGATTTGCCGCTCGCGATAGAAGTTTGTCGCGTTGATATTGAGCGGCTGGCCGAAACCCGGAATCACTCCAGTCGTCGAACTGGTTTTGAGTCCGGTAAGAAAGTTCAGAGTGGGAGGCGAAGTGGAGCTGCCGGAATCGATGATGTAGCCCGTGGTTTCAATTTCGGTCACATTCTGGTGATTGAAGAGATTGAAACTCTCCGCGAGAATTTCCAACTGCCTCTCCTCGCCCAGGTCGAATTTCTTGCCCACGCGGACATCGGCCTTCCACATGTCGGGATAGCGGAACGTGTTGCGGCCGATGTTGTAGGCGAGGCTGCCGTTCTCGTAGCCGTAGACGCGGCTGTCGCCGCCAGCGCCGGTCAAACCTGGCCGCAAACCCGTTATGGTTGCGGTGGAGATGGACTCCTGTGGCAGCGAACCGCTGACGCGCATGGTGTAGGGCAGGCCGCTGTGGAATTGCCCGATGCCGGAAAACATCCAGCCATTGGCAATGCGGCCGGCGAAATTGTGCAGCTTCCAGGGCGCTTCATAGATCAGCATCACGGCGGCCGCGTGCCGCACGTCCTGGTTGCTGGTTCCGTATTCGAGGTTGAAGTTGGCCGGGTCCAGTGGGCTCGCATTCGGATTCCAGTCCATGGCATGCGCGTAGGTGTAGTGGGCGTGCACGCTAAGTCCGCGCCGTCCATAGCTCGCGAGCCTCACCATGGCTGCCTCGTAGGTCGAGTTCGCTTTGCTCGTGATCTGGTCAATCTCCTGATAGTTCGGGTTGCACCATCCATACGGGCCGAGCGGATTGTTGAGTGGCGAGTCGGCCGGACATTGCGGCGATGGATCGGGATTGGCGGGCCAGGACGCGTAGAAGGGGACCGTGATGGTCGAGGCCTTGATGGGACCAAGCCCGAGGTTGCCGCATGCGCCACTGCCAGTGCCTGAAGGAGCTTCGTCGCACACGGTGTACGTGATCCCCGGATTGGCCGCGGTGATCGTTCCCGGATTCACGGCCGGGTCGAAGTTGGTGTCGAGAAAGACTGGCAGCAGGCGGCCCAGGCTGAGCAAGGCGCTTGCGGTCAGCTCCACATGACCCGGCAGCGGCTGCTCGATGGCGGCCATGGCCTGGTGCACTTCGGGATTGCGGAAGTTGGGCGCGAAGCCAACCACTCCCGGCTTGACCACGCTGGAAGGCTCGCCGACAAAAACATAAGGAAACGGCGGCGCGCCGCCCGCGCATTTCTGGCAATCGTCCTGGGGCCGCAAAAAGAAGTTCAGATCGCCGTTGAGCGAGCCGGTTTGCGTGAGCGCGGTTTCGATGGTGGTGTTTTCCACGCGTCCGTAATACATGCCGTAACCCAGGCGCAGCACCGGCCAGTGTCCTCGCGCGTCTCCAATCGCCAGGCTCACGCGCGGACCCCAGTTGTTGCCGAGGCTGGGCAAATTTGCGGAGAGCGGAGGCTTCGGATTGGTCGGCGATACGTTGGTCAGTGCCGGATTCGAAAGCGCTGCGATGGGCGGTGGCAGTTGTTCAAGCTCCCAGCGCAAACCGGCGGAGAACACCGCGAATTTGTTTGCCTGCCACTCCGCGGTCGCGTAGCCCGCCCAGTCATTCGTGCTCAAGCGCCAGTTGGTGGGGCCCATCGTTTGCGAATAAGACGAGTAGCAAGGCTGGCTGCCCAGACTTGTAGTCGAGGCGCCGCAGTTGTGCGGATTCCGCGCATCAAACGCATCGGCAAATCCGAACTTCTCAAAAACCAGCGCATCGGAGATGAAGTTCTGCACTTTGGAGTAAACATAAGTCCCGCTTTGGTTGCGCAGCAGGCTGGTGGCGTCCGCGTTGTGGTCCAGCTCGAATCCCGCCTTGACCAACAACCGATTGTGCACCCAGTCCAGCGATTCCTGCGCGTGGTAGAGCTTTTCGTCGGGGTAGCTGCCCTGGCCAAACCGCGAAGGATTGCCGATGGTGAAGCCGTAACGCGAATCGACAACGATCTGCGGCAGCTGGCCCTGGAAATTTCCGTTCAAAAATGTCTGCTCAAAGGTGGAGGGCGTCTCAGGCTTCGCGCTCAAGATCGTCCGTCCCGCGGAGCCCTGCGTTACGGCCAGCAGGTTCGGCGTAAGGTAGGCCTCCCAGCGGGTGAGCAGCCACTCTTCGCTGGCCTGGCTGGATCCGAAACTGTGGTTTCCGTAGGTTTCTGAAACCTGCGTCAATCCGCCGCCGGGAGCGTTCCAATCGGCGCCGATGCCTTCGAGGGTGAAGCGATGGCGCTCGGCCGCTTGCCAGTCGATCCGGGCAAAGCCGGTCCACTGCGCGGCGGTGCGTGGTGCCGGGCCGAGCAGGCTGGCCAGCGTCTCCAGCATCTGCGAATAAGCCGTCAGCCCTTCGACCATCGGATTGGCGCTGGGGAGATCGAGTTGGGCACTGAGCAACGTCAACTGAAGGTCTGAGGGCGTAGCAAAAAAGCCGGTGGTCGTGGGCGTACATCCCGTCGAGGTTCCGCATCCGCTCGGAGTTTGCTCGAGATAGGGATGTTTCAGCATCGATACGCCAGGATCGTTGCGGTGGTAGCTGTCGAGGGCCGCAAACCAGAAGAGCTTGTCGCGGTGGATCGGACTGCCCATGCCGATGCCCCACACGATCTCGTGATCGGGCGGCGTATACGACTCCGGCGACCCGGTCGGGCCATTATCGAAGACCGGAACGGAGAGCGGAGGTCCGGATGGATTGTAGGTAAGCGTCGCCGGCGCGGTTTCCGTGACCCACTGCGTGAATGGGTTGCGCGCGCCCCAATTGTTTTGGCGGTCGTAGAAAAATCCCTGGCCGTGTAGCGCATTGCCGCCGCGCTCTGTCTCAATGCTTGTGCGTCCACCGGCAGAGCGCATGCCTTCGGCCTCCACGTTTCCCGAGACCGCCGTCACCTCATGGATCGCGGCCTCGCTCACTCCGAATCCGCGCCCGCCCGTCCATGCCTGGCTCATCGCACTTGCCTGATCTGTGCCCTGGCTGGATTCATCGCGAGCCGTCGAACCAGGTCCCGCAGCCACGCCAAACTTGAGCAACATGCTCGCGCCATCGATCGTGATCTCCGCCGATTCCTGCGAACCGCGGTATGACGCCTGCATCGCATCGGGGCCGGCGCTCGCTGCTGGTGTAGCCTGCAGAAACTCCTGCCAGCGCCGTCCGCCCGCGGGCAGCGATCGCAGTTCGGTCGCGCTCACCGTGGTCGCCACCACCGCAGTGGCGGGACCGACCCTTTGCGCGGCGGCCGCAACCGGCGCAAAAGCCATCTGCCCCAGCAGAAGAACCGCCTTCATCCCGCTCGCAATCGCCATGTTCGGGGTCAGCGCCGACGCTATGCTGCGCGTAAGCGGGAGCGCGCGCGGCAGCGTGACCGCAAGCGCGGGCTCCGCTGCAACGGGTTGCGTTTGCAGTGCGGCCCGCAGTTGCGGCGAAGGCAGAGTGGCCAGCGCAGTCACTGCTTCAGCGCCAACTGCCGGCTGCTGCGCGGCAGGCCTCGGCGCAACAGATTCGCCTGGCGGCCGAACCAATTCAGCTGCACGCGGAGTGGTCGTCATCGTCCGCACCGGCTCGGCATCAACCATCGCGATCATTTGCGAAGTCGACGTGCTCAGCACCGCGTGCGAAGTCGCGACCGGTGGCAAAGCAGGCGCCGTCGCCGCCGGCTTTGCTGCCGGCCTTCCTGTCCCCGCCGTAGCCAAAGCCTCCAGCGACATCCCAGCCGCCGTGCGTGCCGGCGTCGCAATCTCCCCCGGCCCCGCCGCTTCCACCAGTTCCGGGGCCCCCGCGGATCTGGGGCCCCCGGCGAGCGATCGTTGCTCGCTGGGGTGGAGGGACAGGTCTTCGTCCGTGGGGTGGGGTTCCGGCGCAGGAGCCTCAAACTGCATGGCGGCTTGCACCCGCGCCTCCATGCCTCCGGTTACAAGAATCCCCTCCAGCTGGCCGTGGCCTAACTGCGGCTCATCGGCTTCCAGCGTGTACTCGCCCGCCTCCAACCCGGCAAACCGGAACCCGCCGTTTTTCGCAGTCACCGCGCGCACTTCCGCGCCCGTGGCCTGGTTGTGCAGCACCACCTCAACCCCGGCCAGAGGAGCCGAATGCAGATCAGTAAGCCGCCCGGCGAGCGAGCCCGACCCCGGCGTTTGAATTTGAATGCCATGCAAGGGAGCGGGATCCGCAGGCGCAGTTTGCGCGCACACCACCCCGCAGGCGCCAAGGCCCAGCGCCCCAACTGCACACCACGTTCTCCAGTTCCGCATTGCCTCGGCCATTGCGAACTCTGCCGCGGCAGATCAAGGAAAAACCAAGGAAGAAAGCAGCAAACGCTCCACCGGCCCGCTCTTGCGACGGATCCGGCACAGGACGCGCGAACACACAGCCCTTCGCTGTCCCAAACAGCTCTCAATAGAAGTTGGCAGCGATTCTATGCCTGGCGCGCCCCGCTGCAAAGTAGCCTCCATCACACATCCATGTTTTTTCTCGCTCGGCGCGCGACCCCGGCCCCGCGTCTCGCCCCAACCCTGGCCGTCCGATACACTGAATAGATGGTGCATCGCATCGGCAACTGCCAATGTGGCCACGGTCCCCGATCACGGCCCACGGCCTTCTGATTCCTGACCTCTGAAACCTGATCCCCATGTTCATCGACGAAGCCAAAATTCGCGTCAAAGCCGGCGACGGCGGCAACGGCTGCATGGCCTTCCGCCGCGAAAAGTTCGTGCCCCGCGGCGGGCCCTCGGGCGGCGACGGCGGCCGCGGTGGCGACGTCATCATGGTGTCCAGCCAGCGCCACAACACCCTCATCCACTTCCGCTATAACCCCGAGCACAAGGCGCAGCGCGGCGAGCACGGCATGGGCTCCAACTGCACCGGCCTCGATGGCCGCGACATCACCCTCCAGGTTCCCGTCGGCACCTCGCTCTTCGACGCCGAAACCGGCGAGCTCGTCCACGACTTCCGCGAGCCCGACGAGCGCATCACCATCGCC
>JBEKEP010000158.1:0-15805 GCA_050013775.1 Occallatibacter sp. | reverse complement strand
AGCGCGTGATCGAGAGCCTGGCCGAGACCGTGATCCTGGGCCTGCACGCAACGACGAGCAACGCGGGAGGGCAGCGTGGGCGAGTAGAGGATCGAAGAGAGATCGATGCCTTTGGCCTTCCAATGATGGTCGGCAACGGCGGCGTCGATGCGATCTACGCGGCCCACCATCTCGTCGACGGTGCGGAAGCCGAGCTTGGCCATGTGCTGGCGCACCTGCTCGGCGAGGAAGAAGAAGAAGTTGATGACGTGCTCGGGCTGGCCGGTGAAGCGGGCGCGCAGGACGGGGTCTTGCGTGGCGATGCCGACCGAACAGGTATTCAAGTGGCACTTGCGCATCATGATGCAACCGATTGTTATGAGGGGTGTTGTGGCGAAGCCGAACTCTTCAGCACCGAGCAGCGCGGCGATCACTACGTCGCGGCCGGTTTGCAGCTTGCCATCGGTCTGAACTTTGATGCGGCTGCGCAGATCGTTGAGAAGCATACATCGGCGTGAGCCTTGGAAACGCCTGCCGCGACGGTGCCGACGCCGACTTCAGAGACGAGCTTCACTGCGATCCGCGCCTTGGGGTTGACGTTTTTGAGGTCGTAGATCAGCTGCGCCAGATCTTCGATGGAGTAAATGTCGTGGTGCGGCGGAGGCGAGATGAGGCCGACACCGGGGATGGAGTAGCGCATCTTGGCGATGACGTCATCGACCTTGTGACCGGGCAACTGGCCGCCTTCACCGGGCTTTGCGCCTTGCGCCATCTTGATCTGCAGTTCATCTGCATTGACCAGGTAGTTGGCGGTGACGCCGAAGCGCCCGCTGGCCACTTGCTTCACGGCGCTGCGGCGCAGATCGCCATTGGCGTCGCGCTCGAAACGGTCTTCGCTTTCGCCGCCTTCGCCGGTGTTGGACATGCCGCCGATGCGGTTCATGGCGATGGCGAGCGTCTCGTGGGCTTCTTTGCTGATGGACCCGAAGCTCATGGCGCCGGTGGTGAAGCGCTTGACGATTTCCTTGGCCGGCTCGACCTCTTCGATCGGAATGGGATTCTCAACGTACTTTAGCTTGAGAAGTCCGCGCAGCGTACACAGGTTGCGGTTCTGATCGTCGATGAGATCGGTGTATTCCTGGAACGTGGCCGGATTGTTGGTGCGAACCGCGTGCTGCACCTTGCTGATGGTGAGCGGATTGAGCAGGTGGTACTCACCGCCCTCTCGGTATTGATACTGGCCGCCAACCACCAACTCGGTTTCGGAATCCGTGAGCGGCTGGAAGGCGTACTGATGCTTCATCTGCGCTTCGCGAGCGAGCACACCGAGGCCGACACCCTCGATACGCGATGCGGTGCCTGGGAAGTAGGACTCAATGAGCGACTTGTTCAGGCCCACGGCTTCAAAGACCTGCGCGCCACGATAACTCTGCAGGGTGCTGATGCCCATCTTCGAGAAGGTCTTCAGCAATCCCTTGTTGATGGCCTTGATGAAGTTCTTTTCGGCGTACTCCGCCGTTACTTTTTCCGGCAGCAGTCCGCGGCGCTTGAGATCGTGAATGGACTCAATGGCGAGATACGGGTTGATGGCACTGGCGCCGTAACCGATGAGCAACGCAAAGTGCATGACCTCGCGCGGTTCGCCGCTTTCAATGATCAGCGCGACCTGCGTGCGCTTTTGTTCCTTGACGAGGCGATTGTGCACAGCGGCCATGGCCAACAGGCTGGGAATGGGCGCGTAGGTGGCATCGACACCGCGATCGGAGATGATGAGCAACGTGTAGCCGGAGTTGACGGCGAGCGAGGCGCGGGCACTGAGGTCGTCGAGCGCGTGCTTCAGGCCATTTTCGCCATCCTCCGCGCGGAAGAGCGCAGGCAGTGTGGTCGCGAGCAGGTCGCCTGAAGCGACGCGGCGGAGCTTTTCCAGATCGCGGTTGGTGAGGATGGGATGCGGCAGCTTGAGGGTGTGGCAGTTCTCGGGCGCTTCATCCAGAATGTTGCGCTCTGTGCCGATGTAGCTGATGAGCGACATCACCAGTTCTTCGCGAATGGGGTCGATGGGCGGATTCGTGACCTGGGCGAAGAGCTGCTTGAAGTAGTTGAAGAGCGGCTGCGGGCGGTCAGAGAGACAGGCCAGCGGCACATCGGTGCCCATGGAGCCGATCGGCTCCTCGCCGTTCGCGGCCATGGGTGTAAGCAGAATGCGCAGATCCTCTTCGCTGTAACCGCAGGCGCGCTGGCGGCGCAAAAGCGTCTCGGGATGCGAGGCGATGATGCGGGCTGGTTCGGGCAGAGCGTCGATGATGACCTGCTGCTGCTTCAGCCATTCTCCGTAGGGCTGGCGGGCGGCGAGTTCCTTCTTGATTTCGGCGTCGGAGACGATGCGCTTCTGCACCGTATCGACGAGGAACATGCGTCCGGGCTGCAGACGGCCTTTCTTGATGATGTCCTCGGCGGGGACTTCGATAACGCCGGCTTCGGAGGCAAGAACGACCAGATCGTCCTTGGTCACAATGTAGCGGCCGGGGCGAAGGCCGTTGCGATCGAGCGTGGCGCCGATCACCTTGCCGTCGGTGAAGGCAATCGCGGCGGGGCCATCCCATGGCTCCATGAGTGAGGCGTGGTACTCGTAAAAGGCGCGCTTGTCTTCGTCCATGTCAGGATTGCCGGCCCAGGCCTCGGGAATGAGCATGGCCATGACATGAGGCAGGGAACGTCCGGACTGGTAGAGGAATTCGACTGCGTTGTCGAGCGAGGAGGAGTCGCTGCCGCCGGGCCCGATGAGCGGATACAGGTCGCCGATCTTATCGCCGTGGAGCGGGCTGGCGAGAATGGACTGGCGTGCGCTCATCCAGCTGACGTTGCCGCGGATGGTGTTGATCTCTCCGTTGTGCGCGACATAGCGATAGGGATGAGCCAGCCGCCAACTCGGGAACGTATTCGTGGAAAAGCGCTGGTGAATGAGGGCGAGGGCGCTGGTGACGAGAGGATTGGCCAGCTCGAAGTAGAACTTTTCGATCTGCGGGGCCAGCATCAGGCCCTTGTAGATGATGGTGCGACAGGAGCACGAAGGAACGTAGAAGGTTTCCTTGTCTTCGATGTCCGAGGCCGCAATCTCGTTTTCCGTACGCCGGCGCACGTGATAGAGCAGGCGCTCGAAAGCGTCTTCGTCAAGACCCTGCGGGCGGCCGAGGAAGATTTGCTGGATGTAGGGTTGGGAGCTGCGAGCTTCGCGGCCGATGGCGTCGCCGTTTACCGGTGTGTCGCGCCAACCGAGAACCTGGCAACCCTCTTCCTGGGCGATGCGCTCAAAGACACCCTCGCACTGCAAGCGGTTATGTTTTTCCACCGGTAAAAAACACATGGCAACGCCGTATGCGCCCGACTCGGGCAGCTTCATGCCCAGCTCGGCGCATTCGCGCACAAAGAAATCGTGAGGAATCTGAATCAGGATGCCGGCGCCGTCGCCAGTCTCCGGGTCGCAGCCCGCCGCGCCGCGATGGGTGAGGTTGATGAGAACCTCCAAGCCCTTGCGGATGATCTCGTGGCTCTTTTCGCCGCGGATATTTGCGACAAGGCCCATGCCACAGGCATCGTGTTCATCCCGTGGATGATAGAGGCCTTGCGGTTGCGGAGCGCGGAGACGATAGTCTGAGGGTTCCATGGCAGCCTTTGCTTGCAGAATTTTCATTGCGGAGTGCTTTCAAGTTCGGAATACACAGCCGCTCTGCGATTTCATCTGTGAAAATCGCCCTGGCGCTGGATCGAGAAGCTTTGCATGAGCAGCTCCGGCCGCATCCGGGAACTGCGCTGATTTAAATATAACGAAAAATTGCCGAAAACGCAGAACTTCATTTCAGTATGGGAAACAGGCGCGGATGGCTGAGATTGATTATGCGGCGCATGTGGTGTGTTTTGTACCGTATACTTGAGCGGAATCAGAGTAGGCGTGTCCTATCATTGACTCGCGAAATGTGGTTTTTTCTTGAGGAAAAAGCCACTTGGCTGACGTGCGTTCGGGATGCGTCCCTTCTGGTTCCGCTGTAGGTTCGGATGAGCGCTATGAACGACACAATCCTTGTGACGGGCGGGGCCGGATTTATTGGTTCGAATTTCGTCCTCTCCTGGAAGAGGGCGAGTAGTGCGGCGCTGGTGAATCTCGACCTGCTGACCTATGCAGGGAATGCAGCTAACCTCGCGTCCATCGAGGCTAATTCGCGCTACACATTTGTGCGCGGCGACATTTGCGATGCTGCGCTGGTGGGGTCGCTTTTGCGCAAGCATCGACCGCGGGCGATCGTGCATTTTGCCGCGGAGAGCCATGTGGACCGTTCCATTGTGTCGCCGGAATCATTTATACGGACCAATGTGATGGGGACATTTACGCTGCTGGAGCAGGCGCGCGCGTATCGCGCGGAGCTGGACGAGGGCGGCCGTGCGGCTTTTCGCTTTTTGCACGTGTCCACGGATGAAGTGTATGGATCGCTGGGACCGAACGATCCCGCGTTCAGTGAAACCACGCCTTATGCGCCAAACAGCCCTTATGCGGCGTCGAAGGCCGGGTCGGATCATCTGGCCAGGGCGTATTTTCACACCTTCGGGCTTCCCGTGCTGACTACGAATTGCTCGAATAACTACGGGCCGTTTCAGTTTCCAGAGAAATTGATCCCGCTGATGATTCTGAACGCACTCGAGGGCAAGCCGCTGCCGGTCTACGGCGACGGAAGAAATGTGCGCGACTGGTTGTTTGTCGAGGATCATTGCGAGGCGATCCGTAGGGTTCTGGAGAATGGGCGCCCCGGTGAGACCTACAACGTGGGCGGAAACAGTGAGCGCGCGAACATCGACGTGGTGACAACCATCTGCGACCTGGTGGATGAAATGCGGCCGGGGCATGGCCGGTCCAGGCGGAGTCTTATTACTTATGTGGCGGACAGGCCGGGACACGACCGGCGGTACGCCATTGACGCGAGCAAGATCATGAACGAACTGGGCTGGAAGCCGGCAGAGCAATTTGAAAGCGGACTGCGCAAAACGGTGCGCTGGTATCTGGAGAATGACGCGTGGGTGAACAATGTGCGGACCGGCGCGTACCGCGAATGGCTCTCAAAGAACTATGCAGAGCGGGCCGAGTTGTAAGCCCCGAAACATCTGGGTGAGGCGAGAATCATGAGGATTGACCGATGAAGGGCATTATTCTTGCGGGTGGATCGGGGACGCGGCTTTATCCCGTGACGCATGTGGTGTCGAAGCAGCTTCTGCCCGTCTACAACAAGCCGATGATCTATTACCCGCTGAGCACGCTGATGCTAGCGGGGCTGCGGGAGATTCTCATCATCTCCACGCCGCAGGATACGGCACGGTTTGCGGAACTGCTCGGCGACGGGCGGCGATGGGGCCTCGAGGTCAGCTACGCCGTGCAGCCGAGCCCCGATGGGCTGGCCCAGGCATTCCTTATTGGGCGCGATTTTATTGCCGGTAATACCAGCGCGCTGGTGCTGGGCGACAACATCTTCTACGGGCAAGGATTTTCAAAGCAGTTGCAGACGGGCGCTCAGTTGAATGATGGCGCGACGGTGTTTGCCTACCCGGTGGAAGACCCGGAGCGCTACGGTGTCGTGGAGTTCGACAAAGCGGGCCGCGCGGTGAGCCTGGAGGAGAAACCAAAGGCGCCCAAGTCGCGTTATGCCGTGACGGGTTTGTATTTTTACGATCGCGATGTGGTGCGCATTGCCGAATCGCTCAAGCCGTCGGCCCGCGGCGAACTTGAGATCACCGACCTGAACCGGCGCTACCTGGAAGCAGGGAAGCTAAACGTGGAGATCATGAGCCGCGGCATGGCGTGGCTCGATACGGGCACGCACGATTCACTGCTCGAGGCCGCCTTGTTTGTGCACACTATCGAGCGGCGGCAGGGACTGAACATTGCCTGCCCGGAAGAGATCGCCTATAGGCAGGGATTCATCGACGCGGCGCAGCTTGAGGCTTTGGCCGCACCGATCGCGAAGAGCGGCTACGGGCAATATCTGTTGAAACTGCTGCGCGAGCCGTATTTTGCAGCGGGAATCGAATCAGCATGAAGATCGAAGCCACTACCTTGCCCGGCGTAATGCTACTGACCCCGGTTATCTACCGGGACGAGCGCGGCGCGTTTTCTGAAACCTTCAACCTGCGGCAGATGGCGGAGGCCGGGCTGCCCACCCATTGGGTGCAGGATAATTTTTCTATTTCCCAAAAGAACGTTCTGCGCGGCATTCATTACCAAATTGTGCAGCCGCAGGGGAAGCTGGTGCGCGTGACACATGGGGCGGTGCTTGACGTGGCCGTGGACCTGCGTCGCAGTTCGCCGGAGTTCAGCCGCCATACGGCTGTGGAACTGAGCGGAGAAAACGGCAGGATGCTCTGGATTCCCGAAGGTTTCGGGCACGCATTTATGGTGTTGAGCGAAGTGGCGGGTTTCGCCTACAAGGTGACGGATTATTACGCCCCCAAGGGCGACCGGACGATTCTTTGGAACGACCCGGAGCTTGCCATACCCTGGCCGGTCGCGGAGGGCGGCCCAATCGTTTCCGATAAGGATCAAAAAGGCGCGAGACTTCGGAATGCCGAGGTTTTTGCGTAAGGCCAAGATAGCTCAAGTGATCAGAAAATCATCGAGTTCGAGCCCGGCCCTTGCCGCGAAAGACGGGTAATCGGCGTATTGGCAGTGGGTCAGCCTGAGAGAAACGCTCCTCAGGGGCTAAAGCCCCCTCATTCCTTTTTGGGCCCTTTCGGAACGACTAAAGTCGTGCCCTGACACTTCGTGCCCCAAGAAGCATTTTTCAGCAGCTTATGAAGTCGTACCCTTTTACTACGGCTCCGAACAGGCCGGCCTGCGGCGTGTCTCGCCCAATGTCGCGAATGGTATACTCACTTGTCGGGTGTCTAAAGAACACCGTTATTTTCATCGCTTTGAGGTTCCTATGTCTGGCCATTCGAAATGGGCCACCATCAAGCACAAGAAGGGCGCGCTGGATGCCAAGCGCGGCAAGATATTCACTCGCCTGCTGAAGGAAATTGCTGTCGCCGCAAAGGGCGGCGGCAATCCTGACACGAACGCCCGGCTCCGCACTGCCGTAGCCGCTGCCAAGGCCGAAAACATGCCCCAGGACAACATCAAGCGGGCTATTCAGCGCGGCACCGGCGAATTGGAAGGCGTGAGCTATGACGAAATCTCGTTTGAGGGCTACGGTCCGGGCGGGGTCGCGATCATCGTGGACGTGCTCACGGACAACCGCAATCGGGCAGTGAGCGAAATTCGTCACGCGTTCTCAAAGAATGGCGGGAACCTTGGTGAGTCGGGCTCGGTCCGGTTCATGTTTGCGAAGAAGGGCCTGATTGCCGTCGAGAAGTCCGCAGCAACGGAAGAGAAGCTGATGGACGTCGTGCTGGAGCACGGCGGCGAGGACTTGAAGGATGAGGGCGACACCTGGGAGATCATTACCGATCCGGGAGCGTATGAAGCAGTTGCCAACGCGGTGAAGACCGCCGGCATTCCCACCGTGATGAGCGAAGTAACGATGCTCGCTTCGACCTATACCAGGCTGGAAGGAAATGCCGTAGGCCAGATGGTGCGGCTGCTGGAGACCCTGGAAGATCTTGACGATGTGCAAAGTGTCCACTCGAACTTCGACATGGATGCTGAGCAGATGGAACACGCGGCGGGTTGACCGAGTGTCTGGAAGCAAGAGACGAGGCCGCCCGGTTGTGGCGGTCTTTTTTTGGAAGAGACTTAGAAGCAGGGACCAAGCCACCCCAGCGGGCACAAATCGCCCGCCGGGGACCCCGGCAGGGACCAAGGAAACAAGAAGACCGAGCTTTGGGCTCGGGTAGGGGGATGGACTTGAGGCGAGCAGAAGGAATTGTTGTTTTGCTGTTGCTGACGGGGGCTGCGGCCATGGCGGCGCAGACAAATGACGGAGCCGCTCTGCCCAAGGGCGTTTACTTGGATCCGGTGGTCACAGCTGGGCAGGTCAAGAGCATGCCAACCGCGCCGAATCCCGTGGCTGAGGTGCGGAATCAGCAGAGCTGGGAGTACGGCCCCTTCGTCAATTGGGGGATGGGCCTGGGGAATCGCTCCGACTACAAGTTTCTCTCGGGCGGATTCGAACTGGGCAAGGTTCTGACACCCGTGGTGCATGCAGGAATTTTCAGCGGACAATTCCAATATGCCGGCAACATTATGCCTTTGTGGCAGGCGTATACGCCGCCTCCGCAACTGGAGACCTACACCTGCATTAACACACTTGGACAACCGTATAGCTGCCAGTTGCCAAGTGGCGGCGGAACATTCTATGGAGTCAGCCTCACCCCGGTGATCTTTCGTTGGAACTTCGCGACCAGTTCGCACCGGATTCAGCCCTGGTTTCAGGCGGCGGGAGGGTTGATTTACACCACGCACAAGTTTCCGCCGAACATCCTGACGGACAAGGCGCTTGGAATCAACGGCGGAACTTCAGTGTGGAACTTTTCGCCGCAGGGCGGGGGCGGAGTTCACTATTTCTTTCGCCCCGAACGGTCGATTGATCTGGGTGTGAACGGAGTGCACATCTCCTCGGCCTCACTGGGCGATCGCAACCCGGGCGTGAATGCCAGCATCCAGATACAGGTTGGCTATACGTTTTGGAGATGATGGAGGCGCCACAGGTGACCGTTTCGGACCTGCCTCCAGGATAGAGAAATCATGAGTGGACCGCTCATCGAGTGTGTTCCCAACTTTTCAGAAGGGACCGACACCGCGTGCGTGGAAGCGATTGTGGCTGCCATGCAGGTGGATGGCGTGCATCTGCTCGATTGGTCGATGGACGCGGATCATAACCGCTCGGTAGTGACCATTGCCGGAGAACCGGCGGCGGTTGTGGAAGCAGCGGTGCGCGGCGCCGGCAAAGCAGCGGAATCCATCGATTTGACCCGCCAGCAGGGCGTCCATCCGCGCATCGGTGGGGCAGACGTGATTCCATTTGTGCCCGTAAAGGGGATCAAGCTAGAGCAATGCGTGCTGTTAGCGCGGCAAGCGGGATTGGAAATCTGGCGACGGTTCGGCGTCCCTGTGTACTTTTACGAAGCGGCTGCGATGCGGCCCGACCGGGTGAACCTGGAAGATGTGCGCCGGGGACAGTTCGAGGAACTCAGAAATGCCGTGGAGAAGGATACCTCGCGGCGTCCTGACCTGGGAGGGCCCGGTCTGCATCCCACGGCAGGCGCCTGCGCGGTGGGGGCACGCAAGTTCCTTGTGGCATACAACATTTACTTCGATTCAGCGAATGTGGCGATTGCGCGTGCCATTGCGCGAGAGATCCGGGCCGCAGGCGGGGGCTTGAAGGGCGTGAAGGCAATGGGCGTCATGGCCCACGGGCGAGCCCAACTCTCCATGAATATCACCGACTTTGAGGCGACGTCGATTTCGAAGGTGCACCAGAGGGTGTTGAGCCTGGCTGCCCGGCACAAGGTTGGGGTTGCCGAAGGAGAGGTGATTGGCCTGATTCCCGAAGCGGCTTGTGAGCGGGAAAGCGAGTGGATGCGTCAATTAAGTGGGTTTGATGAAGAGACGAAGATCCTCGAACGCCGGCTGAAACACCCATTGGCATGGCCGGGAAACTTTGGTGTTGCTCGCGCCGTTTGAGCGGTTGCGACGACGATTTCGCCGGTAAAATGGTGGTAGGGCGCTGGGAGTCCTCAAGATCTGAATGATGCGCACGACTTTGGGCGACCCAGCGGGTTGGTAGTTATTAACCGATATATTTTGTGGTTGGAGGAAGAAATTGTTCAAGTGTTTAATGAAATGTTTGATGGCATCCTTGCTGGTGGCGACAGGTAGCCTGGCCTTTGCGGCACAGTTGACCACGGATGCGCGCGGAGCGATTCCGCACGATGTACAGCAGTTGGTGGTGATCGACTATCACGCCATGCAGAACTCGCCCGCGGCCATGGATCTGCGCAATCGCGTGATGCCGCCGGAACTCAAGCAGTTCGACGAGGCGTTGAGCCACTCCGGGCTGAACGAGAACCACGACGTGGATGAGCTCGCGTTTGCGCTCTTTCGGCCGTCGCCGGGCAGCGATGCGCTGCAAACCGTGGGTATCGCCGAGGGCCAATTCGATACGCAGACAATTCTGGCCAATTTCCGCCGCCAGAAGGTGAAGGTGACCATGGTGCGGGGCAACAGTGTTTACCCTATGGCGCGTACGGGGATGGTGCTTTGCTTTGTGGATCCATCAACGATGATCTTCGGCGACCGAGAAGCCGTCACTAAAGCTCTGGATGCGCGCGACGGAATGGCTGCAAGCTTGCTCACGAATAGCTCGCTGATGAATGCAATGCAGAGCGTCGATACCTATCCGCTGTGGAGCATTCTGGACAACAAGGGCACCCAGACGATGATGAAGCAGCTATTGGGCCAGGCTGGATCGGTGACCGACTTCGACACAGTTCGCGAACGGCTGGATGCTTCGTGGTATTCCATGGACTTTCAACACGGGGTGCGGTTCGACTTGACGATCGCAACCGGTGACACGTTTGCTGCCGCCACCATTTCGTCGCTGCTGTCAGCGGCGGTGATGGTGCGCAAGATGAGCGCATCGGATGCTGAAAAACAGGCGCTTAACAATACCGATATAGGCTCCAATTCTGGAAACCTGACTATCCACTTTGCGACCTCAAACTCGGATTTCGACAACCTCCTGCAATCGCCGCTCTTCAAGAGCATGGTGCACTGAGGCTGGATCGATCATTGAGCCCGTGTAGCGAGGGGTTTCGGCCTCTCGCTGCACGGGCTTTTTCCGTTGCACGGTTCAATTGATCTGTGCAGGCTGCCGAGCCTGTCAGACTGACCTCGTCCAGAACAGATCGTGGCGGTTTTATCGGAGGGTTCTTCGACAAGATCAGGCGGGTGGGATCAGTTGAGGGTGGAATTCTGCCTTGCCGCCTGGCTCTAGAACGATTTCGAGCGTTCCTTGCTGCCGTTCTGTGAGTGTCGGGCCCGTAATCTGGACCGTCTGGCCGTTTGCCGCGGTGTACTGCATCTTAACTACCGCGGACCTGAAAGCGATACTGAAAACTGGCATCTGTGGCCAACGAATCGGCGCCGAAGCTAGCGCTGGGATAGTCCACCTCGAGGAGTTGGATGGACGTGCCGGTATGATTTTCGACAGTGGCGTCGATGTGGTAGGAGTGGCAGGCTGAAAAGAGGACAGCAGAGAGGACAGTTACGGCGTAGAGCCCAGAACGCGGTCGGGTGCGGCGGCTCACTTGCCGGCCTCGTCGTCGGGCGCGGCTTCTGATGTGGCGAGTTGTTTTGCCACGGCCTTTTCCACGCGGTCGAGGCGCTTGAGCAGCTCAGGCAAGCGCTGAAAGATGGTGACGGCGCGAAGCCAGATGCGATTGTCGAAGCCGGGTGAGCCGGAGATCATCTTTCCGGGCGGCACATCGTGGGAGACTGCCGATTGCGCGGTGAGGATGACGCCGTCGCCGACGGTGCAATGGCCGGCAATGCCCACCTGGCCGGCGAGAATCACGTTGTTGCCGACGATAGAGGAGCCAGCCAGGCCGGTCTGCGCACAGATCAGCGAGTCGTTGCCGACGCGCGAGCCGTGGCCTACCTGAACGAGATTATCGACTTTGGTGCCGTCGCCGATCTGGGTCGCTCCCACGGTAGCGCGGTCGATGGTGGCGTTGGCCTGCACATCGACACGGTTTCCAATTTGAACGGGGCCGGATTGCGGGATCTTCTCCCATTGGCCGGCGTCGTTCTTTGAGAAGCCGAAGCCATCCGCGCCGATGATAGCGCCGTTTTCGAGCGTGACGTGATCGCCCAGAACGCAGTTTTCACGGACTACAGCATGTGCATGCGCGAAAAAGTAGTCACCTAGGTGGACGCCGCGATAAAGCACCACGTGGGGCAGAAGCGTGGCGTGGGCTCCAATGTGGACGTTGGGGCCGACGACGACGTAGGCGCCGATGTGGGCTTCTGGACCTATCACGGCCGTGGGGTCGATGACGGCTGTGGGATGAATGCCGGGAGCGTAAGACGGTGGCTGATAGAAAAGGCCTAACGCGCGCGAAAAAGCGTGATAAGGATTCTTGATGCGAATCGTGGCCGCCGCGATCTCCTGGAATTCCGGTTCGACAATGATCGCTGCGGCGTGGGTAGTTCGGGCAAGGGAGGTGTAGCGGGGATTCGCGACAAAGGTGATCTCGGAGGGCCCAGCTTCTTCAATGCCCTTCACGCCTGTGATTTCCAGGTTCGGATCGCCGCGCAACTCGGCGCCCAGACGGCTTGCTAATTCGCTTAGTTTCATTGAGGAGATTGTAGCGGAATGCTGGGGGCTTCGCCCGGTTGTGGAGGCGCTTGCAGAGTGTGCGCGGCCGACTGGGCGGCACGGAGGATTGCGTCCGGAACGATGCCGAGAACGAGCGTGGCGGCAACCGCCAACAGCAAAGCAGCTCCGACCGCGACGCCGACAACGGGCTTGGGCGGTGTAGGTTGGTCGGCCGATGGACGCTGCGCGCAGACGAGGGCCAAACGCAGGTAATAAGCCGCGGCTAATCCTGAGTTGAGGAGGCCGATGATGGCGAGCGCGATGGCGCCGCCATCGACTGCGGCCGTGAAGGAGTAAAACTTGCCGAAGAAGCCGCCGGTGAAGGGAATGCCGATGAGCGAGATGAGGAAGAAGATCAGCAGGCTCGCGAGGAACGGCGACCGGTAGATGAGTCCGCGGAAGTCGTCGATGAGCGAGAGATGCTCGTCGTATCCGCCGACGAGCGTTATGACAGCGAAGATGCCGACGTTCATGGCGGCGTAGGCGGCGATATAGAAGCTGGCGGCGGCGATGCCAATGGAGCCGATGCCGGCGAAGGCCGCGAGCAGATAGCCGGCGTGGGCGATGGCCGAGTAGGCCAGCATGCGCTTGACGTTCTGCTGGCGGAGCGCGGCGAGATTACCGACCGTCATGGAGAGAACGGCAACGATCCAGAGCAGCGGCGCCCAGACGGAGCGGAGATTGGGGAACATCTCGTAGACCACGCGGAGGAGCAGAGCAAAAGCGGCGGCTTTGGGCGCGGTAGAGAGCAGGGCGACGACGGGCGAGGGCGCGCCTTCGTAGACGTCGGGCGTCCAGACGTGGAAAGGCGCCGCGGAAACCTTGAAGAGAATGCCGACCAGCATGAGCGCAAGGGCGGCGAGAACAAATGTCTGGTTCTGCGCGACGGGCGCGAGCTGCGCGATTTGATAGATCTGCGTGGTGCCGGTGGCGCCAAAGACGAGGGCGATGCCGTAAAGCAGAAACGCAGTGGCAAAAGAGCCGAGGAGAAAGTATTTGATTGCGGCTTCAGGGCCGCGGTCGGTTTGTTTCCGGTAGGCCGTGAGGACGTACGTGGAGATGGAGGAGATTTCAAGTGCGATGAAGACCACGAGCAACTCAATGGCGCCGGTGAGCAGGCACATGCCGACAGCGCCGAAGACGATGAGCGCGTAATACTCGCCCTGGTGATGGCTGTGCTCCGGCAGCGTATCGAGCGAGAGAAGAAGGGCCACGAGAACGATTCCGCAGATGAGGACGTGGAAGAAGACAGTGAAGGCGCTGGTTTCAACGGTCGAGAAAAAGCCAGTTCCTTCGGGAAGTGAAAGCTGCCAGAGGCTGGCCCAGATGGCGATGGTGGCGCCGATGGCGGCGACCCAGCCCAACGGGCGGCGTGGCCATGAAGGCGGAAGCGTGGCGTCAATCACCATGATGGCGGCGCCGGTGACGGTGAGGATCACCTCGGGGAGGATGCGGTAGATGTCAGGAACAGAATTCACCGCTGGGCCTCCGCGTGAGTTGAGATCTGAAGCGGAGGCTGCGACCCACCGGGCAAGACGAAAAGACCTTGTCCCATTTGGCCGGCTGGGATCGGGACAAGCCGCCTTGGCGCGGGCGGAGGATGCACACCGGACTGGATGGTGTTGAGCCAGAGCGACGGTGCGACGCCCATGACGAGCATCAGGACGGCAAGCGGCGCTAGGACGGCGAGTTCGCCGATGTTCAGATCGCTGGCGGGTTTGGAACTGACGAGTGTGCTTTCGGGGCCGTGGAAGATGCGCTGCACCAGCGAAAGCATGTAGACCGCGCCGAGGATCACTCCCAGGGCGGCGAGAACTGCTGCGGAGCGGTTGACCGCGGCGAAGGTGCTCGAAAGGATGACAAACTCACCGATGAAGCCGCTCAGCATGGGCAGGCCAATCATGGCCAGCGTGGCGATCACGAAGATTGTAGCTGTGCGGGGCAGTCTTGCAGCGAGGCCGCCGTAGGAAGCAATCGTGCTTGTGGCGTAACGAATCTCGAGCGCGCCAAGGAGCAGGAAGAGTGCGCCATCGACCACGCCATGGGAGAGAATCTGATAGACCGTGCCGGACCAACCGGTGAACGTGAGGCCATAGATGGCAAGCACGATCAGGCTGAGGTGGCTGAGCGCGGCGAAGGCCATCAAGCGCCAATAGTCACGCTGCACCAGGGCCAGGCATGCGCCGTAGAGAACGCCGATAACGGCAAGAACAATGAGCAGCGGAGCCATGGCGCGCGCCTGGACAGGGAAGAGCCCGACATGGAAACGGATCATCGAGTAGAGACCGAGTTTTCCGGCAACTACCATGGCGAGCGCGACAGGAGCTTCGTTGTAAGTGTCGGCGAGCCACCCGTGCAGCGGAAAAACGGGGACCTTGACCGCGAAGGCGAACAAAAACGCGAGTGCGACCCAGAAAAGCGCACCGGCGGGGAGCACACCGCTGGCCGTCTGATACTGCAGGTCGGTGAAGTTGAAAGTGTGTGTGCGTGAGTAGAGCCATAGAATGGCGACGAGCAGCGGCGCGGATGGAATGAAGGTGAAGAGGAAGAACTTCATCGCGGCCTTTGGACCGTCCTTGCGTCCGTACATGGCGATGAGGATGGCCATGGGCACGAGGGAGAGTTCCCAGAAACCGTAGTAGAGCATGAGGTCGAGCGCGACGAAGACGCCAAACATGGCGGTCTGCTGGACGAGAAAAAGCGAGTAGAAGACTTTGCGGCGGGTCTTGATGGCGTTCCAACTGGCGATGACGCCGATGGGAGCGAGAAGGCCGACCAGAACGATGAGCCATAGGCTGAGGCCGTCGACGCCGACGTGATAGCAGATGGCGGGGCTTTCGATCCAGGGAATGTTGATTTCAAACTGGAAGCCACCCTGGCCGGTGATAAAGTGCGCGGGGAGATGGAGCGTGAGGAGGAAAGTTACGAGCGTGGTGAGGAGGGCGATCCAGTTGGGCAGTTTGGCGCGATCGGGTACGAGCGCGACGAGAACCGCACCTGCCAAAGGCACCAGCAGGATAAGAGAGAGAATGATGGGATCGAATGCTTTCATTGTCAGTGTCCCATCCAATGCAGATTCAGTTGAAGTCCAATGCCGTGGGCGCCGAGGTAGGTTCCGATTGGAACGTGGAAGACGAACAGCAGAAGCGCCGCTGCTGCAGCAGTGAGCCATGCAGCATATGAGCGCAGATTGCCCGATTGCCAGCGCTGCAGAATCATTCCTGAAAGGTTGGCGGTCCCGGCAAGCAGCCAGGCGATGCCGCCCAGGATTCCTGTGTCAATGACCCAACCCAGGACGTATTGCGAAAACGCAAAGAGCGGTTTGACCAGGACGACGCCGTAGATCTCGTCAACGTAATACTTATTGGCGAGCAACTTGTAGCCGGCGGGTAGCGCGGCGGCGAGCTGCGCCGGCCTTTCTGTTTTGCGGCGGTAATATTTATCCGCAATCAGCCAGCCTTCGAGCGCTG
>JBEKEP010000157.1:0-10743 GCA_050013775.1 Occallatibacter sp. | reverse complement strand
GAGGATGTCCCTGGGCAGCGGCGCCACCGTCCACTCGGCTTCGCGCACCTGCCTGGTTTCCTCAAGAAAGTCCGGCTTCTCGCCGGCGTCAAGCTTTTTCTGCCGTTCGTGCCGCGCCTCGAGCAGCGATTTGCGCCGCGCGTTGAAGGTGCGTTGCAGATCGACGATAAACGCAACCGCATCCGGCGTGAGGATCTCCTCATCGCGTTCGCCCACGGGCGTCAAAAATTCAACGCCGGAAAGATTCTTCAAATCACTCATTTGGGAGATGGCTTCCTCTCAGCAGATTTGACCTTCAGGATATAGCGCCCACCCAAGGTACGCCGTTCAATCGAGACCCATCCCATTCGGACTTTGATGCGACAAATCGCTGCGACAAGCACTCGCCGCTCAGCACACCTGATGAAATCCAATCCCCATCAGCGCCGCGGCCTTGCGCAACGTGCCGGCCACGTGACCCACACCCACAGCGCAATGGTGCGCCGACCCCTGTGCGTTCCAGGCCTCGACGAATCCCCGCGCGCCCAGCGGGAAACGATAACGGCTGTTGGTGTTGCCGATTTCGAGAATCGCGCCGGCCACGGATTCGCCCTCGGCGGCGACCAGCTTGAACCGCGATAGGGGATCTTCGACGACCGAGAGCAGCGTCACCGGCCCATACTTGACGCTCATCTCCACCGACAATCCGCGGCCCACCTTGCCGTGGAAGACCTTGAGCGGGCGCACCTTCGTCTTGCCTTCCGCAATGGCGATGTGGCCGGGCCCGTCGTGGCCCATCAGCACCAGGTCCGCGTTGTAATCGACGGCATAGTACTCGGTAAATGAGCCGCCGGCCCCGAGCAGATCCATGATCTTCATCGCAATGGCGTTTTTCACCTCGTACTCGCCGGCCACGGGAATGTGCCGCGCGGTGAGCAGCGAGGTGCCCAGAATGATGGAGCTCATGGTGTCTTCATTCGCGGCATTGCCCGAACCCTTGTAGTAGTAGGCCATGGCGTTGAGATCGTGGCGCGCGACAAACGCGTCGAGCGCGGCGGAAGTGCGCGCGGCGCGGCGCAACTCCTCGGCCGGGCAATCTGGCTGCACATCGAAGACCTCGCGAAACTCTTCAAGGCGGCGAGTAATCCCAGCCTCGATCATGTCGGCGCAAAGCGCGCTCAACTCATCCACTTCCAGCAGCTCCGCGTGTGTGCCAAAGGCGATCGACAACAGCGTCACATCGGTCATGATGTCGAGCATGCCGCTGTAGTAGTGGCCCATGAGCCCCAGCCGCGCCTCCGCAAGCGCTGCGCGCACGCGCGCTGCCGCCAGCCACTCCTCGATCTCGCGCCAGGTCGCAGCGTCGTCTAGGACCCCCGTCACCTGGTGGAAGGGAATCTTTGCTCTCGCAAAGAGGTTTGCAATCTCCGGCACAGGGCACGCGGAACAAAATGCCAGCCACTCGCCGGTCATGGCGGTGCGGTCGTTGAGCTTGTTAAACGCCTCATAGTCGATCGCGGCCTGCGGCTGAAGATTCAGAACAACCACCGGCACTCCGGCCCGTTGCACGAGAGGGAGCACTGTGTTGGAGAGCGCGTAGGTGGTCACGTAGAGAAAGAGCACGTCGATGTCTTCGCGGCGGCATTCGTGGCCGGCCTCGCGTGAACGGCCAGGAGTATCGATGAGGCCGAGATTGACCACTTCCACGCCGGGGCGCGTGAGGCGCGACCCCACCTGGGCCACGTATGCCTTGAGCCGCTCTTCGAGGCCCGCAAACTGACTCCAGTACACATCGAGACCGATGCCGCACAGGCCCACGCGAAGAGGACGTTCACCGCTCATCGTGCTTCCTTTCGAATACACCTACCAACTGACCACCGCTACGGAGAATGGCTCCAGTTTGATTGTGCCTGAAGCGAGTTGCACGCCGCGCGCTGGTCTGTCACCGGTTTCCGGATCGACGGCAAGCGCAGTGGCCTTGCCCGCATCGGGCAGCGAAACCGCGATCTCGCGATTTCGTTTGTTAACGAGCAGAAGCTTGCGCCCGCCGGGAGTGACGAATGCCTGAGCGCTGACATCGTGTGAACGAAGCGTCGTTTCCACAAGCTGGTCGCCGGGATGGAATGAATCCTTGATTAGCTTGAGCACCCAAAAGCGCGCATTGGGCTGATTCGTGGTCCAATCCATCATGCTCACGCTGGGGAATTGCGTGGGGTACCCAACAAGCTGCGACTCACCAACGACATCGATCTGCAGTCGCGAAAGCTCGATAAAAAGATCGGCATAGAGTGCGCCGGCAAGATTCCAGTAGGCGGCGGGCGGTGGCACATTGTCGCCGGCCTTGTTGTCCGTGGGCAGAATCACGCCCAACTCATCGAGATCGGTCATCGTCTGAGGCGAAAGCCGCTTGCGAATGCCTTCGACATAGCGAACCGTGTTCAAAAATCCCGCTTCCTGATCGAAGAACGTGTACTGCCAGTGGTCCAGCGTTTCGCCGCCCGACGGTGAAGCATAAAAGTGATACGAAATCATGTCGAGCGGAATGCCCGGCTTGTGGTTGGCGGGATTCAGAAAATACTCAAAAAAAACCTCATCGCGTCCCGGATTCGACAGTGCCAGCCCCACGAACTTTGTCTCCGGCGACACCTTGTGGATCGCCTCAACAATCGCGTCGTAGCGCTCCGTGTACTGCACGGGCGTCATGTGATGCTCGGCTTCGACCTCGTTGAGTACTTCCCACCAAGCCAGCTTGTAGTGATAGCCCGAATCGTGCCGCACGCCGTTCTCGTCGGTGAATCCCCCGTTGACATACCAACTGACCAGCCGCGCGTAGTAATCTCCGAGTTCCTGGCCGCTGGGGTCGCGCAGTTCCGTGCCCTGCGTATAGTTCCAAACCACCTGATTCGGGTCCGTCGGATAAGTAACGGGCTTTTCGGTCTTGAAGAGCCATGTAGGAATGGTGCTGAAGTTGACGATCACGGGATGGCCTTCGGTCGCGGCCAGAAAATCCTTCGTCATGGGATCGATGAGGCTGAAATCCCAACTGGTCTTTTGCGATGTCGGCGGTTCGAGTTCCGCGACGGCGAGCTTTGGATAAGGCAACCACGGCACATAGCGCACGTAATCGGCGCCGAGTTCCTTCAGCGCTCTGTACGCGCCTGCGCCCAGCGGCTCGCCCGGACGCAGCGGCGGATTCACCACCACCTGGAGCGTCGGCGTAGTCTTTGAAACCGCCGTAACCTTGTCCCAATGAATGTCCATCTGCAATGCCTGCTGGGCATTGAGCGCAGCTGCGCCAACTGTGCCGGCTGCAACCAGAATCAAGGCACAAAGACAATAGGAGGTTTTCACAAGATTACCCAGCTTTCTCATGGAACATGGCTCCCGCGCGATGAATGCGAGTCCGCCAGCCATCTTAGCACTGGAATGAAGTGGCCGCCCGAGGCAGTCGATTCCTAGTCGTCATCCTGCGCGGACTTCTTGGCGCTCGCCTTCAGCATCGCCGGCACCGGCGCGTTGCCCATCGCATCCTTCCACAGGATCACGTTGAGCTTTTCCGTGGGCGCGCGATCCTCGCGGCTGAAGTCCATTTTCATGCTGGCCTTTGCGCCTACCGCGTTCTTTGCATTCGCCAAATAGATGAGGCCGTTGTCGCGGTTGCTGGTGTCGGCATCGTAAGGCGGCTGATCGCCGGGACCGGTGAACAACGTTGAGATGAGCGATGAGAAGGCGTCGTTGTTGTTCATCGGCGGCAGGCCGAGCAGCGACTCCATGGTGCGGACGACACTGACCGTCGAATAAAAACGAGAATCGACAAAGGGCACGCCGTTCAGGCCGTGCGGCGCATACTTGCTGATAACAATTGCGATTGAGCGGTGCGCGTCAACGTGGTCGGCGCCGTTCTGCGCATCGTCTTCCAGAATGAAGAAGGCGGTATCGTCCCAATACGCCGAATGCGAAACGGCCTCAACAGCGCGGCCGACAGCGAGATCGTTATCGGCAACAGAAGATCGGGGCGAAGGACCGCCGGGCCGCGTTCCCGCAGTGTGATCGTCGGGGAGGCGCAACAGGATGAAGTTGGGCATGCTGTCGTTGCCTTGTGCGCGATCGGCAACCCACTGCTTCAGGTGGCGTAAAAAAACTGCAACGCGGATCTGATCGGGGACCATGAGATTGAAGTCCGGCGATTCCGGCGCGAAGTGGCCCACAAGTTCCGGCTTGGTAGCCGTGTTGCGGGCGATAAGCGGAATGGGCCAGGGAAATTTGTTCACGCCGCCGCCCCACTCTGCCGGCAGTGCTTCACCCGGAGCGATCGCCTTGCGCTCGCAATTCGGCCCGGCCAGCATGGCGCCCTGCGTGGCATCGGCGACCGCGCCTTGGCCGCAAAAAGTCGTCGAAATGTATTCGGCGAAGTGGTAGTAAGTTTTTCCGTGAGCGGCGAGATTGCCCCAGAGATAGCCGCTGGCCGGCTCTTCGACGTCGGGAATCTTCTGCAGCAGCGGATAGTCGCTTGCCACCACGCCTTCGTAATCGTACGTGCGTTGCGCGCCGCGGTACTGATGCGGCCAGGTCTTTTCCAGATAGTCGGTGCCGATGGCCGCGGTGGACCAGATGTGGCCGTCGCCGGAAACTTCGCCGGAGTCGAGGAAGTTGTCGAGCACGCCGAATTGCAGGGCCAGCTTGTGCTCGTTCGGCGTGATCGACTGGCCGTACATCGCCCACTTCGGGTCGCCGTTGCCCACGGGTTTCCCGTTCTGCTCGAGGTCGCCGAAAACCTGATCGTAGGCGCGATTTTCCTTGATGATGTAGATGACGTGCTTAATCCGATCTCCGCCGCCGGCAAAGGCGATCTTTTCCTGCGCCGCCTTCATGCGATTCTCAGCCAGCACCGTCTCCGTCCAGCCGGAAAGATGGCTTGCGATCTCCTGCTCGTCGATTGTCGCCAGCGAACCGTAGAGCAGGGATGGAATGTAGGCGTTGGCTCGGGCGTTCATGCTCGGCGCGGTTTCAACCTGGCGCGGAAGAAAATTATTCGGCCCGGTTCCTTTGCCTTTGTCGGTTGCGAGAAAGAGCTTGCCGCCCGCGGGCGAAGCAAGAAAGGCCATCGAAATCGGCATCCACTCCGTGGGGATGAAGCCGTCGGGTTCGACCATGCCGCTCTTCGCGGCTCTGGGCGTGAGCTTGCGCGTGTCGAGCACAGCCACGGAATCGGTACCCATGTTGGCCACGTAAAGCCGGCTGCCATCGCCGTTGACTGCGAGAGCCACCGGCTCCGCGCCGAAGTAGCTCTGTCCCGGCAGTCGCGTATCGAAGTAACCCTTCACGGCAAACTGGCCCCCGCCCACGTTGACGGCGGCAACGACGTCGCGATTCGAAAGCGCCACGTAGAGCGTTTTCTGGTCAGGCGAGAACGCGAAGTCGCAGGGGTGGGTGCCCGGCGTCATGGGACCGGCGGGCTTGAGCAGCGCCAACGTGCGCGCCACAGCGCCGCGCGTGAGATCAAGTTCCACAATCTCTGATGCGTTCCAAAGCGCGACGAAGGCGCGCTTTTCGTCGCGCGTTATGACGACGGCAATGGGATAGGTCGCGGGCACGGCGTCGTTTTCGGAGAGATCGAAGCGCTTCTCGATGACGCCGGTTGCAACGTCGAGAAGCACCGCATCGTCGGAGAGATTTTCCGCAACCAGCAACTTCTCGTGGCCGGCCGTGCCCAGCACCGCAATCGCAGCCGGGTAAGGCACGCCCTGGTCGCTTTTCGATCCTCCGGGCAGTCGGGTCTTTCGTCCCGGCGGAAGTTGCACCACAGGCAGAGGAATCAGGCGCTCGGGCGCAATCCTGCCCTCCTTGAAACTGTAAACAACAATTGCGCTGCCCGTGTCTCCCGGGCCTTCGCCCTTGGGGTCGGACATCGAAGCCATGCTGGCATAGATGTGAAGTCCATCGCGGCTGAAGGCGAGGCCGGAGTAGAGCGTCTGCCTAGCGCGCAGCGTGGTGCGCGGGTCGGGGAAATCCGCAAGAGCGCCAGTCTGCGTGTCGAGAACGGCGAGCGACTGATCGTACTGCGATTCGAAGGTTCCGTAGCCGGAGTTCAACGTGACCACGTAGCGGCCGTCGGGCGAAATCGCCATGGAAATAGGCAAGCTGTTGATGCGCTGCGGATGGCCCGGCGCTTCGCCGATCAACTGCTTGCTCGAAGGCAGGTTGATGACTTGTGTGGGGGCAGGCGCAGAGGTTTGCGCGGAAACAAAAGCGGCAGAAATGCAAAGGTAAGCTGCGAACAGAAACGCTGGAAACCTGGCAGACATGAAGAGCGGCCCTCAGAACCTTGGATCCATTGAACAACGCGGCGATGAATCAACAATAAATAACGGCCTGAGACACACGCGCCCCAGGCCCATATGCATTCTACAGGCGGAGCCGAGGCTGATGTGTCCGGTTTACCGATGAACGCGGCGTCACAACACGCCGGCATGGGCTCAGGCCAAGCTCGTTTCCTTCATGCGCATCTCGCCGCGCTCGGGCGGCGGACCCGTGCGATAGACCGGCAGCAGCCACTTGCGGTACGCGGGCATGCGGCCATGCGTGGCGTCGACGTACAACTGGCGCAAGCTGCGTGTAACCACGCCGACAGTTCCATCCGCGACCTGGTGGTGATCGACGCGCGTCACCGGCGCCACGCCCACCGCGGTTCCCGTGAGGAACAGCTCATCGCAAATGTAGAGCTCGCTGCGGTCGATGGGCCGCTCCACAATCTCGAGACCGAGCTCGCGCGCGGCCAGCTCTATGATGGAGTCGCGCGTGATGCCTTCGAGCACGTTCTCCGTCACCGCCGGAGTGATGAGCCGCCCTTTGCGGCGCATGAAAAGGTTGCAGGTGGCGCCCTCGGTCACATGGCCGGTCTCGTTCAGCAGAATAGCTTCATCGAATCCCGCCCGGCGCGCTTCATCGATAGCCAGGGCGCTGTTGGCGTAAGCGCCGCAGATTTTGCCGCGCGCGGGAATGGCATTGTCGTCGATGCGCCGCCAGGAACTGACGCCTGCGTGCAGCCCGTTTTCACTGTGCAGGTACTCGCCGAAGGGCAGCGCCACGATGAAGAATGCATCCTGGTCGTCCATGGACACGCCGACGCGCTCGGCGCACTTGTAAGCTAACGGGCGAATGTAAAGATCGGTGCGGAATGCGTTGCGCTGCGCCAGTTCCAGCGTGATGTCGCACAACTGATCCGCGGTCAGCGGCACATCAATGCGCAGAACGCCGCCATTCTGCTTCCAGCGCACGAAGTGGTCGCGGGGCCGCATCACGAACAATTCCTGCTCCGCCGCATCCCAGTAGGCGCGAATGCCTTCAAAGACGCCGGTTCCATAGTGCAGCGCATGGGTCAGGATTCCGACGTGCGCTTCGCGCAAGGGCATGTACTGCCCGCCAAAATAAACAATCACATTGGGGTCGACGTCTGCATTCATCTCAAACCTCCTCAATCGCCGCCTTAAACAATTCCCTGCCCCGCGCAATGGCGCGCTCGTCCAGTTCCACCCAGCGCGGGTTCTTAATCAGCCGCCGCAACGCCGCGTCAATGCTGGCCTGCGGCAGCACGCCCGCCATCTCCAGCACTGCGCCCAGCATCACCATGTTGGCCGCTCGCTTGTCGCCCATGGCATCGGCCAGTCGCGTGAACGGAAGGGCCAGCACCTGCACGCCCTCGCGCTCGCAATCCGTCGGAAATTCGTCGCCGTCGTAGATGATCCATCCCCCAGTGCGCACGCTGCGATCGAATTTCCGCAGCGACGGCTCATTCATGGCGACGAGCACGGTAGGCGCCGTCACCAGCGGCGAATCGATAGGCTGACGCGAAATCCGCACATGGCAGTTCGAAGTGCCGGAACGCATCTCGGGCCCATACGACGGCAGCCATGAAACCTCGAGCCCGGCATCGAGACCGGCTTCGGCCAGCATTTCGCCGAACAGCAACACGCCTTGCCCGCCAAAACCCGCGATCCGCACCTCGAGATCGATCTCCTGACCCTGATGGGTGGCGTTGCCTTCCGGCAGATCCTCTTCGGCCACGCCGAGAATGCGCGGTAGCTCGTCGAGCGAAGGAGCGGGCGTCGGCTGCGGTGCGAGTGCAGCCAGTCGTTCCTTCGTCCGATCACAAAACACGCCCAGCGGGAAGGTTTTCTCCATCACATCGCGCACCCAGTGCTGCGATTCCACCGGCGTCATCTTCCAGATGGTCGGACAGGGCGAGAGCACTTCGATCAGCGAAAAGCCCAGTCCGCGTACCTGGTTATCCAGCGCGCGCTTGATGGCGCGAGACGCCTGCGCAATCTGTTTGTTGTCGCCCAGGCCCACGCGCTCAATGTATGCGGGCGCCTGGAGCGTGGCGAGCAGTTCGCTCACGTGCAGCGGGTAGCCTTCAGTCGCGGCCGAACGGCCGTTAGGCGTGGTGGTGCTCTTCTGGCCCAGCAGTGTGGTAGGCGCGGCCTGCCCTCCCGTCATGCTGTAAACAGCGTTGTTGACGAAGATCACGGTGATGTTTTCGCCGCGATTCGCGGCGTGCAAAATCTCCGCCGAGCCGATGGCCGAAAGATCGCCGTCGCCCTGGTAGCTGATGATGATGCTCTCCGGGCGGCTGCGCCGGATCGCCGTGGCCACCGCGGGCGCGCGCCCGTGCGCGGCCTGCACGTTGCCCACGTCGAAGTAGTAATACGTGAAGACCGAGCAGCCCACGGGGCCGACCATCACGGTACGGTCCTGCACGCCCAGCTCGTCAATGGCCTGCGCCAGCATCTTGTGCACAATTCCGTGGCCGCAGCCCGGACAAAAATGCGTCTGGTGCTGCAACTCCCCTTTGCGCTCGTAACGCGGGTAGAACGATTTGGCCTTGCTGCGCGAGACTTCGTACCCTGCAACCGGTGAATTAGACATTGGCCGTGCGCTCCTCTTCCGCGGTTTTCCGTTCAGGAGTTCTTTGCTCCAGGCCCTCGCGCCGCGCCAACTCATGCACAAAGCGCAGCACCTCCTCATGCGAGGGCACGTTGCCGCCCATGCGATTCAAAAACTCCACCGGCCGCGAACCGTTCAGCGCCAGCTTCACGTCTTCCAGCATCTGCCCGTTGCTCATCTCCACCACCACGAACAGGCGCGCGTTGAACGCCAGGCGCTGGAACTGCACTTTCGGGAAGGGATAAAGCGTGATCGGTCGCAGCAAGCCAACTTTGAGCCCCGCGGCGCGCGCCTCGGCAGTCACGGCTTTCAAGATGCGGCCCACAATGCCGTAGCCCACCAGCACAATCTCCGCATCGCCGGTGCACCATTCTTCCGCGCGAGCTTCGCGCTGCTCGGCAAATTTGTACTTAGCCTCGAGCTTCAGAATGTGCTTCTCCAGTCCGTCGAAATCAAGCGCCAGCGACGTGATGAGATTGGGGCGCGAGGCTGCGGTTCCGGCCACGGCCCACGCAGGCAGATGCGTCGGTGTGGCCGCTTGTGGAAACTCCACCGGTTCCATCATCTGTCCAATGAATCCGTCGGCCATCAGCACCACCGGGTTGCGATAGCGGTCAGCCAATTCAAAGGCCAGCGCGGTCAGGTCCGCCATCTCCTGCACAGAGTGCGGTGCCAGCACGAGCGTGCGATAGTTGCCGTGCCCGCCGCCCTTCACCACCTGGTGATAATCGCCCTGCTCCGCACCGATGTTGCCCAGGCCCGGTCCGCCGCGGGTAATGTCTGCGATCACGCAGGGCAGCTCCGCGCCGGCCATGTAGCTGATCCCCTCCTGCATCAGGCTGATGCCGGGGCCGCTCGACGCCGTCATGGCGCGCACACCGGCCGACGCCCCGCCGTAGAGCATGTTGATCGCCGCGACCTCGCTCTCCGCCTGCACGTAAACGCCGCCGGTTTTGGGCATGAACTCCGCCGCGGCCTCGGTAATCTCGCTGGCAGGAGTGATGGGATAGCCATAGAACGCGCGGCATCCCGCCAGGATGGCGCTTTTCACAATGGCCTCGTTGCCCTTCATCAGTTGCTTTTTCATGCGGCCGCTCCCTCCGGGCCGGATCTGGTTGCCCCATCCTTTTCCGCGGCTTTATCGCGGAAAGGGTGGGAACCCGCAATCACCAAACGCAACACGGTGATAGCGCCCGGCTCTGGGCAAGCCATAAAGCAGATGCCGCATGAAGTGCAGCCCGAACCCGCATACACCGCCGAGCGATAGCCGTAGTGATTCAGCCGCTCGCTGAGCGAGATCACCTTCGGCGGACAAGCCTCGATGCACAGGCCGCAGCCCTTGCACTCTTCGGTATCGATCTCGAGCCTTCCCCTATCCGGCCTCTTCTCATCCGGCTTCGTCAATTGGTTCATTCCATCAACCTCCTTCAAACGGCCGTCCCTGGCTCCGCTATCCTCGCTAACTCCGCTAGCTCCGCTGTCAAGCTCCTCTACACCAGCACCGCGACCGCTTTCCGCTCCATATAGTGCGAACGCACCGCAAAATCCTCAAGCTCCGCCTGAAAGCGCGGATCGGCAATCGCGATCAAAGCCTCGGCGCGCTCGCGCAAAGTTTTTCCGTGCAGATAAGCAATGCCGTGTTCGGTCACCACGTAATGCACATCGGCGCGCGAAGTAACCACACCCGCGCCCGGCTCCAGCACCGGCACAATGCGCGACACCGTGCCGCCCCGCGCCGTCGAAAGCAGCGCAATAATCGGCACGCCGCCTTTGGAGCGCGCCGCCCCGCGAATAAAGTCGATCTGCCCGCCAAAGCCGCTG
>JBEKEP010000156.1:0-10794 GCA_050013775.1 Occallatibacter sp. | reverse complement strand
ACGCGCAGGCCGCGGCTTTCAAGCAGGCAGCCGATAGAAGCAGCCGCGAGACCCTTGCCGAGACTGGACACAACTCCGCCCGTCACAAAGACGTACTTTGCCGACATCGATGCAACCTCATTATTTGTTTGTATTGGTTGGCCGTACCTGGTGGGCACATTCAAGTATGGCAGAGATTGGGATGCTGGGGGAAGCGGAAAATTATCGCGCCACACCGCAGCCGGGCCGTCGCTTCACATAACGGTACTAAAATGAGCGCCTTGCGTCCGACAGTGACGGCGCGGCGGCCGCAGAGATACGATGACTTCGGGGATTGGGGGCTGCCATGACGGGCAAGATCGAGGTTCTGAAGGTGGATATCACCACCCTGGCCGTCGATGCCATCGTGAACGCGGCCAACACTTCCCTCCTTGGAGGTGGCGGCGTGGATGGGGCGATCCATCGCGCGGCCGGGCCGGAGCTGTTTGACGAGTGCTACCAGATCGGCGGCTGCCCCACAGGCGAGGCGCGGCTGACCAGGGCCTACCGGCTGCCCGCGAAGCACGTGATTCATACCGTCGGCCCCGTGTGGACCGGCGGCGAGCGCGGCGAACCAGAACTGCTGGCAAGTTGTTATCGCTCGGTCTTCAGCATCGCGCGCGAAAAGGGCATCCGTTCGCTGGCATTTCCAGCCATCAGCTGCGGCGTCTACCGCTTCCCGGTCGATCGCGCGGTGAAGATCGCCGTGGCCGAGACGGTGGCGGAGTTGATTGCGAGCGATGCAGTGCAGAAAGTGATCTTTGCCTGTTTCGGCGACGAGATTTATCAAGCGTACCGGCGCGAGGTCCTCAAACACTCGTAAAAGGAGCGGGCGGAGCGTTCTTGGATTGCTCGCACAGTGTTGCCGGAATGCAAGTGCGGGCCGGGAGGCCCGCACTACAGCCGGTCAGGAGACCGGCGCTACATTCTGCCTTTAGAAATTCAACGTAATCTTCGCCGTCAACGTCCGTGGCGTCACGTAGTGCGTGCCGCTGAACGTCGAGAGGAAGTTATAGAGCGCGTACTTGTCGGTCACGTTGATCGCCGTGAAGTCAAGATCCGTCTTGTAATGCTCCTTGTGGAAGATATTGTTCTTGCCAAGGGACACATCGAAGAGGCTGCGCGGTGCAATGCGTTGCGGGTTCTTGTCGTTGTCGCCGGTGTTCGGAGCAGGAATGTTGATGAGACTCGAAGAAAACTGCGAGGCCAGGCACGCGCTGGGGAGAGCGACGAACGGCGTCGCCTTCTGTCCATTGCAGGTAAATCCCGCCTCGAACTCCTGGTCGGCGGTGAGCGGTACGCCAAAAGCATTCACCATGCTGATGGCCGGCTGGCCGCCCAGCGTGGTTGAAGAGAGAAGGCATGGGCTGTTGGGATCGGTAATGCCGTAGCAGGGCGCATTGCCGGCGACAAGCCCGGAGTCGTAGCGCCAGTTGAAGCCGCCCCACAATCCATTCCACCACCCATCGCGCGAGAGCGTGTACTGCACGTGGCTGGTTTGGTTGAACTTCTCATCGTGATCAATGCGGAAGGGCAGGCCGGCCTGGCCTACGGTTGCGCCCGCGCCCGCCACTTGTGGCGGGAAGAAGCGCGCCGCCACCGATGACGCGACAAAGTAGGCACTGAAGCCGCGCACATCAGGAATGTCTGCGCGGAGGGCATAGCCGGGAATCTTGGAGTTGTGCCAGTCGATAGGAAACGTGATGGGCGTGTTGCCCAGCACGCTGAAGTCGAAGGCGTTGTGAGTGTACTTCCAGATGTATTCGCCGCTCAGCACAGCGTGTTTTCCCACGGCTTGCTGCAGGCTGGCGTGAAACTCATTGCGGAAGCCGGGTTGCAACCGGCCCTCAACGCCCGCGGTGCACGCGAGCAGCGGCGCCAGAACCGGGTTGTCGCATCCGATGCTGGAGAGCACAAGGTTCTCGTTGAATGGCGTTTCCAGCGTGCGCGCGTAAGAGATGCTGGGAACGGTGCTAGTGCGCTTGAGGTTGTAAGCAATGCCCACGCGCGGTTCCAGCTGGCTGGCCGCGGTCAGGCCGTTGTACTTATCGCCGCGCAAGCCCACGTTGAAGTTCCAATTCCCCGCCTTGATTTGGTCTTCGATATAAAGCGCCAGTTCCTTAACATCCGCGTGGCCAAACGAAACGTAGTCACTGCCGCCTCGCGTCAGATCGTACGGGGCCAGAACCGTCAGGTAATCCGGGTTCTTGAAACTGGTCACGCCATTGCATTGCGACGGGCTGGCAAATCCCGGCAAAGGATTGCCGCTTGCGCTCGTGCAAGGCGCGTTGTAGGTGCTCGCCACAACGCCGAGAGAGTCGTGCTCGCGCAGAAAGGTCTGGCCGTACTGAAAGCCCGCCTTGAGGTTGTGCCTCCCTTTGGCGTAAGAGTAATCGGCATGCACGGCGGCATTGGTTAGCGTCCGGTATTGCGAAATGGACGAAGTTTGGATCGGCCCCAGATCGGCGAGCGGATTGGCGCTGGGGAAATAATCGTAGAAATCCTTGCGCACGAATGCGCCCACGTTAAGCACGGAGTCGTTGCCGATGATGTGCGTGTACGTGGGCGAGATATCGAAGGTGTTGATCTTCGAGCCTTGATCGGTGTTGCCGACGCTGCCGAAGGTTGGATTTGCGCCGGCGCCGCCGGCAGTCACATTCTGCACGTTCAGGTCATCAAAGGAATTCGGCGTCTGGAACCACGACCTGCTGTAGTTCAGATCCAGATGAATGGAGTCGGCCTGCGTAAAGCTATAGTCGACGCGGTCGAAGGTGTTTTCCTCGTTGCCCTTGTCGTGGAAGACGGTGAACTCCGGCGGATCGAGAAAGCGTCCGGTGTCGAGTCCGTCAACTTCGATAAAGTTGCCCCAGCTCTTGCCGCCATACGAAAGATCGACACCTCCGCTCGCCGAACCGAAGCTGCCGTATGAGCTGTAGATGCTTCCCGTCGGCTTAGTCACGCCCACTCCCGACCGAGTCGTGGCTACAATCACAAGGCTGGTCTTGTCGCCGTATTCCGCCGGCGGCGCGCCGCTGATGACTTCGATGGATTGAATCGAGTTCGATGGAAGCTGGTTCGAAAAGACCTTGCTCTGCTGGTCTGTTATGGACTGCCCGTCGATGGAAAAGGAGTTGGAGGCGTGATCGCCGAGGCCATGAAACAGGCCGTTCGAGTCAGCGGAGACTCCCGGGGTGGTTTCCGTCACCAGCGAGCTGAGCGTGGAAGATGCGCTTTCCAGCGGAACCTTGGTGAACTCGTCGCGGTCAACGTCGGTGTGGAAGGTGGGGTCGTCCTCGATCATGTCGCTGCCGGATTCCACGGTCACAGTCTGGCTGGCGCTCGCCACTTGGAGCACCAGACTCAGCGTTGTTCCTACAGAGGAGCGGATCAGAACGCTCTGGCTTAGCTTGGCAAAGCCGGTGGCAGACACATCAGCTCGGTAAGGATTGAAAGGCACGTTGGCGAAGCTGAACTGGCCCGTCGCGTCAGCGGTTGCTGTGCGATCGAATCCCGAAACGCTGTTGGTGAGATGCACGGTTGCGCCGGGAATCACCGCCCCGCTTGGATCGGTGACCGTGCCGTGCACGGTTCCGGCACCGCCGCTTTGCGCTTGCGCCGAAACCGCTAACAGGACGAGGGCGAGAAGAGGAAGGATTTGTAGCCTTGCGCCACGGTGAAAACGCATGGGAAAGTCTCCTGAATAATGGCTGAAAAATGCGGGAAATGAGCCGCGCGACGTGCCGCCGCGGCGTCCTCAGTGCATTTGAGGAACATCGGTCCGCTTCAAATCAATAGGTGAAGATGCGCTGAAGCATCGCCGGTGAATCAGGGGATTGGGCAGATGCGACGAACTGAATGAAGACGGAAGGATGCCCTACCAGGAGACGGGAGGAGGGCGAATGAAGAGGCGGATTTGCCGCTTGTAGGCAATGACGATGGGATCGGCCTGGGGCGCAGAGGCTCCCAATTGCACGATCACAATCACAGCCGCAGCGGCCGCAACGGGCACCACTGTGTGCATGACGATGCACAACTGGCAGTGATCGGCGTCGGACTGGTCGGGATGGATGTGCGCAACCTGGGCTACGGCCAGCATCGCCAGCAGAGCCAAGCAAAGCACCGCCACCGCCGGCATAAAGCCGGGCCATGCGCCGCGCTTCCTGAAACCCTGTGAGCTGAATCCCTGCAAACGATTGCCCTTCTGTTTCTATTTTACAGAAGAGTACATAACATTGGACGATTTCGGCCGGGAGAGGTTGCCTGCAGGGCGGTTTTTCAGCCGATCGAGCCGCCAACCAGTGCTTTATGCGTCTAAACTGTGTTGTCATGGGGATCTTTCTGGAAATGCGCGGTTTGGGGGCGCTGGGCCTCGCGGCTCTAGTGTTGGCGGCGACGGCCGCGCCAGCGCAAGGCGGCGATAGCCAGACTGCGCCGCCGGCGCAGAAGTCGCAGGGCCAAAACTCCCAGTCCGTGCCCTTGAAGCCGAGCGTTCCCGGCATGGGCAGGAATCATCGCCTGATCCTGAAAGACGGCTCCTACCAAATGGTCCGGGATTACCAGATCGTCGGTGACCGCGTGCGTTACCTCTCGCAGGAGCGCGGCGAATGGGAAGAGCTGCCCGCAGTACTGATCGATTGGGATGCCACGCGCAAGTGGGAGAAGGAGCACGCCAATCTTGTCGAAGAGGACACTTCGCCCGCGATGAAGGAAGCTGAGGATCTCGATAAAGAGGAATCGCAGGAGCGCAACGAACAAAGCGCGCGCATGCCCCAGGTGGCCGAGGGCCTCGAACTTCCCGATCAAGATGGCGCGTTCATCCTCGATACTTTTCAGGGTACGCCGGAGCTGGTAGAGCTGGTCTCGAGCGACCTTTCGATGAACTCGAAGAGCCGCAAGGGCGTCGAGGTGCTGAATCCACTGGCCACGCAGAGAGCCAGCCTCGAGTTGCAAGGCGCGCACGCCAGGGTCCACCTCCATGTCAATGATCCGGTGATCTACATGTCTCTCGGCGTCGAAGACGAAACGGAGCCCGTACTCACGCACCCCATCACCGTGGATACCAGCGGCTCCAAAGCCGTGAACGGCAAGCATGGCGCGCATTCCCCGCAGTCGGGATTCGTGATTGTGCGCGTGGACGAGCGCCAGGCGGTGCGCATTGTCGGCGCCATCAAAGTCGGACCCTCCGGAAACGTCACGCAGGACGAGGACACCATCCCGACCAAGGTGGAAGTCATGCCCGGCAAGCATTGGCTCCGTGTCACACCGCAGCAGAAACTTACTATCGGCGAGTACGCGGTGGTCGAGATCGTCTCGCCGTCCGACATCAACGAGTCGGTGTGGGATTTCCGCGTGGATCCTCGGACCGGGGACAATCCGAAATCGATTGGACCGATTCTAAAACAGCCGCGGGAGTAGCAAGTTGCTCCGGCTTCCGCGAATGGGCGATTTCTAAGTTCTGCTAACGTGACTGCGCGGGCTGAAGACAAAATGCCCCAGCAGAATAAATGCGATTACCGTACACACCAGGGCATCAATGCCGGGCATGCCGCGCGGACCCCACAGTGCGTAGCCGCGGCCGTCGAGCCATGTCATGTACACCACCGGAACATTGCCGAGTGAATTGATAATCGTATAGCGCGCGCTCCCGCTCTTGCCCGATCCGCCCAGAAATTCCAGAGAAACCGCCGTGAACAACGCGTAACCCGCGCCGACGGTGAAGAGAAAAAGCACAGTGCTCGCGAGGTAAATAAAAGGCCGCTGCGGTCCCAGACTGAGCAGGGCCAGTGTGCCGGCATTAGCCAGCCCCACCAGCAAATACGCTATCGGGGCGCGCACGCGAACGGGAATCAGCGATGCCGAGAGTGCGCCGGCCGTGGTCAGCAACGCGCCGCCGACCCCATTGATCCACGCCACCTGCGCCCCACTCACCCCGAAATCGCGGGCCAGCTCGGGCAGCAAGCCGATCATTGCCCCGCTGGCGCACGGCGCAACGATGAGAAGCGCATAAGGAATGGCCTGCCAGCGCAGAAACGTGGATTTGAACTCGCGACCGACGCGTTCAACGGTTTCCCATGCGCCGTGTTCGCGGACCATCGATTGCGGCGGCGCGGCAAAAGCGAACAATGCGGGCACCACGATCAGGGCCGCCGCAATCCAGCCCAGAGTGCCCAGGCTGAACCGATCGGCGGACGATAGCAACAGGAACACCGCGACGGCGCCGATGGCCAGCGATCCGCTTTGATAAAAGCTGCTGGCGCGGCGTTTATTGGTTTCGCTCGCGAGCGTTCCCATCATGCCGCCGCAGGCAGCTGCCACAACCACGCCGAAGCACGCGCCGAGAAACAGCAATCGCACCGCCCACGGCACGGCAAGTGTAGGCTGGTGGAACGCGGCCAGTACCGCCAAAGCCGCGGCAGCGGCCGCAATCATCAGCCAGCTACGGCGTCGGATCCAGAAGTCCGTGATCGGACCCCACAAAAAATAGATGGCATGGGGCAGCGCAATCAACGCCGCGATGCTGGCCGCGCGATCGGGTGCGACTCCTTCATTGCGCAGCAGAAAGGTAAGCGCTCCGCTGGCGAGGCCCAGGGAAATTACTGCATCGGGCGCGATGAGACAGCTGAAGAGCCAGGGGCGCTCGCGGGGAATCGATGGAGATTCAGTCTCGATCTCTGGACCTCCGGTGGATCGCACGGGGTTCAAGCTGGGGGATCAGCTTGACGATTAGCGTAGCATGGGTCGGCCGTCAGCCATTCGCGCTATTCGCGCACCGCAATGCCCAGCGCCTTCATCTTGCGGTAGAGATGGCTGCGCTCGAGGCCCAGCAGTTCCGCCGCATGGCTGATGTTGTTGCGGGCCTCTTCGATCTTCTTCTGAATATATTCGCGCTCGTAGGCGTCGCGAGCCTGTTGCAGGCTCGAGAACTCCTCGGTGGACCGCGCACCGGTCTTGTGCGTGAGCGGCGGCAGATGCTTTCGCTCGATGCGCAGCACGCGGGGATTCAGGATGAGCACGCGCTCGATCACGTTCTTCAGTTCGCGTACGTTGCCGGGCCAGTGGTATCGACTGAGCGCCTCCAGCGCTTCGTCATTGATTTCGATACGCGGACGACCATATTCGCGACCGAACTCCGCCAGAAATTCACGCACCAGCAGCGGAATGTCCTGCTTGCGTTCGCGCAGCGGCGGAACAAAAAACGGCACCACGTTCAGCCGGTAGAAAAGATCTTCGCGGAAGTTGCCCTTGGCGATCTCCTCTTCAAGGTCCTTGTTAGTCGACGCGATCAGCCGCACGTCCACACGCAGCGGTTGCGTGCCGCCCACGGGCGTAAACATCTGGTCGTCGAGAGCGCTCAACACTTTGGCTTGCGTCTTCAGGCTCATGTCGCCGACTTCGTCGAGGAAGAGCGTACCGCCATCTGCGCGCTCCAGCGTGCCGCGCTGGTCAACACTCGCACCCAGCGTCGCGCCCAGCTGCGCGCTTTGGCGGACCCCAAAAAGTTCCGATTCAATGTGCGCCTCGGGAATCGCCGCGCAGTTCAGCTCCACAAAAACACCTTCGCGGCGTAAACTTTCCGCGTGAATGGAGCGCGCAATCAGCTCTTTTCCGGTGCCCGACTCGCCGTAGATGAGGACGCGCCCGTTGGTCGGCGCCATCAGGCGGATCTGTTGCCGCAGGGCCTTCGCCGGCACGCTCTCGCCGGTGAGAATTGAAGCAGCGCTGAACTGGCGCTTGAATTCCACGTTCTCCGCGCGCAGCCGCCGCGCCTCCACGGCGTTCTTCACCACGATGAGCGTGCGATCCAGCGAAAGCGGCTTCTCAAGAAAGTCGTAGGCGCCCAGTTTGGTGGCCTTTACCGCGGTCTCAATCGTGCCGTGGCCGCTGATCATCACCACTTCGGGCCGCGTTTCCGCCGGCCAGGTGCGAATCTCCGCCAGTAGCTCGAGCCCATCGCGGCCCGGCAGCCAGATGTCCAGCAACACTACGTCGTACGGGACGTCGCGCAGCAGCGTCATGGTTTCTGTAGCGTCGGACGCGCCGGCTACGCCGTAGCCTTCTTCGCGCAAAATCTCCTCAAGCGCAGTGCGAATCTCCGCTTCGTCATCTACCACCAGGATGTGGTTCATGAGGCGAGCCTCTTGACCCCTTGCCCGCCGTTTGTTGCCGATGCCGGCTCGGCGCTGGACTCCACAACTGGCAGACGCAGCATGAAGCGTGCGCCCTTGGGAGCATTGGCCTCGGCACTAATGGTGCCACCGTGCTCTTGCACGATCTTGGCTGCAATCGATAGTCCCAAACCCGTGCCCCGATGCTTGGTGGAGTAGTAAGGCAGAAAGAGACGCTCGCGAATCTCTTCTGTCAAGCCGTGACCGGTGTCGGAGACGGTGACCTCGACGGCCGTGCCGTCTTCCACCAGCGCGGTGCGTATGCCGAGCACGCGCAGCAAACTGCCCTGCATGGCTTCTGCCGCGTTGTCGATCAGATTGGCCAGCGCGCGACGGATGGCCTCGGGATCGGCCATCACCGGGGGCAGGCCCGCCTCAAGATCGCGCTGCACCGTGATGCCCTCGAGCCTGCCGCCGAAGAGCGCCAGCGCTTCTTCAACGATTTGATTCATGCAGCAGGCGCGGGGCTGCGGCGCGGGAAACTGCGCCAGCGACGAGAACTGATCGACCAGCGTGCGCAATGTGCCCACGCAGCCCAGAATTACTTCACTGCACTTCCGAATAATATTGGGCGACTCCGGCTGTCCGCGCTCCAGATGCCTGCCAATGCGCTCGGCGCTCAGAGCGATGGGCGTCAGCGGATTCTTGATCTCGTGCGCCACCTGCTGCGCCACTTCCTTCCACGCCAGTTGCCGTTGCGCGCGCAGCAACTCCGTCGTGTCTTCCATCACCAGCACCGAGCCGATGTGCCCGGGCGCGAGTTCCAGCCGCGCGCTGGTGATGGCCAGATGCACGATGCGTCCGCGGGCATGAAATTCAACTTCCATTGACGCGGCGCCCATGCGGTGGCCGCGCCGGATCACACCAGCCAGATCTGCGACGGATTCGGCGGGTAGCAGATTCGCAATCTTTTCTCCGGCCAGCGCCGCGTCTTCCTTCAGTCCCATCAGCGCGGCAAAGGCCCGGTTGGCTTGCAGGACCACGCCCGCGCCGTCCAGCGTGACCACCCCCGAAGGAATGGTCTCCACAATGGTTTCCAATTCGCGCCGGCGCTCCTCCACGGCAAGGTTGGCAGCGGTCAATTGTGCCTGCGCGCTGTCCGCCAGTTGGCGGCTGGTTTCCAGGTCGGCGGCCATGTGATTGAAGGAGCGCACCAGATCGGCCATTTCACCGGTTGCCAGCGTCGATACGCGTTGCTCGTACTTGCCGGCGGAAATCTCGTCCATGGCGTCGGCCAGCGCTTCCACGGGGCGCGTAATCTGCTTTGAAAGGAACAAGGCCAGCCACACGCTCGAGAAGAACACGAAGACGGTGATCAGCAGCAGCATCAGGATGGACGTGTCGCGAATGCGCCTGCGCGCTCGAGACAGTTGCACGGCTTCGGCCGCGCTCGACCGGATTTGCGCCGAGGTCTGACTCAGGCCCTGCGGTACGGGCAGTGCGACGACCACTACTTTGCCTGATGCGGTAGCCGCCATGCCCAGCGCATATTCACGGCCGGCGACGCGCAGCAGCGTCTCATCGCCGCGTTGCGCCGAGTTGAGCAGGATTTGCGAAAGCGGCCCGCTTAGCAGCACGCCGCTCGGATCCGCATCGTCCAGCCACGCGACCAGGGTCGCGGCGCTTGACCCTGGCGGATCCTGAAATCCCGCCAGCGACCTCCGGTCCTTGTCATAGACCACCGCGAATCCGCCTTCCAGCGTCATGCGATGCGAGCCGAGCTCCGTCTCAAGGTCGCCAGCCGGCTTGTCTGCCGCGCCTGAGGCTACAATCGATTCCGCTTCAACCCGCGCGTTGGCCGCGGCGTATTGCGCCAGCTCCCGCACCACCTGCGTTGAGTCCTCGCGCAGATCGGACGTCGGCTGCGAAAACCAGCGGTCGATGGAACGGTTCAAGAGCAAAAAGCTGAACAGGAACATGCACACCGCAGGAAGCAGTGCGATGAGGGCCGCTCCCACCACCATGCGCGTGCGCAGCCGCGCTCCCAACGCGCTGCCGCTTTGATCGGCGTAGAGCTTCAGGATGTTCCTGAACAGCAGTGTCAACAACAGCAGAAGCAGTAGAAATACCAGCACGATGAGGCAGAGAAAGGCCAGCGTCTCACCGGAGGTTTCAGGATTGAGAAACCTGAATTCTGACATGTTGAACGCCTGCAACGCGCCCAAAAAGGCGAACAACAGCAAGACCCCGCCTGCCAGCAGGAACATCGAACGCCGCCGCGGATCGCCAAGAATCGGCATGCGGCGATTATAGAAGGAACAGGGAGCAGAGAGTAGCGAGCGGCAAGGCGAAAGCGCCGCTGCGCAGCTTCCTATCTCCAGACGACGAACTTCAGCCAGCCTTCCCAGATATCCGACCCAGCGTGGGCAATGATGTTGACGCGGAGGTTTTTGCGCCATGCGGCGAGAGCGCCATAGAGAATGCCAAGGACGCTGATGACCACGATGTTTCGCCAGCCCTGATACCCATGCGCGATGCCGAAGACCAGACCTTGGAGAAGGACGGCCCATGCGATGTTTCCCGTGAGGGCGTGAAATTGACGCTGCAGGTAACCGCGAAATGCCATCTCTTCGCAGATGCCCGCAGTGATGGACGTGGCAATCCAGAGGAG
>JBEKEP010000155.1:0-10933 GCA_050013775.1 Occallatibacter sp. | reverse complement strand
AACACCAAGGCCATCCAGGCGGCGATCGATCATTTGGCATCGCGCCGCGGAGGAACGGTCGTCATCCCGCAGGGCACGTTCGTGAGCGGCGCCCTGTTTTTCAAGCCGCATGTGAATCTTCACTTGCAGGCGGGAGCAGTGCTGCAGTGCTCGACGGATATGGCCAACTTCCCCGCCCAGCGCACCCGGATTGAGGGCCACTTCGAGCAGAAGTTCAATCCGGCTCTGGTCAACGCAACGAAATGCGATGGCTTCCAGCTCACCGGCGAAGGGACGCTCGATGGAGCAGGCCGGCCAATATGGGACTTGTTCTGGAAGCTGCGCAACGCGTCACCCCAGCACAGCAACTTCCCGAACGTGGGTGTTCCCCGCGCCCGCCTGGCGCTCATTGAGAGTTCGCGCAACGTGAAGATCGAGGGCATCACTTTCAAGGATTCGCAGTTCTGGAATCTCCATATCTACAACTGCGACGGCGTTGCCGTGAGCAACACACGCTTCGAGGTTCCGGATGACTACAGACAGGCTCCCAGCACGGATGGAATCGACCTGGACAGTTCCCGGAACGTCACGATTGAAGGCTGCTTTTTCTCCGTCACGGACGATTGCATCGCGGCCAAAGGTTCCAAGGGTCCCCATGCCATGCAGGACACAGACAGTCCGCCGGTGGAGCACATCCGCATCCGGAACTGCATCTACAAGCGTGGCGGCGGCGTGCTGACGCTTGGATCCGAAGCCACGATCGTTCGCGACGTGATCGTGGAGAATTGCCGGATCATCGGCAATGTCAGGATCGCAACCTTGAAGCTGCGGCCGGACACGCCGCAGCATTATGAGGACATCACGTTCCGCGACATCACCTCTGAAGCCACAGCCTCCGCGATCCTTTCGGTGCAGCCGTGGTCGCAGTATGCGGATTTGCAGGGCGAAGCGCCGCCGCAGTCTGTGGTTCGTAACGTGAGCTTCATCGGCGTCAAGGGTCATTACACAGCCTTCGGCACGATCAGGCCAAACCCTGGTCAAACCGAGATCAGCGACATTTCCTTCAAGGATTTCGACGTGGTGCTGCAACAGGAAAAGCTCGTGGCCAGCGACGTCAAAGGTCTCACATTCGAGAATGTGATTGTCAACGGGCAGCTGCAGTCGGCTTGAGGTTTTCGAGATTCGCTGAGTCGTGATCCTGCATTCCTGCTCGATCAATGGCCACAAAAACTCGCGGCCTTCTCCGTGTTACCAGTTTCGTATTAGCATGGGGCCGACGCGGGATTGCGAGAGACCGCTGGCGATGGGAGGGAGCAGTGTTGGAAAAGAATGTGTCCCTTATCTGCATCTGTTGGGTCGCATCCGCCACAGTCACTGCCTTTCTGTGCTTTCTGCAACTAGGCGCAATGGCCAGCCTGGCAGCGGGTCGAGTGGGATTTGCTCTCGTCGCCCCGATGGCGCTTGCGGCTGCTTTGGTAATCGGATACTGGCTGGCACGACGGGAAGGATTGCGGGGCAGAACATGCTGGTACCCCGGCGGCCTTACTCTCATTCCGCTGACAATATTTCTTCTTCTTTCCGCGTTTTTTTATGATTTTTCATGGGACGGACAGTGGTATCACCAGACGGCGATCATCCTCGTCGCTCAGGATTGGAATCCACTATCCGATCCGATGCGAAGCTTTTCCGGCAGCCAGCTCCACGGCCAGCTCTGGCTGCGGCACTATGCCAAGGGTCCATGGTATGCCGCGGCGACAATTTTCGCTGCAACGCGTCGAATCGAGTTGGGCAAATGTATTCAGTGGCTGATCCTGATGGCTGCGTTCCTGGGGACGCTGGCCGCATGCCTAACCGGAGGCTTGCGCCGTAGCCGTGCATTTGGAATCGCAGCCGTGGTTGCAATCAACCCCGTCGCCATCTGCGAACTTACTTCCTTTTTGGTCGATGGCGTGATGGCGTCTTCTCTGGCCCTTGCAGTCGTTGCAACCGTAAGCGCTTTGCGTCAACCACGTCCGGCAGTCATTGCTACCGGGCTGACGGCATCCATCATCTGTATCAATTCGAAGTTCACCGGTCTAATTTATTTATGTTTTCTGTTCGCTGCAATGGGACTGTGGTGTCTCTTTAAGGCACGCCGATCGCTGGCACAATTTGCGTACTTAGCGATCGGGACGTTTATTATTGGCGCCTGCCTCTGGGGTTACGACCCCTACATCACCAATACCTTATACCGGCATCAACCTTTCTATCCGATACTTGGATCGGCGAATTATCCGAGTCTGGCCCAGCAGGGGAATGAACTCAATGAACGATGGGAAACGCCGAAGAACATGGTTGGGCGGAATCTTTCTATACGGTTCGCCTACTCCATCTTCGGCCGGCCGGGCAATCAGCCCTATCGTGAGGGCAAAAATGCCTCTTTGATGTGGCCTTTTACGGCGCGTCCGCACGATCTGTACACCTACACTTTTCAGGATCCCCGCGTCGCAGCCCTGGGTCCGTTCTTCGGCGGATGTCTTTTGCTGTCTGCTGCCTTAGGCGTGTGGCTGCTGTTCAAACTCGATTCATCCTCCCGCTGGCTGCTGGTGCTTCCTTCAGTAACGATCGTTGCTTCGCTGCTCATCAGTAAGGATTGCTGGTGGCCGCGTTATGCCCCGCAGTTATGGCTGCTGCCGATCATCCCCTTGGTGCTGGCTTTCGAAGAAAGGTCTTCGCGTCTTCAGGTCAGACTGACCTGGGCGCTCTTTGCCATACTGCTCTTCAACGCAGCCATCGTCGCCTTAGTCAGGTTCAATTGGGAGACACGAGCCAGCCTGACCTTGCGTCAACAGCTGCGCGATTTGCGGAACTCGGGCCAAGAGTACGAGATCAGCCCCGGCTATTTCGACGACTCGTCAAAGGAGCGCCTCACGGAGGCCCAAGTGCGCTTTCGCGATCTTGGCATGACAAAGATTCCGGATCGCCACGAATTGGAAAGCGTAGTGGAGGGATATCCCGGGGCTGTTCGATACTGCGCCGTGGGTGAAAAGTAGCTGAGCAAAGTGGCCTGGTAGTTCTTTAATTGCGGCACTTGATCGATTGGGTTGAGAGTAAATCTATCGGCGACAAGACCATCAGCAATCGGGAATAATGGGCAGCGCCGAAGCTCACAACTCGCAGCGATCGTATCTCAAGAAATACCGCCGAAAAGGAATGAAACAATTCGCACGACAAAGTTATAGCGCCAACTCGGAGAATCCCATGAACCAGGCTCAGCATCCGCAAACCCGTCTGCACACGCTTCGCAACTTCGCCGCTTACAGCCTAGCCACGACGCTTCTGCTGGTGCTCACCCCCGCGCTCACCGCGCAGGCGCTTGCGCCCACCGTTGCAACCCTGCGCAAGAACTTCGTCAATCCGCCCAACGATGCCCGGCCCATGGTGCGTTGGTGGTGGTTTGGAACAGCCGTGGTCAAGCCGGAGATTCTGGCTGAACTGCAGCAAATGAAGGCCGATGGCATCCAGGGCGCCGAACTTGCCTTCGAGTACCCCATCGTCCTCGACGATCCTGCAAAGGGTCTAAAGAACCTTCCTTTCCTCTCGCCCGAGATGCTCGACGACGTCAACTATGCGCAATCCGAGGGCCGTAAGCTCGGTCTGCGCATCGATGTGACCCTCTGCTCCGGCTGGCCCTACGGCGGCCCGCACATCACGCTCGCGGAAGCCTCCACCCATCTCCGCACCGCTGAAGTCGCCGTTCCCGCCGGCGTTACTACAATCGCCGTCCCAACTCTCGCGGCAGGCAAGTCGGTCACCGACCTCAGCGCAACCCGCTTCGTCATCGATGGCCAGCAAAAACTCGCAGAAGGCGATTCCATCCTCTACGCAGTACTTGCCACCTCCGTGAACCGTACACCCGCTCCGGCCACTGGACGCGGCCGCAATTTCGGCCCGCCTCCCGTCGCCTGGATTGCAGCCTCCGCGCAGCCCCTCCAGATCTCACGCCCGCAGATAACCATCGCGCCCTCCAACACCCGGCGCACCGCCGTGTTCTTCATCGAAAGTCACACTGGCCAGGTGGTCAAGCGCTCCGCCGTCGGTGCTGAGGGCTGGGTACTTGACTCCTACTCCCATGAAGCCGTCGCCAAGCACCTCGATAAGGTGGGTGAGCCGCTGCTCAAGGCCTTCGGCAATACCCCGCCGTATGCCATCTTCTCTGATTCGCTGGAGGCCTTCGGCGGAGATTGGACGCCGAAGCTGCCTGAGGAGTTCAAGAAGCGTCGCGGGTATGATCTAATCCCGCATCTGCCCGAACTCGTCGCCGGCGGATCGCCGGAGGCCGAGACCGTCCGCCACGATTATGGCAAGACCTTGACCGAACTGGTCGATGAGAACTACCTGAAGCAGATTGCCGACTGGGCTGCCGCTCACCACACTAAGTTTCGTTCGCAAACCTATCATGAATCGGCTGTCAGCTTCTCCAGCCAGAACATCCCACAGCTCGCGGAAGGTGAAGGGCCGCAGTGGCGCGCCTTCTCAACGCTGCGCTGGGCCACCTCTTCTAACCACGTCTTCGGCCACGATGTCAGCTCCGGCGAATCTTTTACCTGGCTACACTCACCTGTCTTCCGTGCCACTCCGCTCGACATGAAGTCGGAGGCGGATATCGACTTCATCATGGGCGAGAACCAGATCATCTGCCACGGCTGGCCGTATTCACCTCCCGACCATGAGGTCCCCGAGCCCGGTTGGTCGCTCTATGCCGCGGCCGTCTTCGACAACCACAACCCGTGGCATCCGGTCATGCCCGCGGTCACCGGCTACATCGGCCGCTTGAGCTACCTCATGCGCCAGGGAAAACCCGCAAACCAGGTCGTCATCCTGCTGCCCACCGATGATGCCTGGGCCGGCTTCCAACCCAACCAGACCAGCATTACCAACGCTATGCCGCAGCTGATTTCACCCCAGCTGATGTCCGCAATTCTATCCGCGGGTTATAACATCGATTACATCGACGCCGATGCCATCGACAAAGTCGGCCTTGGCACGCACACCGTCCTCGTGATTCCTCCCACCAATCGCATTCCGGTGGAAACACTGAAGAAGATTGCAGCCTTTGTCGCCGCCGGCGGCAAAGTCATCGCCGTCGGCCGCGCGCCGTCCATTGATCCTGAAGGCAAGACCGTCCCCGAGCTGACCAGCTTGTCGAAGGAACTCTTCGATCCGGCCAAGTATTCCTTTGTGCCTGACGAGGCCCACCTCGCCGACGCACTCACCAAAGCCGCCAAACCTGACTTCCAACTTCCAGCCGACGATTCCGTCGCCCGCTCTCAGCTCGGCTTCATCCACCGCAAACTCCCCGGCACAGACATTTACTTCGTCGCCAATACCGGCAATCAATCCATCGACACCACCGCTTCCTTTGCCACCGCACACAAGTACGGCGAAGCGTGGGACCCTGACTCCACCGCCGTCACTCCGGCTTCGGCGGAATCATTCCCAATCCACCTTGCGCCGTATGAGTCGCGCGTCTTCGTCTTCAGCAGCTCGCTCCCTGCACCTAAACCAGCGAAAGCTGACCAAGCGATAAACATGGACACCACAGACATCAGCAGTGCGTGGCAGGTTACCTTTCCCGGCATCGAGAAATCCGTAAACGAACCGACTCTCACCGACTGGATCTCCGATCCCTCCACCCTCCACTACTCAGGCGAGGCCGTTTACTCCCGCGACGTCACAATCGCCTCCGCACCCACCCATCCTGTCTACCTCGAAGTGAGTGGTGGCAAGCCTCTCGCCGGCGCGCCGAACTCTGCGCCCGAAGGCGGTCCGGTCCGCCAAGTGCTCGGCCCCGACGGCCTGCCTAACCCGCTCATCACTCGTACTGGGCCGGGAATTCACGCCTACTTCGACCCGCCAATTCATGAGGCGGCCCTTGTGACCATCAATGGCCAGGCCGCCGGTGCGCTTTGGCATCCGCCGTATCGCCTTGACGTGACCAGGTTCCTTCACGCCGGCGTGAACCACGTCGAATTCCACGTATTCAACACCGCACTCAACGCCTGGTCTGCTCTACCGCCGCGCGATTATGCTCCGCTGATTGCTAAGTATGGAGACCGCTTCCAGATGCAGGACCTTAACCGCGTCATGCCCATCTCCTCCGGCCTTCTGGGCGAAGTCCACTTGATTACGATGATCAAATGAACTCTTCGCAATGGTGTCCTCGTGGACTCAATCATTTTCCAACTTGTCGCGCCAGCAAAACCACACACGATCGGCGTCAAGCTCCAGGGCGCGGTTGCTGGCGATGAGCGCTCGTAAAATCGCGAACTTAACCTCCTACGAGCACCATGTGAAATTCCAGAGGACGAAAAGGTAGAGGTTTACGCCCTGACCTTTTGATTTATATGTTCATGACTGTGGGAGCGGCGTTGAGTTCGAAAGGGGCTTGCGGCGCAGGATGGCAGCGGAGAGGAGAGTAATGAGAAGGCCGACGGGGAGAGGCTCCATGAAGGTGTAGGCAATGTTGACTAAGGGGTTCTGGTAGAGCTGCTGAGAGTGCTCGATGGCAGCCACTTGCGCAGCTGTTGTAGTGGGGTCAAGTCCGGAAGACTGGACCTTGCGAATCTGCGCGGCCCAATAGCTGTCCATGAAGTGGGGCATGAAGTTGAAGTAGAGGATCTCCCACATTGCGACGTAGCAGACGCAGGTTATCAGGGCGATCAGGATACCGCAGGCGAAAGCGCGGCCGAAGGAAATTTGGCCGTCTAGGTTGTTGTCGCGATAGCTGCGGATGCCAAAGTAGATGAGCAGGAACGATGCCACCATCATGGTGTAGCCGAGAACCATGCTGTGTCCGGAGCCGATCTTGCTGGCTAAGACAAGCGAGCCGCCCATAAGGACGGAGATCATCAGGCCGGAGATCAGGCCGAAGGTGAGAACGGTTTTCTTCATTTCAGGCTCCTTGTGCAACTTAGGATAGAGTCACGATGCAGTGATTCGCGGCCCGATGTCGTCATCCTTTCGGATGATTTTTCGGCAATGAAGCGGAAATCGTGCTTTCGGGTGACGAGGTCACGGCAGCAGGCCCAGTTCTTTGCCGCGCTGCACGGCCTGCGTGCGACGCGCGGCTCCAAGCTTGTCAAAGGCGCGAGCGCAGTGTGTCTTCACTGTGTTTTCTGAAACGAAAAGATGCAAGGCTATCTCGCGATTGCTCAAGCCACGGGCGACGAGGGTGAGGATTTCTAGCTCGCGCGCCGTGATGCCGAGGCTCTGCTGCCGGGCCGTATTGGGGGCGAACGGTTCGAAAGCCTTGACCTCCGCGGGCACAAGCACTTCCTTCACAACCACAGTTTCGCGGATAGTTTCGCGACGGCGCGTGATCCGCAGGCCGAGCCAGATGCCGAAAGCCGCGAACAGGATCGCGATCAACCCACCGTAAAGCTCGACCGAGTGCTCGATGACGATAAAGCGGTATTCGGTGTATTGGAGGGCGGCGATAAGCAGACCGCCAACGACACCGAATATGAGGACATGGCGCTTCATGATCGGGATGTGAAGCAGTATAACCTCCATTTCTTGGAGGGGTACGTGGCGCGGATCTTTCTGAGCCATTCAAATGCTGATCGGGAACAGGCAGCGCGGCTGCTCGAGTGGCTACACGCCCAGGATTTTGCCTCGACTTTTCTGGACTTCGACGAGCATCGAGGCATTGCGCGCGGCGCGAACATGGGATTCAAAAGCTGGAGGACGCCACCAGCCAGGCGTCGATTCTACCCAGTGTGTTGCTATTGAATTTTGAACGCCACGGCGATCTGTGATGGCATCTTCGATGGACAGACAATGATCAGGCCTTCGGGATGCTGGCTCCAGGCGAGTCTCTCCGGGCTGCCCAGCATCGTAACTGAGTGAATAGGTGCGGTGAGCAGGCCGGCATTGGCGCCGAGCGAGGCGATGGTGACTTGCGCACCGGGTTGTGGCACCTCCAATGCAAAAGCGTAGATCGAGCCGTCTTTGCCGGATGTGAATCGAAAATCGCCAGAGCCGAATTGGAAATCGGCTTGGGCGCTGCCGAGCGCGCCCCCGGGCAGTGTACGCAGGGTACCGTCGGCATTGGCGACGCCTTCGCCGAATTTGACCCACGCTCTGCTCCCGTAGATGCCTTCGCCATTGATTTTCATCCAGGCGCCGACTTCGTGAAGCATCTGAACCAAGCCGTCGTCCAGCGATCCATCCGGCCGGATCGGGATATTCACCAGGTAACTGCCATCGCGCGAGACGATCTCAAGCATGTAGAGGACGAGTGCGCGCGAACTGTAGACGAAATTGGGCCGGTAGAACCAATCGCCAACCGCATTCTCGCCGATCCACGGCCCGTTGGTCTGAATGGCCTTTGGAATGCGGCTCTCGGCGGTGTTTACGATGCCGTTGGTGCCAGCATGGAACTTTACGATGCTGAATGTGTCCACTTTGCCGCGATTCGCCAGGGCGCGGTTATAGAAATCAGCGATGACGCGCTCAATGGCATCGCACTTATAGCCAGTGCCGGTCTTGTCTCCGCTGAACGGCTGGGTCGAGTCACCGTCGGTGTAAATGAAATCGGGATCGTACTTATTGATGACATCCATGATGCGCAAGGCCCAGCGCGTTGCGTACCAGTGCGCATAGTCAAGATGTTCATAGAAGATGCCCTGCTCCGGCCTGAACTTCACATTGACGACGTTTTTGTAGGCGCGAAGATCGATCCCATAGAGCAGGCGCGGATCGTACCCCTCCCACCATTTTCCTTTTCCGTCGGCAAGGGTCTGGCTGGCGTCGTAAGGTACGCCTGCCTTGGGTCCGGTGGTGTCGCTGCCAAAGGCAGGCTGGTACCACCACCAGGTGTACTCGTGGTGAAACGCTACACCATAGCGCATGCCGGCCGCGTGAGCAGCTTTTGACCATTCACCGATTAGGTCGCGGTGCGGTCCCATGTTTACCGAGTTCCAAGGCTGATAGGTTGAGTTCCAGTTGTCGAAGTTATCGTGATGCACGCCCTGGACGAGAATGAATCGTGCACCCGCATCGTGATAAATCTGAACCAGCCTGGCAGGGTCGAGTTTGCTCGGATTCCATGAATGCAGCACGTCTTTATAGCCGGTTTCCGATGGATGGCCGAAATCGCGGATATGGTTGTCATAGGCCGGGGTTCCGGGTTGATAGATTTTGCGCGCGTACCAGTCGCCGCTTTGGCCCGCGGCCTGTGGTCCGAAGTGCACCCATATACCGAACTTCGCCTCGCGCAGCCACGCCGGGTCTCCGGGATAGTTCCTGGCGATGGATTCCCACGTAGGCTCATAGGGGCCGGCAGCGATGGGAAAGTCCATCTTTACCTCAGGAAACGTGGCTGGGTCCTGCATGGTGAGCGAGTCAGGAGGTTGCTTCTCGGGCACGTCAGGAAAAGGCTCGGGCTTAGGCATCTGCTGTGCCGAGACAGGAAGAGCCGCGAAAATCGATATGCTCAGGGCAATCGACAAGCTGCATTGCACGGCATTGCGGCGAATACGAAGCAGTTTATTCACGAGATGATGATAAAGGACTGCATACAAGACATCGATATTTTCATGGGCTCATGATCCGCAAAAGTATCCGTTTCCAACTTGCCGGTCCACCATCCCCGGCGCATTTCTCGAGCTATAGGAAATTCAACAATCCGAGAACGATGGCATTGGCATTTTCCGAATCTTCCCACAACCTCAAGGAAGCGAGGCTCTGGCAAGAGTGTGGGAACCCGAGTGGCACTCTCGCGTAGTCAAAGCAGATTGGCTTCGACTGTTGTAAATAACCCGCCGCGGTGGTGTCGTGTTTCGGACTTCACACTCACGGCGCTTTCAGGATGGATGAGCCGGAAAATGCTGGAGCGATACTCGCACGCGCACAATGAAGCGAAACGTAGCGCCGTGGACTCACTCATCGTTGGCAAAATTGAAGGAGACTCCCCACAAAATCCCCCTCAGCGGGAAGCACAGATTGCGGAAAACATACAGTAAGTTATTGATTTTAAATGGTAGGCGAGGCGGGAATCGAACCCACAACCCCCGGCTTAGAAGGCCGGTGCTCTATCCGATTGAGCTACTCGCCCACGCTCTTCATTATTGTATCTGTGTAGTCACCGGTTCCCTCTTCGCGGTCCCGGGGCCGGTACCAGCAGTGACAGCATCGAGGTAACGAACGACCGTAGCCTCCGCCCAGTGCACGCCGTTCGGGGAACGGCGGCTCAGGAATGCGCAGTGACCCCCGTGGCGCGGCTCAATGAAGTCGATCCACTGATTGGCAAGAATCCGCGCCCTGGTCTCTGGGAAAAAGCGAATAAATGGATCGTCCTGGGCAAGAAGAACCAAAGACGGAACCGCGACGCGGTCAATAACACGCGCGCTCGCGGAGCGATAGTAGTAGTCGTCGGCATCTTGAAAGCCGCAATAATGCGCAATGATCTTCTGATCGAATTCGCGGATCGAGCGCACGGGGCCGACGTTGTCGTGCCGATAGACATCAGGAAACATCTCGGCTTTGAGCCGGAAGCGTTGCATTAACGCACGCAAAAAATGCCACTCATAAATCCGGTTCCGCGGTTCATGAAGGGCGTCCGCGCCTGCCGCAAGATCGATAGCCGGGCAAACCGTGGCCACCGCGACCAGAGGCGCACGCTTACCCCATTCGCCGGCGAGCTTGAGCACCAGATTCCCGCCCATCGAATAGCCGACTAGGGCTACCCGCTCCAGGCCGAAGCGCTCAGTAAAGTGACGAACCACAGCGCCCACATCCGCCGATCGGCCGGAGTGATAGAGCGTCGGAGTCAGCGCATCGGAGCCGCCGCAATTGCGCATGTTCATTCGGACCACGTTCATGCCGGCTTCCCAGGCAAGCGTCGCGATGCCCCGAATGTAGCGCGAGTCGGAGGAACCATTCAGTCCGTGCACCATGACGGCCGTGAGCC
>JBEKEP010000154.1:0-10998 GCA_050013775.1 Occallatibacter sp. | reverse complement strand
CGACTACGTGATGGCTCCGCCGAAGTTGCCAGCCAAGCCTTAATCGACACGAGCAGAGAAGATACAGATGCAGGGAACCGAGAGCGCGGAGAAGCAGCCGTCCACCTGGATGGGCGCGGCGATGGGCGTCGCGATGATTCCCGTGCTGTTTGTGGGCGCGTGCCTTGCGGTTCCTTACACGCTGGGCGCGCGATGGCTGCGGATGCATGGCGAGCACAAGCTGCGAATGTTGATGAAGTCTCGGGGAAGGTTGATGACGTGGCCGGAGTTTGTGCGCAAAATGCACGAGACCGGCGGAACCTGCATTGAAGAAAAATTTACGGCGAAGGGTCCGGTGCGGTTCTGGTGGACGCCGGAAGACGTGCGCCGGGAATCGCCGCACGAGATCATCGACTGGTTCACAATGCGCAAGGGCCGCCAGTACGAGCCGTTCGTGCACTGGTGCCGTGCGCGGTACACCAGCGCGGAGGCGGGCAGCGCAATTCTGGTGGATGCGCCGCTGGTGCCACGGCGAGAGATTTACGCGTTGTGGTCGGAGTGCCGGTCGGACGCGATGAAGGCGGAGTGGATCGAAGTCGCGCCGCCGGAGATTCTGCCGCACAAACCGGGACAGTAAGCAGGTTATTTCTTGCCGCGGAAGACGCTTGCGAGACGCTGCCAGAGCGAGCTGCGCGGATTCCGATTGGGCTGCACGCCTGCTGGCTGGGTGTTTGCCGCAGCTTGCGCCGCTCGTTCGGCTTCGTCTTCCTGATGTGCGTCATGCAGAACCTGCCAGAGCGCAACGCCATCGTCTTCCCAATCGGTATGGCCGCACGCGCGGCACTCATACTCGCGGATGACGCGGCCCGTCATGGTGTTCTTATCGGTCTGATCCATCAGCGCGCCGCATTTTGTGCAGATCATGGCGCCTCCGGCGGACTCTAATCCCCGCCCTTGTCTCTAATACCCGTTCGCAACCAGCCATGCTTCGGTGAGATCGAATTCCGGTTTCTTCGCGGCCTGCATCTGCATCGCTGCCAGCTTCACCAGCACATCGGCCTCAATGTTCACGGGCGCGCCCAAGGCGAGCGTGTGCAGATTGGTGCGCCAGTACGTGAGCGGCAGGATCGCGATGTTGATCTCCTCGCCGTCGAAATCGGCAATGGTGAGGCTGATGCCTTCGACAGCGACCGAGCCTTTGTGCACCATCCACTGGCGAACGTTTTCGGGGACGCGGACTTTGAGGGTCCAGTCAGTGGTTTGGCGGTTAAAGGTTGGACTGGATTCGGGAATCACGGGTTCGAGCGCGGTCATCACGCCTGTGCCGTCGACGTGACCCTGCACAATGTGGCCGCCGAGCGGACTGCCCGCGGCGGTGGGCAACTCCAAATTGACGCGCGCGCCGGCCGCGAGCGAGCCGAGCGACGTGCGATCGAGAGTTTCCTGGGCGAGGTCGGCGTGGAAGTAGGTGGGGTCGGGATCGAGAGCGGTGAGGCAAACGCCGGAGACGCCGAGCGAATCGCCTTCGCGAAGGCGGCCGGCGATGCCGGGCGCTTCAACCGTAATGCGACGAACGCCGCCGCGATCGGTGAGGCCCACGAGGGTTCCGGTCTGCTCGATAATGCCGGTGAACATGAGTTCATTCTAGGGAGCGAGACAGCGAGGGGCAAGGGAGCAGTCGAGCGCCGTGCTCTAGAACTTCAGGCTGACGCCTTTTTCGCACATATCGCCGAAAAGCCCAAGCAGGTGAGTCATGCCGAGGAGTTCGCGGATTTGCTTGCCGAGATTGATGAGTTGAAGGCAGGAGCCTCCCGACTTGGCTGAGACGTAAAGGCGCACCAAGGTGCCCAGACCCATGCTGTCGACGAAGGCCAGGTCAGTAAGGTCGAGCACGATGCGCTTGTTGTGGGGAATCAAGGCGATGATCTTGTCGTAAAACGGACCAGCTACGCCGGACACCAGGCGGCCGCGGCAATGGACGAGGGCCGCATCGCCTTTATGCTCGACGCTAAAAGTGAGGGAGTTCTTCGCAGGTTCGTGCGGCATCGGCTTTTCCTTGATGAAAAATGGGGAACGGGAAAAACGGGGTCGACGCCTGATTGTCTCATACAGGCAGGTGTCAGGGATCAGGTTTCAGGTGTCAGAAGGCTGCTTCCAGCTGCCAGATCCTAGCTTCGAGCTCATCGAGATTAGCGAGCGACGACGGCTGAATGGCAGAGACCGAGAGCTCCAAGGTCCGAAACCCGATCTTTGAAACCTCTTCTTATTCGGCGGGGGCTTGATCGGGGGTGGGCGCGGCTGGGAGCGCGGGTGCGGCGTTGAGGGTGCGCCAGGCGAGCAGGAGCTTCAAGCGCCAGCGCAGGATCATGCCGAAGGCGAGCAGGTAGAAGATGGCGCCGGTCTGTTCGAGCGAGAGGACGCGATCGAAGTAGCCGCGCGCGGCCCATCGGACGAGGGCGAGCACGATAATGACGGCAAAAAATGCGCTCGACCGTTTCATACGAATTTCGCCGCTGTGCCAATGGAGGTCAGAGGTGAGCAGCAGGGGGACGGCGAAGATGACCGCGCCGATGAGGAAAGCAGCGAGTCCCCAGAGGAAGGGCACGCGGCACGGCGGATAGAAGAACATGCAGAATCCGGTGGCCATGCCCAGGGGCGGCATCACGATCTTCTTGAGCGTCACGGCAGTGCGGCCCTCGCGCACGCGCCAAGTGAGCACGCCGGCGAGGCCGACAAGAGAAACGACGGCCGTGAGGAGGGGAGTGGAGACCATGAAACTTGCCTTTCCGTTCTTGCTGGTGACAGGAGCCGCTCCGGGGTGTGATTCCCGATGAGTCAGAAACTCCTGCTTACATCTCTATTGTAATTGGGTAGAAGGAGTCCGAAAACCGGCTCGAAGATTCTGCGGTCGACTGACCACTGATCACTGACCACTGTCTTTCGGCCATGGGTCAATGAGCAGCGAGCTCAGGCCGAGGTCGTTGCCGTAGCGCTCCACTTCGACATCGTTCATCTGCACGAACTGGGGCATGCCGCGGAAGGCGGGGACTGCGTCAGATCCCATGATTTGCGGCGCGATGAAGAGATGCAGGCGGTCGACGAGGCCGGCGGCAAGAAACGCCGTGTTCAGGCGCGTGCCGGTTTCCGTAAGCAGTGTGAGGACGCCTTCTTCGCCGAGTTTCAGGAGAACATTGTCGAGCGGAACGCGGCCAGCCTCGGCGTCGAGGATCTCCACGCGGACGCCGCGGTTGCGCAGCTCGGTGGCGCGGGCTTCGTCGTGGGAGACTGTGAAGATGACGACGTCGTTTTGCGCGGTCGAAACCAGTTTGCAATCGATAGGCATGCGCAGGGCGGAGTCGAGGACGATGCGCAGCAAGGGCCGGCGTCGGCGCAGGCCGCTGCGGTCGGTCAACCAGGGGTCGTCGGCAAGCACGGTGTCGACGCCGACCATGGTGGCATCGGCGGCCCAGCGCAGGGGCTGCACGGCAGCGCGTGCGGCTTCGCTGGTGATCCAGTAGGGCGCGTGCTCCACGTGATGGCCGGGCGGCGGCGCGATGCGTGCGTCGAGCGTCATGGCGACTTTCATGAGCACGAGGGGGCGGTGATGCTGAATCCAGCGCGCGAAGCCTTCGTTGAGACGGCTGGCATCAGTCTGGCATACCCCCACGCTGGTCTGAAGGCCTGCCGCACGCAGCGCTTCGAGACCGTGGCCGGCGACGGCGGGGTTGGGGTCGATGGTAGCGGCGACCACGCGGGCAAGGCCGGCCATGATAAGCGCATCGGTGCAGGGCGGAGTGCGGCCGGTGATGTTGCAGGGCTCGAGGGTGACGTAAGCCGTGCCGCCTTGAATGCGATCGGCCGCGTGCTGCTGGGCTTCTTTGAGGGCGACAATTTCCGCGTGGTCGAGGAGGTCGTACTCGTGCCAGCCCTCGCCCACGACCTGTCCGGCGCGGTCCAGAATCACGCAACCCACAGCGGGGTTGGGCGAAGTGACGCCGATGCCGCGCCGCGCCAGCTCGAGGGCGCGCTGCATCCAGTAGGTATCCTGGTCGAGATAATTGCTCATAGGCGCTTCTCGCTACGAAGAGGAACAATCAAGTGTAAATCGGTGGAACGACCCCTAACGGCGCGATTTCGGGACTCGGCCAAGACGCGGATCGTGACGGAGCAACAGATCGCAGGCGTAGAGAGCTTCCTTCTCAAAATCGGGGCCGTCACTTGGAAGGAGTAGCCAGTGACCGATTTTGCTGCCGAGCATCTCGATGGCGCGGAGCGAAGGGAACTCGTGGCGAAGCTGAGGATCGGCGGGATGCGTGTTTTCCGAGAGTACAAGCCAGAGGCCATTGTCCTGAGGTGATCGGAGGTGATCGCGGAGCATGCAGACGATGCGGTCACCAACGTAGACGGCAAACCCGGAAAACATGCGGCGTATCTCGGGGTCGAGGGGCGCAAGCGCTTCGAGGACGAAGGCGTACGGAGGCTTCCGTTTGGGTTTGAATGGGCGGCGCATCACTGTCTATCGAGTATTCTGCCTCACTCCATATTCCTGGTTCGACTCCTCGTCATCCAACTCCGCGACCGCGGCTGCGCCGCCCTTGGTTGGTGGGCGGCGCACAGGCGCCATGCGATACGCGTAGGGGTCTTCGGGCTCGGTAGGTTCGATCCAGGGCATGAAGAACCGTTTCATGCGGTTCAGAAGATCTCGCAGTGAGCGGTTTGGGCGCTTTAGGTTGTCCTTCATTGCGCTTCTCCAATTTCCGTACGCATCGCGAAGAACGATTTGGAAGCGATTCTACTCCAGCAACGAATGCACAAACTCTTCCGGCGAAAACTCCAGCAGGTCGGTCATTTTTTCGCCGACGCCTACGTAGCGGACGGGGAGATTCAGTTCGCGGGCGATGGCCACTGCGATGCCGCCTTTGGCGGTGCCATCCAATTTTGTGAGAACGATGCCGGTGACGCCGGCAGATTGCGTGAACTGGCGGGCTTGCTGCAGGCCGTTCTGTCCTGTCGTTGCGTCCATCACCAGCAACACTTCGTGGGGCGCGCCGGGAACCAGACGCGCTGCCGTGCGGCGCATCTTGTCGAGTTCATCCATTAATCCGGATTTGGTGTGCAGGCGGCCGGCGGTGTCGACGTAAAGCTCGTCGATGTGGCGCGCCTTGGCAGCCGTGATGGCGTCGTAGAGGACGGCCGCTGGATCGCCGCCCTGGCGGGTCTTGATCATATCCACGCCGGAGCGCGCAGCCCAGACTTCGAGTTGTTCAATGGCTGCGGCGCGGAAGGTGTCCGCGGCGCAGAGCAGAACGGAGCGCCCTTGCGCGCGCGACCAGGCAGCGAGTTTGCCGCTCGACGTGGTTTTGCCGGTGCCGTTGACGCCTACCAGAAAAGTGACCTTGGGCGGCTCTGACGGCGCGGCGGCCGACACCTGCGGTGTGGCAGCCGCGCCTTGCGGCGCACTGAGGATGGCGACGAGTTGCGCTTTGAGCAGATCGCGGAGCTCTGCGCCGCCTTCGATGGCCTGATGGCGGGCACGGTCGCGCAGCGCGTCGAGGATGGCGGTGGTGGTTTGCACGCCAAGGTCGCTTGTGAGCAGCGCGGTTTCGAGATCGTCGAGGGCGCTTTCGTCCACGGTGCGGGTGAGAGCGGCGAGATCGGCTATTTTCTGGGAGAAGCTCTCGCGGGTGCGCGAGACCGCCTGGCGCATGCGGTCGAATAGGCCCTTCTTGGGCGCTTCTTCGGCGGATTGCTCGGGTTCCTGGCTTCCAAACAGCGTCTGCATCATTGCTCTTGTCAGTTTAGCGGAGCGAGCGGCGCAGGCGGGTCATCGAGTTCGCGTGTCAGCGGACCCTACCCCAGGCGCAAGAAGTGTGACGCGGCGAGGATGGGGCACCCGGCCGGGCCTAAAGGCCGAATGTTTTTTCCGCATGATTCATGGGCCTGAAGGCCCCTGCTCCCTCCCGTGAAGCCGTTCAAGTGGGGGTTGCGGCCGTCCAGGGCGGACGGGCGCAGTTCAGCGCGAATTGGTTCGGAAGGGTTGACGGGTCCGATATGCTTTAGAAGCAGGCCGTAAACCGTGGGGACGAAATGACTAAGGCGAACCTTCATCCGCTGGGAAAGATCCTTGAAAGCCGCATCGCCATCATCGATGGGGCGACGGGGACGACGATCCGCACCTATGGGATGAAAGAGGCGGACATTCGCGGCGAGCGCTTTAAGGACGCCCCCAAAGACCTGTTAAACAACGGCGACCTGTTCACGCTGACGCAGCCGGAACTGATCGGCGACATTCATCGCCGGTTTCTTGAAGCTGGGGCCGACATTATTGAGACCAACACCTTTGGGGCCACGAGCATTGCGCAGAGCGAGTTTTTTGTCGAAGATCCGCGCGAGCACGGGGGACGAAAGGATCCCGAGTTTTATCAGAAGGTGATTGAGGACTCGTTTCTGAAGGGCCTGGCGTGGGAGATCAACGAGCAATCGGCGCGGCAGGGTCGGGAGTGGGCGGACCGCGTGGCCAACGCCACCGGCCGGCCGCGGTTTGTGGCGGGGGCGCTGGGGCCGCTGACGGTTTCGCTGTCAAATTCTCCTGACGCGGACGATCCGGGATTTCGTGTGGTGACCTTCGACCAGGTGAAGGCGGCGTATGCCGAGCAGGCGCGGGCGCTCATCGCGGGTGGCGCGGACCTGTTGCTGGTGGAAACGATCTTCGACACCTTGAACGCCAAGGCGGCGCTGGTGGCGATTCGCGAAGTGTTCGATGCTGATGGGCGCGAGTTGCCGGTGATTATTTCGGCAGCCGTGGGACGCGGCGGCGAGACTATGATCTCGGCGCAGACCATTGAGGCATTCTGGAACGCGGTGGAGCACGCGAAACCGCTTGCCGTGGGACTGAATTGCTCGCTGGGGCCGGACCTGATGGCGCCGTTTTTACGCGAACTCGCGGAGAAGGCTGGTGTCGCGGTGTCGTGCTATCCCAACGCGGGCTTGCCGAATCCGCTTTCTGCTACGGGCTTCGATTTGGGGCCGGCGGACATGGCGCGGTATCTTAGCGAGTTTGCGCGCGAAGGGCTCATCAACATTGCGGGCGGCTGCTGCGGCAATACGCCCGAGCACATTGCGGCGATCGCAAAGGCGCTCGACGGGCTGCCTCCGCGCAAGCTGCATGTGGCCGACGAGGAAGCGCGCGCCATCGAGAGCGCGGCATGAGCGCGGACCAATTAAAGCGCGTGGAGACTAAGCCGCTCCGATTGTCGGGCTCGCAGCCGTTCAAACAACAGCCGGGCGTCTTCATTCTGATCGGCGAGCGGACCAATGTGTCCGGATCGCCGAAGTTCGCGCGGCTGATCAAAGACGGCAAATACGAAGAGGCCGTGAGCGTGGCGCGGCAACAGGTGGAGAACGGCGCCAACCTGCTCGACATCTGCATGGACGAGGGGATGATCGACGGCGTGGCCGCGATGACACGCTACCTGAAGCTGCTGGAGAGCGAGCCCGAAGTGGCCAAAGTGCCGTTCATGGTGGACTCCTCAAAGTGGGAAGTGATTGAAGCGGGCCTGAAATGCATGCAGGGCAAGGGCATCGTGAACTCCATTTCGCTCAAGGAGGGCGAGGCGAAGTTTCGCGAGCATGCGCGGGCGATTTTGAAGTACGGTGCGGCCGCGGTGGTGATGGCCTTTGACGAACAGGGCCAGGCCTCGAGTTACGAGGAGAAAATCCGCATCTGCGAGCGCGCGTATCGCCTGCTCGTGGACGAAGTGGGTTTTCCGGCGGAAGACATCATCTTCGATCCCAACATCCTGACCGTGGCGACGGGCATGGAGGAGCACAACAACTACGCGGTCGATTTCATCCGTGCCACGCGTTGGATCAAGGAGAATTTGCCGCACGCCAAGGTGAGTGGCGGCGTGTCGAATGTTTCGTTCAGCTTCCGCGGCAACAACAAAGTGCGCGAGGCGATGCACGCGGCGTTTTTGTATCACGCTATTGGCGCGGGCATGGACATGGGCATTGTGAATGCCGGGATGCTGGAGGTGTATGAGGAGATCGAGCCGGAGCTGAAAGAACTGGTGGAGGATGTGCTGCTGAATCGGAGGCCCGATGCTACCGAGCGGCTGGTGACGTTTGGCGAGGCGCTGAAGGCGGCAGGGACCGCGGGCGGCAGCGAGGAGGCGGAGAAAAAGGCCGAAGAATGGCGCAACGGCACGGTGGAAGAGCGGCTGAGCCACGCGATGGTGAAGGGAATCGACACGTACATTGAAGCGGACACGGAAGAGGCGCGGGAAAAGCTGGGACGGCCGCTGAGCGTGATTGAAGGACCGCTGATGGCGGGCATGGGCGTGGTGGGCGACCTGTTCGGCGCGGGCAAAATGTTTTTGCCGCAGGTGGTGAAGTCGGCGCGCGTGATGAAGAAGGCTGTCGCGTACCTGACGCCATTTATGGAAGCGGAAAAAGCGCAAATGGCCGCGGCGGGCGAAGTAGTGCGCGTCCAGGGCAAGATCGTGCTGGCGACGGTGAAGGGCGACGTGCACGACATCGGAAAGAACATTGTGGGCGTGGTGCTGGCCTGCAACAACTACGAAGTGATCGACATGGGCGTGATGGTGCCCGCGGAAAAGATTCTGGAGCGCGCGCGTGAAGTGCGGGCAGACATTATCGGGCTGAGCGGATTGATTACGCCATCGCTCGACGAGATGGTGCACGTGGCGCGGGAGATGGAGCGGCAGGGAATGAAACTACCGCTGCTGATTGGCGGCGCCACCACCAGCCGCGCGCATACGGCCGTGAAGATTGCACCGCATTACAGCGAGCCGGTGGTGCATGTGCTCGATGCGAGCCGCGCCGTCCCGGTGACGACGAGCCTGTTGAGCGAAGACGGCCGCGCAGAGTTTGTGGCGCAGCATCGCGTGGAATATGACGCGCTGCGCAAGGCGCATGCGGCGCCGCGGCGGAACGTGGTTGCATTGGAGACGGCGCGCGCGCGACGCACGCCGGTCGAGTGGCGCGCGGAAGACTTGGCCACTCCAGCCTTCACAGGCGTTCGGGTTTTGGAGGAGTTCCCGCTTGGAATTTTGCGCGAGTTCATCGACTGGAGCCCGCTTTTTCACACCTGGGAATTGAAGGGTGTTTACCCGCGGATTCTTGAGGACGAGCGGCAGGGCGAGCAGGCGCGCCTGATTTTCGCGGAAGCCAATACGCTGCTGGACCGCATCATCGCGGAGAAGTTGCTGACGGCGCGAGCCGTGTATGGATTTTTTGCGGCCAACGCGGTGGGCGACGATGTGGAGCTGTACACGGACGGCGGACGCGACAAGGTGCTGGACCGGGTGCATTTTCTGCGCCAGCAATCGGACCGGGAAGGCAGCGAACCCTGCCGCTCGCTTGCGGATTTTGTTGCGCCGGCGGAGACCGGGTTGGGCGACACCATCGGCGCCTTTGCAGTATCGAGCGGATTCGGGCTGAAGGCGCTGGTGGAGCAGTTCAAGGCCGCGAACGACGACTACAACGCAATTATGGCGGAGGCGATTGCGGACCGGCTGGCCGAGGCGTTTGCGGAATGCTTGCACAAGCGCGTGCGCGAAGAGTGGGGCTACGGGCGCGATGAGAATCTGCGCAATGACGAACTGATCCACGAGAAATATCGCGGCATCCGGCCGGCGCCGGGCTATCCGGCCTGTCCCGATCACACGGAGAAGGGAATCATCTGGCGCCTACTCGATGTGCAGGCGAAGACGGGGATTGAGATCACCGAAAGCTTCGCCATGTGGCCGGGGTCGAGCGTGAGCGGGTTCTATTTCGCGCACCCCCAAAGCCGATACTTCAATTTGGGAAAGATCGACCGCGACCAGGTGGAAGATTACGCGCGGCGCAAAGCTATGAGCGTCACGGAAGTAGAGCGCTGGCTGGGGCCCAATTTGAATTACGAGCCGAAAAGATCGTAAGGTGCTGGAGGCGTATGAGACGCCAAAACCGACCGATCCGGTTACCTCTCAAGAAATAAAAACCAAATTTTTAGAAACTTTCCCGGTGCCCGGGGGTTCATGCTGCTAACTCGGGGGATTTTCTCGCAAATTCAATCTGCGCGAATCGGATCCTGCGAGGCGTATCACGGGATCTCCAGAATTGCCGGGCGCACTCGCAGTGTGTGCGATTGCCGCAACTTTCTCGTCGCGGGGCTGAGGCTTTCGCGGCGAAGAGGGAAAGTGTCGGCGCGCAGCACGACGCTCAAATGCAACCGCTTCGGCCCGGTGAACCGGCCTTCGCGGTTGAAGATGGGCTCTTATGTGCCGATAGATTTTGGAGATACCGAGGAGTTCGCTTCTGTCATGGAGGATTTTGTATGAAATGCAGTACGCTCGTTGTCCTCTCACTCCTGCTGGCGCCGCCGCTTTTTGCGGAGGCTGGCTATCGCATGATTCCGGCCGGCGCACTTGTCTCCTGTTCGACAGGTGACGGAAGGATCTCCTCGAAGACCACCGCAGTGGGCGATCCCGTGCTGTGCAAGGTGAATTTCCATCGCGGAGATTTCATGCTTCCCTACGGAAGCTACCTGGGCGGAAACTTCACCGAGTACAAAGATCCCGGCCACTTTGTCGGCAAGGGCTGGATGCAGTTGGACTTCGACCGGCTCTATGTGGGCGACCAGGTGATTCCCCTCGATGCCAAGGTCGTAGATGTGAAGGGTTACAAGATCGACGCGCAGGGACGCATTCTGGGCAAGGGACATCCGGTTCGCGATACGGTGTTGTGGATGATTCCGGTATTGTGGCCGATCGACCTGATCAACCTGCCGCGCCGCGGTCCAAGGCCGACGCTCAAGGCGGAGACGGCTCTGACGCTGCGCGTGATGGAAGATATTCAGGTTCCCGTGGTTCCCGAACCGCAACGCGATCCTTATGGGCTGATGCAGCGGACGCCGGATGCTTACGCGCCTGAGCCTCCGCCGCCAACGCAGGAACCGGAGATGGCGCCCGAACAATCGTATGCGCCGCCTGAGGAGAACCTGGCTCCGCCGGTGTC
>JBEKEP010000153.1:0-13899 GCA_050013775.1 Occallatibacter sp. | reverse complement strand
GATCGGCGATTTGGCACTTGCCGGACGACGGCTCGAGGGGCACGTGGTGGCGATGCGCGCAGGCCACGCCATGCACACCGCGCTGGTGGCGCGCTTGGTCAAAGACCGCTCGGCTTGGGAACTGGCGCATGTGCCGGTGACGCCGCCGGAAGCGAGTGAGCCGCAGTCCGAGGCCGATTCCGGCATGGCGCAAGCGGCGCTGGCGGGCGCGTAGACTCCACACACCTTTCCCTCCAGCATCGTCTAACACTCCGACAGTCCCTCATACAATTGACTTCTGGAAGCCGGGAAGAGGCACGTTGATGTTTTCCAATTTGCGGATCGTGATGCGGTTTGTGTGCATGGTTGCGTTGGCGATGGGCGCCGCAGGCGCATTGGGGCAGACGGGAACGGCGCCTGGACCTTCCGCGACTAATTCCGCGACGGTTTCGCAGCTACCTACGTTTGAGGTGGCGACGATCAAACCGGCGCCGGGCGGCATAGCGGGCTTCGTGACCTTGCCTGGCGGCAGGACGAAGTGCGCGTTCTGCAATCTGGATATGCTCTTAATCTTTGCCTTCGACGTGCAGCCCTATCAGATTGTGGGTGAACCAGACTGGGGCCATCACCAGGGCTACAGCATCGATGCGCTTCCGCCGGACTCTTCTGAGTTGCGCAATCTCAAATTGACGTCGCCCACCCATGCACTGACCACCGAACAAAGAGAGATGCTGCAATCGCTGCTGATGGAGCGGTTCCAATTGAAGTTCCATCGCGAAAGCAAGACCGGCGCCGTATACGTGCTGACAAAGGGCAGCGGCGAACTGAAGTTGCACGATCCCAAGGACAAGGACAGTTCGCCGGGTGTGTGGTTGGCGAGTGATGGCCTGGTTGGACAGAATGCTTCCATGACTCTGCTGGCGGTGCGCCTGAGCAGCATTTTGCAGCGGCCTGTGCTCGATGAAACCGGACTGAGCGGCTCGTTCGATTTCAAGAGCGCGTTGTTGGGCAACGATCCGAACGCGGAGTACCAGGACATTGTCGCCTCGATCCTGACGTCCATCCAGGATATGGGCTTGAAACTGAATTCGGCGAAAGGCCCGGTGGAGACAATCGTGATCGACCACATCGAGCAGCCGTCGCCGAATTGAGACGGCTCCGCGGTAGTCGCGCTAATCAGTTGATGCGCTCGATAGCGACGGCCGTAGCTTCGCCGCCGCCGATGCAGAGAGAGGCGATGCCGCTGCGGAGATGGTATTTCTGGAGTGCGGCGAGCAGCGTAACGAGTATGCGCGCGCCGGAAGCTCCGATGGGATGGCCCAGGGCGCAGGCGCCGCCGTGCACGTTGACCTTCTCATGAGGCAGGTCGAGATCGCGCATGGCCGCCATCACGACCACGGCAAAAGCCTCGTTGATCTCGAATAAATCCACATCCGCAAGAGACCAGCCGGTGCGGTCGGCCAGCAAGCGCATGGCCCCGATGGGCGCGGTGGGAAACAGCGCGGGCTGGTTCGCGTAGCTCGAGTGCGCCACGATCGTGGCCAGCGGTTTGAGGCCGCGTCGATCAGCCTCAGACCGGCGCATGAGAACCAGTGCAGCAGCACCGTCGGAGATAGCGCTCGAATTGGCTGCTGTCACCGTGCCGCCTTCGCGGAATGCGGGCTTGAGATGCGGAATTTTGTCGGGCGTGGCCTTGAGCGGTAGCTCGTCGTGCACGATTACCCGCTCGGTTTTCCCCGCCTTCACAGTGAGGGGGACGATTTCGGCGGCGAAGCTGCCATCGACCGCGGCTTTTTGCGCGCGGGCGAGCGAGGTGAGTGCGAATGCGTCCTGCTCCTCGCGCGCAAAAGCGTAACTTTGCGCGCAATCTTCGGCGAACGTGCCCATCAGACGGCCTTTGTCGTAGGCGTCTTCCAGGCCGTCGAGAAACATGTGGTCGAGAATGCGCTGGTGGCCCATGCGGTAGCCGGTGCGCGCGCGGTCAAGAAGATACGGCGCGTTGCTCATGCTCTCCATGCCGCCCGCGACGATGATGTTGGCGCTACCGGCCAGCAAAAGATCGTGGGCGAGCATCACGGCCTTCATGCCGGAACCGCACATCTTGTTCACGGTAGTTGCGCCGACAGAAAGCGGCAATCCCGCGCCCAGAGCGGCTTGTCGCGCAGGAGCCTGGCCCTGTCCGGCGGGAAGCACGCAGCCGAAGAGAACTTCGTCGACGGACTCAGGAGGAATGCCGGCGCGCTCAACAGCGGCGCCGATGGCGGCAGCGCCAAGCCCGGGAGCGGCGAGACCGCTCAGATCGCCCTGGAATCCGCCGATCGGGGTGCGCGCTACGCCGACAATAACGATGGGATCGGGTTTCGGCATGGCAACTCCTTCCATCAGATGCGTCAGCGGGGCCGGATGCTTCAGCGTGGGCCCATGCGCAAAGCGCCGTCAAGGCGGATGGTTTCCCCGTTGAGCATGACGTTCTCGATGATGTGGCGGACCAGCGCGGCGAACTCCGCGGGACGTCCGAGGCGCTGCGGAAAGGGAACGCTTCGGGCCAGCCCGTCCTGCACTTCTTTTGGAAATGCAGCCATCATCGGTGTCTCGAAAATGCCCGGCGCGATGGTGACCACGCGAATACCGGAGCGCGCCAGTTCGCGCGCAATGGGCAGCGTGAGCGCGGCCACGCCGCCTTTTGAGGCCGCGTAGGCCGCCTGGCCGATCTGGCCATCAAACGCCGCAATCGACGCGGTGTTGACGATGACGCCGCGCTCGCCATCTACGCCGGGTGCTTCTTTCGCGATGGCCGCGGCGGCGAGGCGAATCATATTGAAGGTGCCAACCAGATTTATGTTGATAGTTTTCGCGAAGGAGTCGAGGCGATGCGGTCCGTCGCGGCCGACGACTTTCTCTGAGGGCGCGACGCCGGCGCAGTTGATGAGGCCGTGCAGGTGGCCGAAGGCCTGGAGAGCAAGACCTATCGCGGCCTGCGCGTCGTTTTCGCTGGTAACATCTGTGAGCGCAAAACGGGCGGCGTTGCCCAGCTCGGCAGCGAGTGTTTCGCCCGCCACTCGATTGAGGTCGGCGATTACAACGGAACCGCCCTCGGCAACAAGAAGCCGCACCATGGCTGCACCCAGCCCCGATGCGCCGCCGGTAACAAGAAAGACGTGATTGCCGATTTGCATGGGAAGCCGTGCGCCTCTTGAGCTTGCCGGAGGGCCTGCTCAAGAACGCAGCATATCATTTTGCATGATGGTGTGTGATCCTACGGATCGGATGGTCGGAGGAGAACGGCGATGAATCCTCAAGCGGCGGGCGCGCCCGTGACGCAATTAAGTGAAGACGAGAGGCTGTTTGCCGATGCGGTGCGCGCGTTTGCGCGCGATGAAGTTGCGCCATTGGTGCGGCGCATGGACGACGCGCAGCAGATGGACCCGTCGCTCATCGAGAAGATGTTTGCGCTGGGGCTGATGGGGATCGAGATTCCCGAGGAGTATGGCGGCAGCGGCGGCTCGTTCTTCGATGCGGTGCTGGCCGTGCAGTTGTTGTCGGCGGTCGATCCCGCGGTAGCGCTCGTGGTAGACGTGCAGAACACGCTGGTGGCGAGCGCGATCATGAAATGGGCCACCGAAGGGCAGAAGCGGGTCTATCTGCCGCGGCTGGCGGCGGACACCGTCGGCGCATACGCATTGAGTGAAGCGGGATCGGGGTCCGACGCCTTCGCTTTGCAGACCCGTGCCGAGAAGCGCGGCAGCAACTATGTGCTCAACGGGCGCAAGCTCTGGATCTCGAACGCCAAAGAGGCGGGACTGTTCATCGTGTTCGCGACTGTCGATGCGAGCGCGGGATACCGGGGGATCACGGCATTCCTGATCGAGAAAGACACCGCGGGATTCACCGTGGGCCGCAAAGAGGACAAGCTGGGCATTCGCGCGTCGAGCACGTGCGAACTGATTTTGGAGGACTGCGAAGTGCCGGCGGCGCAGATCCTGGGCGCGGTCGGCCAGGGATACAAAGTGGCCATGGAAACGCTGAATGAGGGGCGCATCGGGATTGGCGCGCAAATGCTGGGGCTGGCCGAAGGCGCGTGGGGCCACGCGGTCAAACACGCAAAGAACCGCAAGCAGTTCGGCAAGGCGCTGGTGGAATTCCAGGCCATGCAGTTCCAGCTTGCGGAGATGGCAACCGACATTGAGGCAGCAAAGTTGCTGGTCTACAACGCGGCGCGGTTGAGGGACACGCGACGCGACTTTCGCAAGGAGGCGGCGATGGCGAAGTACTTTGCCTCGCACACGGCGGAGCGCGTGGCGAGCCTGGCCGTCGAAGTGCTGGGCGGGTCGGGGTTCGTGAAAGATTCACCCGTCGAAAAGCTCTACCGCGACGCGAAGATCGGCACCATTTACGAGGGGACGTCGTTCATGCAGTTGGCGGCGATTGCGAAGAGCGTGCTGTAGGACGCATACCCAGCCAGCAGCGACGAAGTTGGGGTATAGTTGTGAAAGCTTCGGAGGCTTTTACCACCGTGTCTAGCACACCAATGCCCATCAGGTGGACACTACTCGCAAGCACCATTGCACTTGTTATAGGCACGGCGCAGGCTCAGAACCTAGACCTCAGTTCCTTGCCAGAGGAACAGCACGTGCCTCTCGTAGGTGACGGAAACATCACAGTGGGCGTCTTTCGGTACCACGCGGCTGACGGGCACGTCCTAGTGGGACATGTGGGATCCCACGATGTTGTCTTATCGCTCAACGTTGGGATGTTTTTTGGGTCTCCGAAGACCCACTACCTCGGGGAAATTCCATGCACGATTGTCAAGAAACAAGCAGAAGTCGACACATCGAACCCAACGTTAGGCCCTATCCGGAAGTACATATCTGACGATAGGGAGTGTAAGCTTTCGGATGTGTGGTGGGAGGGAATCGTAACCGCAGTTGCGAACATCCTGAATGCGGATGGTTCTGGCCTTGGCGTGACGCCCGTCGTGACCCCGCGGGCAGGAAGCATCGGCAGGATCAAGCTCGGCACGCAAGAACCAACGATAACTAAGTCGGATATAACCGACGGAACCCTAAGAACGTCGGACGGTAGCACCTATAGTGTCCTCTTTATGGCATCAACCGGCGGTCAGATGTGCTTTCTATCCGTGCAGGGAACGCACAAAACAAACAATTCGAAGAAGCAAAAATAGCCGGCCAAAATGCCTCTCGGCTGTGAGCTACGACGTCTGGTATGAGGCAGCCGGTGGTCGAACACTCTGATTCAATTCGGACCACCCCCGAATACCGATCAATCCGGAGCTTGTTCGAACCGGTTCGGATTGGGCTGCGCGAGTTTATCCGTTCATCAATTGATCGATGGTCTCGATGTCGACCAGTCCGTTGCAGCCGTAGAGTGCCGGAAGCACTTTGGCGGCGGGATGCTTGCGGCGCAGCTCTGCGACTTTGTCTGTCCCGGCGCGGTAGGCGGGCAGATACATGCGGCCCAGCAGCGGATGCCGTCCCCACGCGCCGGAGAGTTTGCCGGCGCGCTCTTCGGTGACGAGAAAATCGCGGCGCAGCGTGGCGGCGACTTCCTGCTGCTCGCGGCCCTCGCCCCAGGTCATCCAGGAAGACTGGTTCTTGGCGTCGTCCTGCAAGAGGGCGAGCAGCACGCCGATCTGCAAGTCTTCGTCGGGGAGCTGGGCCACATCCGTCACGCCGTGCGCAATGAGGATGGCGTTGTTGGCAATGCCCTCAAAGAGCGTGGCGGCGCGTGTGTTCATGGTGAGCACCGTTGCCTCAAAGCCGGCCTTGCCGCGCACGTATAAATCCTGCAGATACGCGAAGGTAGTCACGTGGCCCGGCACGACTTCGTGACTGACGAGCTGCTCAAACTCGGGATAGGAAATTTGCAGCGACGCGTTGATCTCGTAGCTGGCTTCATATTCAGGCGCGCCGGACGCGGTGCGGGCGCGGCCAATGTAATTCATCGACCCGGAGAACCACGCGTCCTTGATGGGCATGAAATTGATGTTGGCGCGGGGAACGGCCGCGAGTTCCGGCGGCAAGTCCGGGACGAGATTTTTTGCCGAGAGCGCGTCGAAATGCGCGATGACGGCCTGACCCAGCGCCTGCACGGACGCCATGGGCGTAACGCGTTCGCGACGCCAAGCATCAACGGCTTCAAGAATTCCGCCGGATTGCGAAGCGGAGTAGCCGGCGCGGCCAAGCAACTCCGCAACGCGCTCGCGCTTGGCCTCGGGGCGCGAAGGCTCGGGCGGCCTGGCGGTCGAGGCTGCGACGGCGCGCGTGTACGGAACGGGATCGCCCTGGCCGAGGACTTCCATGGCGAGGTCCCACATGACATCGAGAGAGACGGCGAGGCCCTGGAGATAGGCGCGGCGCAGTTCGGGGCAGCGGGCAGCTTCTTTGCGCAGGCCCTCAATGGCGGCGGGAAGATCGACGTCGCGCAGGTAGCTTGCGAAGGCGTCGCGGTCGATCTCTTTGGCGCCCACGCCGCCGGACTGGCGCAGCAGCGCGGCGGCCGGATGCGTGTAGGCGGCGGGCAGCGGCTCATCCGAGAACCACGAGTCGGCGATGAAGCGGCCCGTGCCGGAAGGATTCATGACGTCGCCACCCCAGAGAGTGTCGATGCCGAGAACCGCGTCAGCGACGAAGATGTCGAGTTGCGAAGGCGTTACCTGGTTCATGACGATTTCTTCTCCGACTAGGCCTTTGTCTTTTCTGCTTTGATGCTACCGCGCCACACATACACGCAAAGGCCAATGAAAAGCAGCGCGGAAACGGATTGCGAGACGGGATCGTTCAAATAGAACGGCGTCTGGATGAAGTCTTCGTGGAATTGCGGCAAGAGGCGCAGGGACGCACCGAGCACGCCGCCGAGCGCGCCGCCGGCCATGAGTCCCGAGGCAAGAATTATGCCGCGCTCGCGAATGCCGCGGCCTGCTTCTCCGCCGGTTTTCTCAGAACGGCGTTGCACGAAGTGCGAAAGGAATCCGCCGGTCAGGATGGGCGTGGTGAGGCCGAGAGGAAGGTAGATGCCGAGCGCAAAAACCATCGACGATTTGCCGAGCATCTCCAGAACAATGGTGATGAGCGCGCCCACGCCGAAGAGAAGATAAGTAACCGGCTGGCGGCTCATGAATGCGACCACCAGCGCCTTCATGATGGAGGCCTGCGGCGCGGCGAGAACGGGGCGCGCGTCGCCTGCGGCCATTTCGCCGAACTGGTAGGTGTGGGCCAACATCACGATCGTGATTCCGGCGGCGGCGGCGGCGGCCAGGATGCCGATGAATTTCACCTTCTCCTGCGCGGCCGGCGTGTTGCCGAGCCAGTAGCCGGTTTTCAGGTCGGTCATGAATTGGCCGGAGACGCAGAGCGCCGTGCAGACCATGCCCGCAATGGCCATCACGAAGAACATGCCCGTGGCGCTGGAGAGGCCGAAGTGCAAAAGCACCACCGAGGAGATGATGACAGTCAGCATGGTCATGCCGGAGGCGGGATTATTGGCCGTGGTGGCAATGGCGTTGGCCGCCACCGAAGCAAAGAAGAACGCGAAGAGCAGCGTGAGAGCCAGTCCCAGGAAAAGGACGGTCCAGGAAACCTGAAAGCGCCCGAAGAAGATAGCGACAGCGAGGGCGCTGACGATGACGCCGAGAAGGATCGCGGGCAAAGAGATGTCGCGATCGGTGCGCACGGATAGATCGACGGCGCGCGAACGAAAGGCGCGCAAGGCAATGCTGAACGAGCCGGCAATGACGCGCAGCGATTTGATGACGCCGAAGATGCCGGCCGTGGCGATGGCGCCTACGCCGATGTAGCGCACGTAGCTCGCGTAAATTTGCGCGGCCGACATGGCGGAAACCGGCATGATTCCCGGATAGACCGTCACATTGACGTGGCTGCCGAGGAACCAGACGAGTGGGACGAGAACGAAGTTGGCCAGAACGCCGCCTGCGCAAAAGACCATGGCGCTGCGCAGACCCATCACATAACCGAGCCCGAGGATAAATCCGATTGCGTCGAAGCTGAAGACCATGCGGCCGCGATCGGCGAGAGTGCGCATGAGCGGGATGAACTGCAGGTTGAGATATTCGCGCCACACGTGAAAAGTAGTGACGAAGAAGTCGTAGAGGGCGGCGATGCAGGTAGCCTGCAGCAGCACTCTGGCCTGCGAGCCGCCGCGTTCGCCGGTGACAAGAACTTCAGTGATGGCTGTGGCTTCAGGGAACGGGAACTGGCCGTGCATCTCGCGCACGAAGAAGCGGCGCAGAGGAATGACAAAGAGCACGCCGAGACATCCGCCGGCGAGACAGATGAAGACGGTTTCGATGGGATTTGGACTGAGGTGAAGAATGTAGAGCGCGGGGAGGGTGAAGACCGCGCCGGCCACGACCGCAGCCGACGCGCCACCGATGCCGGTGATGATGACATTTTCGAGCAATGTGGACCGGCGCTTGTACATGCGGGCCAGGCCGATGGCGAGAATGGAGATGGGAATGGCGGCTTCCATGCCCTGACCGACCTTGAGCGTTGAATACGCTGAGGCGACGGTGAAAATGACGCAGAAGAAAACGCCCCAGAGAATGGCGCGTGCCGTCATTTCCGGCGCGTGCATCTGGGCTTGAATGATGGGAGTGTAGGATTCGCCGGGCTTGAGCGGCAGATAGGCGTTTTCAGGAAGTGCTTTAGTTTCTTGTTCGCTCGTTTCGGGTTCGGTCATGGAATCTGTCCCTCAATCATGGCAGTGCGCAGCGCACCCGGACTTCAGGGCCAGGCACGGGATTTGTCCTATGTCGGATAGCAAGCAAGAGTGTACCGCGCGGAGGGCGGTCGGCCGCAAACGGGTACTGGAGGAACGGGCTCCGCTGTAGGGGCGCGGCGGAGGGTGTAAAACGGGATGCGCCGCGGGCCTGTTTGCATTGACAGGCGTTCTGCCTGGTGGAATGCTCGGGGCATGGCTCAGTGTGAATGCGGCAGACCGCTTGGCGCTTCCGGCAAATTGTGCGCTCGATGCGATGCCCTAAGGACACTTGGCCTTCGAGAAGGTGCTTCCTGGAATGAGATTCGCGATACATATCGCGACCTGGTTAAGGTGTGGCACCCCGACCGCTTTTCCCACGACGGGAAACTCCGCAGCAAAGCAGAAGAGAAGCTGAAAGAGGTCAATGCGGCTTTTCAGCGCCTGGATTCATCTGCGGAAAGGCCAACTGCACGTGCAGCGTCGGCCGCTAAAAGGCCCTTTTGGGCTTCTGCGGCTCCAACGCGGACCAATCGGTGGTATTCAGCACCTGCAAATCAGTGGTATTCAGAATCTGCAAGGGAGTCTCCTCGATCGAACGCATCGGCACAAGAACCTCCTCCTCAGGACGCCTCTGCGCCGGGCTTTCCGGATAGCAATGCCCGAACGCAGTCGACTACTCCAGAGGCGAAACGCGCCATCAGCAAGCGAGCACAAGGAGCCTCCGCGGTTACGCCACTCGCGCGTGCGGCGTCTGCCACAAAGAAGCCTGAAGAGAATGCGGAAGCGCAGAAGCCCTATGAGATTTCCAGGACTTTGACGCGGATCTCTCAATGGTCTTCTGCACTTGCAAGAAAGACTCTTCAATTGAACGCACCGGCACAAGAGCCTCCCAGGAAGGATGCCTTTGCCTGGAGCTTTCCCAATGCCGCTCGTCCTCAGTCAAAGATCAAAGCCCGAACGCAGTCCCCAACTTCAGGGGCGAATCGCCCCATCAAATTGGTGGCAATAAATGCCTTGTTTTCGCCACGCAGGATTTCTCAGTTGGTGATTCTGGTCCTCTTCGTGGCCTTCACGCGAATGGCGATTGATGCGTACAGGAATCCGACTACGGCCCAGGACGAGCTAATGAATCAATATTATGAGGCTGAAGCAGCGAAGAATCTCCTGAGTCGACCCACAGCCCAAGACCAGATCATGAATCTGTACTACGAAGTGGAAGTGGGAAAAAATCCTCTTAGTCAACTACAAGCCGCACCGACTAAAGCAGAAAACCCTATAGTTGCGACCTCCTCTTCCCCGGCCTCCGCAAAGCAAGACCTTCAATTACCCCAAAAGCGTTCAAACGCCACCGCCGTTTCGGCCTCGTCGCGGTCGAACGCCCGGCATCCGGTTCTACGATCTACGGCACTGCGCGATCGCGTCGCTTGCAAAGAGCGGGGCGGCAGACTCAACCGTCATGGTGATTGCCGGATGCGTTAGAGCGGTTCCGGAGTTCACGTGCCCTACGCGATCCGGCGAAAAGTAGCGGGTTATGACACAAACGCTCTGCCGGGGTGCGTTCGCCCTGGCTGGATTGTTGACCGGAAAGCGTTGAGATAGAAGGCGCAAAGGCCATGGCGAGGGAAAAGCGGACATCTGCTCCATGCAATGGTTGGGGGACCAAATGGAGAGCGAACCATTCTCCACTGCCGAATTCCTGTTACCTGCGTCGGAAAAGCCCGAATGCTTGTGACATCGGAAATCTGCTATCGCTTGCGGATAGGCTTTCTGTATCCCATGACCTTCGCTGAGCTGGAATATCAGTGCCCATGCAGTAATCTCCGGTTAGGTGATGATCCGCCTGGAACCCAAAAGAGCGTGCGTACTTGAATTCCGGCCTGAGCTTCGATGCTAACGTTGATTAGCAAGCGCGGTTATTCTGTCGTTTAAAAGCAATTGCATGTACCTGTGAGCCTGGGGCGACTTGCCTCATGAATACCCCGATGCAGACATTCGCGAGCTGTGACTGAACGAGGAGTTGATGCATGGCAGAAATGCCGGGGAAGATCGTTCCGTTTAAGTCCCTGGACGTTTTGCGGGGCTTGGCTGCTCTATGGGTCGTGATGTGCCATTCGGCTGACCACTCGTGGGGATTGCAAATTGTAGTGGCAGTCCTTGCGAGCTGGGTCTTCTACCTGGCGATCGAGAGACATTTCGTGTCGTCGCGGCAAAAGCGGAGGATTGCAACGGAGTTGGCGGAAGCCCAGTGACAAAAGATTAGTATTGTGATGTCCTACGCACCAGGCGAATGAGCCATGAGAATGGACCCGCCGCTAATTTCGTAGGAGTTATTTGGTGGACCTGGTCGAGATCGAACCGATGACCTCCCCAGCATGCCGGGGCGCGCTCCACTTTCTCAGCGACGCGAATCGATCAATTCATGTATTGATCGATGGGATTCCGGGGCGTGGCCCTAGCGCAAGGCTCAAGGAATTGCTTATCACTGGTAAGCGCTTTTATCAGCGCCGCGGCCCTGATAAACTAAGGTCGTCGCGAATAGGCGCGTAGCTCAGTTGGTTAGAGCGCTTCCTTGACACGGAAGAGGTCGTTGGTTCGAATCCAATCGTGCCTACCAGGATTAGATCCAGAGACGTCCAAGACAGTCCAAAAAATCTTGATAAGCCGCTCAAAATGAGCGGCTTATGTCTTCTTAAGTCCGATGAGGTAATCGTGCTACGCATACCACCTCTTCTTTCTTGATTTCGAAGGTCCTTAAGCTTGATTGTGGATGTCTTTGGATGCTAATCGGTGCCGCCGATGCTCCTAGAATCAATAGGTTACAATTTTGATGGTTTTTGAGACTTTATGGTGGACCTGGTCGGGATCGAACCGACGACCTCTTCCATGCCATGGAAGCGCGCTCCCAGCTGCGCCACAGGCCCACAAAGGAAGGGACAACTCTCTCATTGTCGTAGCTTTGGGTTGGTTCGTCAAACCGGGTGGAAATGTGTGAAACCCCCGGCCCTATGCACGGCAGCCGGCTTCGAGCGAGGGCACGTCCTGGTGTTTGTACATGAGGAAGAACTCGCGGTGGCCGAGGCGCTCGGGTTTGCTGGGCTGGCCTGCGGCCACATCGGCAATCAGGTCCATCAGCTCGGCGGCGGCTTCGTCCATCGTTAGCTCGCCGGAAAGAACGCGGCCGGCGTTAAAGTCCATGTCCTCGGTCATGTTGCGAAAAGTGCGCGCATTCCCTGTAACTTTGATGAGCGGGGCGACAGCGCTGCCAATGACCGAGCCGCGGCCGGTGATGAAGAGCACGATCTGCGCGCCGGCGGCGATCAGATCCATAATGCCTTCCGTGTCGTTGGGGTTGGTGTAGCCGAACTGCATGAAGTGCTCGTCGGGAACAGAATCGAGCAGCCAGAGGCCGAGGTGCGGCGGGCGCTCTGAGACGCGAATGACGCCCTGGATGGGCCGGCTGCCGCCCTTGGCGAAGGCGCCCATGCTTTTTTCCTCAATGGTGGTAAGGCCGCCGGCAAAGTTGCCAGGCGCGACGGAGTACTGGCGCACAGCCTTGCAGTAGTTCAGCATTTTGTCGTACGTTGCGCCGAGTTGCTGCGCCGCCTGCGGCGAGGCCGCGCGCGAAATCATGAGATCGCGCAGGCCGATCATTTCGACGACCTCTTCGAAAATCGCCGACCCGCCGCGATCGACGAGACGATCAAAAGCGCGGCCCACGACGGGATTGCCGGCCAGCCCGGACGTTCCATCGGACCCGCCGCATTCCGCACCGATGGTCAGATCGGCCCAGGTCATGGGCACCTTGACGGCGTTTTCCTGGGCGCGGGCACGCAGCGAGGCGAGCAGTTCTTTTCCGTGTGCAATGCTCAAGCGCGTGCCGCCGTGTTCCTGAATGAAGAAGGACTCCGCGGGTCGGCCGGAAGCGCGCACGGCTTCGGCAATGCGGTGCGGCTGAGTGTATTCGCAGCCCAGGCCCACAGCGAGCACGCCGCCGATGTTGGGATGCGTGGCCAGCGCCAGCATGAGGCGGATGGCATAGTCGTTGTCGTAGCAGCCGGGAAAGCCGATAACGTGCGTGTCGGACTCGTCTTTAGCGATCTCCTGCGCAACAAAGCTCGCGCATTCGACGGTATAAACGACAAGCAGATGATTGCGAATGCCTTTGCGGCCGTCAGGGCGGAGGTAGCCGGTCCAACTCCGATCGGAGACCCGGTTCGAGATTTGACCGGCAGCGCTGTCAGGCATAGGCGTTGTCTCCCGGCTCGCCGGTGTGGACGTCAAAGTGGCCAGAGCGCTCGTCGAGCTGGCTGCGGCAGTTGTGGAGATGCACCCACTCCCCGGGCTCGATCGAGCGCATGGCGATGCCGATTACGATTCCAAACTTGACGACGGGTGCGCCTTCAGGGATGGCGTCGAGGGCGACCTTGTGGCCGAGCTCGATTTTCTCGCGCGCGGTCAGGTCGAGTCTTCCAGCCGGGCCGACGATTTCGAGCGGTGCGCCTGTGGCAGCTTCGCCGAGCAACGTGGCGACGTTGTCGGAAGCGTGCACCTGAAAGGCCGAAGCTGCGGATTCAACGAGCATCGCGCGGAGAACTCCTTGAGCATGGGCCGGCTTTGATGCAGCCGGGCCGGAGGAGCCTGCGTGCGGCCTTCGGCTGACACCTATTCTATGGCGAAGACCGCGTAGACGGTGGCTTCGCGGCTGACTTTGCGCGGCTCGATGGCCAGGGGAGGCGGAGTTGCCGCTCCGCCGGAGAGCCGGTTCATCTCATACATGACCGGGCGCGGCGTCGGAGACGAAACTTGATTTGAGACGTAGATCAGCGTGCCCAGGCGCACGTCCATGCCTTTTGCCAGCGCTTCAGCGTTCTGGCGGGCGCGCGATGCGGCCTGTTCCAGTGCCTGATTCTCAAGCGCCTTTTCGTCTTTAACGGTCCAATCGATCTGGCCGCTGTCCGTAGCGCCTGCTGAGACTGCTATATCGAGAATTTCGGCGGCACGCGCGGGCGGCACTTTCACGGTCCATTGCTGGCTGAGTTTGAATTTATGCGGCTTGGACCAGTCACGATCGAGATATTGCGATTGGCTCTGGATGGAATCCTCGGGAATTCCCGCCTGCTTGATGGCGCTGATGATGGCGTTGGAGGCGCGGGCTCCGTCGGCGTAGGCGGATTTTGCGTCCTC
>JBEKEP010000152.1:0-11101 GCA_050013775.1 Occallatibacter sp. | reverse complement strand
CCTCCCAATCCTTCGCCGAATCCGCCGCGGCCCGTGGTGATGGCGCGCGCCGCGTTGTCGGGAATAACAATCACGTCGAACTGATCGTTCAGGCTGCCCTTGCGAACGTCGGCGTCTACCAGACGCGTGTAGGGAATGCCATTCTTGTCGAAGATGAAGCGCGTCCAGCCTTCGTCCATCGATGCAACCCAGCTTTGGTAAAGCGCGATGCGCGGCAGCCGAACCTTGAGCGCGCCGCCTGTTGGTGCGGCGGTTGCGGCATGAATCTCTATGGGATATTTCGCAGCAAGAGCCTCAAGCTTTTCGTCGATGCCCGGCTGCTGCGGAATATAGATCGTCCCGGGATCGGCGTCTGCGGCTGTCAGCCTGTAGGCCGTTACGTTTTGCTTCAGCAGATCGAACAGCGCGTACAGGCTGCTATTGGTGTGGTCGGCGATAAGATAGCCGTTGCCGTTCGTGTTCTTTTCAAAGTGCGCGGGCGTGGGCTTGGCGCGCTCCACAGCGCTCGCTTGCACGTCGAAAGAGTCGTTCACGGCGACCGCCGTTACACCAAACAGGAGAGGGAGAGTCTGCGCCGTCACATCGTAAGGCCGTTGCAGCGGCCCACCCGGATACTGCGCGATGTTGGGATAATGTTGAATTTCGAGCAGCGTTTTGGCGAATGACCCGTAGGGCTGCGCCAGCCGGATAATGTAGCTGCCCTTGGTGTAGTGGTTGCCGCCGGCGTCAAAGTCGGCGCTCGCCTGTTCCACGTCGACCGCGCCGATACGCAATGTATTGATCAGTCTCGCGGTTGTTGCCGGGTCGCTCTGCTCGGCCGGTACTACGTAGGCATAGGGCCAGTCAGTGTGATGCAAGGCGCGCACGCCGATCTCATAGAAGTTATTCAGAAAGCGCTCGCGATGGATAGCCGCGCTGTTGGCGATGGAGAAGAAAGCGTCAATCTGATAGTTGACAATGTCGCCGAGATGCCACTCGCCGCCCTTCCACGGATTGGGAAAATTCCAGGTGGCAACCTTGGCGTCGTAGCCAATGCCGCGGCCCAGTCTCTCAAAAGGAATGTTGACCGGCGTAGCGATGTCCGCGCTTGCCGATTCGGTCAGAATGCGAAGTCCGTTGTGGTACGCGATGTAATCTCTGAGCGGAGACCAGAAATCGTAAACGCCGTACGACAGCACACCGGTCTTTCCGGTTGACGCGATATCGAGCGCGGTGTTCGAGCCCAGTGTGTTGATCGACGAAATCAGAATCGGATCGATGTTCGGGTCGAATGGATCTACAAAAGGCGGCAGGTAGATACGCGCCGCATCTTCGCCTTGCTGGTGCAGATCGTACAGAATCTGCGGATGCCATGGATTGATCACCTTCTCGACGGCAAGCTGTGTTTCCACCTGCGTGAAGGTCGCCCAGTCGCGGTTATCGTCGTGGCCCGTGTAGTGATGCCACAGCACCACGGGGCTGCTGCCCTCATAGGGCGTGCCGAGATATTTCTTGTACCAGTCGGTTACGATCTGCTCGCCGTCCGGGTTCTGCGACGGAACCAGAACCACGATCACATTCTTGAGAATGTTCTGGATCTCTGGAGTGTCGCCGGTGGCGAGCTTATAGGCAAATTCGGTTGCGCTTTGCGAACTGGCAATCTCCGTCGAATGGATGTTGCACGTCACAACAATCACTGTCTTGCCTTCGGCGATCAGCTGTTTGGCCTCTTCCGGGGTCGTAATGCGGGGGTCGGCAAGCCTTCTTTGAATCTCCTTGTAGTGATCCAGATGGGCAATCGTGTCAGCCGATGAGATCGTTACGCTGATATACGGGCGACCCTCGGTGGTCTTGCCCAGCTCTTCGAAATGGACCCGGTCCGACTCCTTGCCCAGCTTTTGAAAGTAGGCAACCAGCTCAGTCCAGTCAGCGAGTTTCCGGTCGGTACCCGGCTCGAATCCAAACGCTTCTTTCGGCGAAGTGATATGTTTCGGCGGCGCGGCATAAGCTGTGCCAGTCAACAAGGCTGCAACTGCAAGTACGATCAATCTCTTCATCATCATCCTCAATCTGGTTGGTGCAAGCGCTGGCCTGCCTCTAAAAGATTCAATCGCGAACAGACACTTATCCTTTGCTCGTGCACGGAGGACGTTTGTATCCGTGTGAGAGACACTACTGCAACCGCCTGCGCGTTAAGCGCAGTGCGACAAAGGAGAATGGAACCGTTCAGGAACGGCTACTGGGGTTTTGACAGGAGTATCTTGCCCTTGCCTGAACCGCGTGCACTGCGGCGCAATTACCTGCGCGCAAGTGCACTAGCGGATAGGAGACGGGATTCGTGCCTGTGCCAGAAGGCCCAGCTCAGAATCATATCTTCAAATGAAAGGGAGTAACTCTGCCTCGAAACCACGTTAGCCGTGGGTGCGGAGAGTTAGGGGCGACATCGAACTGCCGCAGGCATGGGCGCATTCACAAGTGCGGCGTGATCGAAGAACAGAGCCATAGTGAACCTTACCGTAGCAAACATTAAATAACACGTCAAGTCCCGATCCAGGATTTTTCTCTCTGTGCCTCACATGCTTCAATGAAGTTGGTGTTGCGGCCGCAATGAAGGAATCCAACGGAGTTATAGGGAGACGACTGGCACGGCTTTGCGCTGCAGCTGAAACTGCTCGTGTTTCTTTGATGCCCAGCTGGTTAATTTTCGATGCAGGGAGTTTCTTTACCATTCGGCGGTTGACACGCGGGCGAATCTCGCTCTAAGCTGGTGTTTAATCGAATGATGCGAATTCGCATCGGGTCACGAATGTCAAGATTCTCCACAACTCGCGCGTGTCTGTGCTGCTGTCGCTGCAGCCTGCCGCGGGTGTGTATCTAGAGAATCGAATCCAATTCGAAATTCCTCAGGACCCACTCGTTGCCGCCATGCCGAGTGGGTTTTTCCTTTCTCGGTCAAATTCATGAGAACTTCCCAGGAGGAAATAATCAATGTCGCTTCGCATTAACGATCTCGCGCCGGACTTTACCGCTGAAACTACCCAGGGCCCCCTCCACTTTCACGAGTGGATTGGCGACGGATGGGCCGTGCTCTTCTCTCACCCCAAGGATTTCACGCCAGTTTGCACTACCGAGCTGGGAGCGGTAGCTGCTCTCGAAAAACAGTTCGCGCAGCGTGGCGCCAAAGTGATCGGACTCAGCGTCGATCCGGTTTCAAACCACAGCAAGTGGGCAGCGGATATTCAAGACGTTGCCGGTCACGCCGTGAGCTATCCGCTGATCGGCGATCCCGAGCTGAAGATCGCGAAGCTTTACGACATGCTGCCCGCGGACGCTGGCGACACCTCCGATGGCCGCACGCCTGCGCAGAATGCGCCCGTGCGCACGGTCTTTGTCATCGGACCCGATAAGAAGATCAAGCTCACACTGTCGTATCCCATGACGACCGGCCGCAACTTCGACGAGATCATTCGCGTCCTCGATTCAATCCAGCTCACATCGAAGCATCCAGTTTCCACGCCCGCAAACTGGAAGCAGGGCGAGGACGTGATCATTGCCGGGTCCGTATCGAACGAACAGGCGGAAAAGACGTTTCCGGGATACAGGACTGTGAAGCCTTACCTGCGCACAACCGCGCAGCCGCAGTAAATCTGATTGCTCCGCCGCTGCAGAAATGGTTGTTGGCGCGGCGGAACCGGCACCGGTGGCGAAGTGGCTAACGCGCTGGTCTGCAAAACCAGTATTCACGGGTTCAATTCCCGTCCGGTGCTCCAGAATCGATGTTGAGATCGGTATCACAAAAGAACTCCGAAGGAGAAGACACGTGGCCACAACTGAAATCCGGCGTTCGCTGGGCGATGTAGCTGCACGCCAGCTTGCTAACACAACCAAAACAGCCCCGCAGTTCGACGCGATTACGCCGCGATGGCTGGTGCAATTGCTCTCCTGGAAGCCCGTCGAATCGGGCACCTTTCGCGTCAACAGGGTTCGCAAAGGCGCGGAGATCGCGGTTGAATGTGGAGCAGGCGACGAGCACGTCCTGCCGGGAACCTTTGTCGATTACGAAGAGAAGCCGCGCGAGTATACGTTGAATTCGATATCGACGACAGTGGACGTCCATACCCGCGTCAGCGATCTTTACAGTCATCCCCACGACCAGATTCGCGAGCAGTTGCGGTTGGCGGTGGAAAAAGTGAAAGAGCGCCAGGAAGGCGAACTGATCAACAATGCCGACTACGGATTGCTCAATCAGGCCACAGCGCATTACCGCATTTCGACGCGCAAAGGCGCTCCTACGCCGGACGATTTGGATGAGCTGCTGGCGAAGATCTGGAAAGAGCCGGCCTTCTTCCTCGCGCACCCGCGCGCCATTGCTGCATTTGGCAGGGAGTGCACACGGCGCGGGGTGCCTCCACCGACGACTTCTATCTTCGGATCGCCTTTCCTTACTTGGCGCGGCGTGCCGCTAGTCCCCACGGACAAACTTGCGGTGAGCAAAAGCGATAAGACAAACATTCTGCTGCTGCGGACGGGTGAAAAGCGGCAGGGTGTGATCGGCCTCTTCCAACCCGGCCTGCCCGGCGAACAAACGCCCGGCCTGTCGGTTCGATTCATGGGCATCGATCGCCAGTCGATTGCTTCTTACTTGATCTCGCTTTACTGCTCAGCCGCTGTCCTCACCGAAGATGCGCTGGGTGCTCTCGAGAACGTTGAAGTTGGCCGTTATCATGAGTACAAATAATCCGGACCCGACAAATCGCATCCCTTCGGCGGCTCCGGCGACACAAAACGCGGATGCGGCGGTTGCTCCCTTCTCTGTGGCAGAGTTGGTGGCGCTGGCCAACTCTTTTTTCCGCGCGCTTCCGGGCCAAGCATTGCCGAATCCAGACCTGCCGGGCGCCTTCGGGCAATCATTGCCTGCGGGCCCGGGTTCTTCCGTTCCCGCGCCCGGATTTGCGGGCTCGGTTCCGGGATCGTTGCCCACCGAGCCGAGTTTCGCCGCCGTCGCGCCACCACCGCCGGTGGTCGGCGCGGCGCCGTCATGGAAACAGGCTGCAAGCTTTGTCCCCGGTGCGTCTGAGGTTGGCTTCGCTGTGCCCGACGTTCCATCGCTCCCGGCTGCGGACAAGTTGCCTTCCGAAGCGGATCTTATTCGGCTGGCCGGTGAAGCAGGGTCGCCGGTTTCGTCCGGTGTGATTCCGCCCGCCGCTTCCACGGTTCCAGGAATCCCGGGCGCACAGGCGCTTTCCGCGAGTGGGTTCAACGCTCCGGGCAGCGCTCCATCCGCGGTGCCTTCGGCGGGGACAATTTCCAGTCCGGTGCTCGCACCCGAGGAGTCGCCGACTCAGTCCGAAGTGCCGGCGTCGTCAGCAGTTCCCTACACACCCGCATTGCCCGGTTACGGATTCTCCGGCGCGCCCGCCGACTGGTCCGGCATCGGTCTGAGCGGAGCGGGTGCTTCGCCGTTTGCACTGCCACTTCCGGAGATTCCACCCGGCTTCGATCCCGGCATCTTCCAGCCGCAGGGATTGAATTTCGACGCTGGCTTGCCGGCTCTATTCGGCGCGCTTTCCAGTCCTGAGAAATACGCAAGCGAGGAAGATGCCTACACTCTGGCGCACACGGTGGCGCCGTTTTATTTCCTTGAGGACTCAGGCACTTTGCTCAAACCGGGCGGCAGCGTGCCCGTGCGCGGATCCAGCTACGATCCGGACTTGGTCGACGACTTGAAATTGACGCGTGGCCTTTTCGACCTGAGTAGCGCGCGGCGCGATTTTCCGGCCCTCAATGAGCGCGTGCATGGCAAGCCTCTCATTTGGCTTGATAACGCTGCCACGACGCAGAAGCCGCAAAGCGTGATCGACCGGATCTCGTGGTTCTATGAACACGAGAACTCGAACATCCACCGCGCAGCGCATGAGATGGCCGCTCGCGCCACGGACGCCTACGAAGACGCGCGGCAAAAGTCCGCGCGGTTTCTCAACGCGCCTTCGGCTAAGGAAATCATTTTCGTGCGCGGAGCCACGGAAGGCATCAACCTGATCGCCAAGAGCTGGGGCAAGCGCCACATTCAGAAGGGCGACGAAATCATCGTCTCGACCATCGAGCATCACGCCAATATCGTTCCCTGGCAACAGCTCGCCCAGGAAAATGGAGCGGTGCTGCGCGTGATTCCTGTCGATGACGACGGGCAGATTCTGCTCGACGAATACGAAAAGCTGCTCGGGCCGCGCACAAAACTAGTGAGCGTCGCCCAGGTTTCGAACGCACTGGGCACGATCTTGCCCACCGAGGCGATTGTAGCCGCGGCTCATCGCTACGGCGCGCGCGTGCTCATCGACGGCGCGCAGTCGGTCTCGCACATGCGCGCCGATGTGCAGGCGCTCGACTGCGACTTTTTTGTCTTTAGCGGACACAAGGTCTTCGCGCCTACGGGAATCGGCGTGGTCTACGGCAAGCCGGATGCATTGGCCGAAGCTCCGCCATGGCAGGGCGGCGGCAACATGATCGTCGACGTGACCTTCGAGAAGACCGTGTATCAGGTGCCGCCGTTCCGTTTTGAAGCCGGTACCGGCAGCATTGCGGATGCTGTGGGGCTGGGCGCGGCCATCGATTACGTGCAGGCTATTGGCCTCGAAAACATCGCGCGTCACGAGCATGAGCTTTTGCAGTACGCGCTCGAAGGGTTGAAGACGATTCCGGGGCTTTGCCTCATTGGTACCGCCAAAGAAAAGGCCGCCGTAATCTCGTTCGTGCTCGACGGCTTCAAAACTGAAGAAGTGGGCGCGGCGCTGAACCGCGAGGGGATCGCAGTGCGCAGCGGCCATCATTGCGCGCAGCCTTCGCTGCGGCGCTTTGGAGTGGAGACGACGGTCCGCCCGTCGCTCGCGCTCTACAACAATTGCGACGACATCGATGCGCTTTTGGCTGCACTGCGCCGGCTCAAGAGCGTCGGAGCCTGAAACGGGTGAACGTATCGTGCGCACATGCTCGTCCGATGCACATCTAAGGCCCGTCGCTTCGCGGCCGGCGGGCCTTAGCCTTTTCCGGCTCGCATCAATATTTAGGAACTGTTGAATCGATTTCACTGGACCAAGCAAGGATTCCGCCGGCGACGTTGACCACATCTGGATACCCGGACTGCTTCAGGTACTCCGCAATACGCTGGCTACGGCCGCCAGCTTTGCAATGCACAATGATCTCGCGATCGCGGTCAATCTCCGACAGCCGCTGCGGCACTTCGTTTTGCGGGATCAGCTTGCCGCCGATGTTGGCAATCTGATACTCGAAGGGTTCGCGCACATCCAGAATGAACAGGTCTTCGCCTGCATCGATGCGCTGCTTCAATTCGTTCACAGTAATTTGTGGAACGCCATTTTTCACTTTGCTTTCCTCTCTTGTTGCCGGCACAATGCCGCAGAATTGTTGATAGTCGATCAATTGAGTTACGGTCGGATGAGCGCCGCACACGGGGCATTCAGGATTCTTGCGCAGCTTCAGTTCGCGAAAGCGCATGTTGAGCGCGTCGACGAGCAGTAAGCGTCCCGCGAGCGTCGAGCCCTTGCCGAGGATGAGCTTGATGGTTTCTGTGGCTTGGATGACGCCGACCAAGCCGGGCAAAATTCCCAGCACTCCACCCTCAGCGCAACTGAACACCAGGCCGGGCGGCGGCGGTTCCGGATAAAGACAGCGGTAACACGGACCGTCCTTTGTGGCGAAAACGCTGGCCTGGCCTTCAAATCGGAAGATCGATCCGTACGCGTTCGGCTTGCCCAGCAGCACGCAGGCGTCGTTAACGAGATAGCGCGTGGGAAAGTTGTCGGTGCCGTCGGCGATTACGTCGTAATCTCTCAGGATGTCGAGGGCATTGGCGCTCGAGAGCAAGGTGTCATGCTTGATCAGGTTGACATCCGGATTGAGCGCCTTCAGTTTTTCCGCGGCAGAGTCCAGCTTCTTGCGTCCAATATCCGCGGTCGAGTGGATGATCTGGCGTTGCAGATTGCTCGCGTCCACCACATCGAAATCCACCAGGCCCAGCGTACCTACGCCGGCCGCAGCCAAATAAAGTGCGAGCGGCGAACCCAAACCGCCGGTTCCCACGCACAGCACGCGCGCAGCCTTCAGTTTGCGCTGGCCCTCCTCGCCGACTTCAGGCAGGATCAGGTGACGCGAGTAACGCGACAGTTCGTCCTTTGTCAGCTCGGGAAGTTCCACCGGTGTGGTTGCAGTCGCCATGGTTTTCACTCCAGTCCACAAACAGAATTCGTGCGCCGATTCACATGTCGGCGCGTATGCAGCCGCCAAAGTGTAGTGCGGGGCTCCTGACCCGGACTCGTTCGAGAGTCATTGCGAATTCATGCGGCCGCGATCCTCGCATCCCCCTGCGATCGAAGGGATGATCGAAAGCGTGTCAGTCGCCGAGACGGCCGTAGCATCTTTCTCCGGCAGATAGCGCACATCTTCGTCGTTCAGATACACGTTCACAAAGGCCCGCAACTTGCCTTCCTCTGTGAAAAGGTGCTTGCGCAGATCGGGGAAGGTTCGAGTCAGCTCATCGAGCGCGTCGCTCAAAGTGCTGGCCTCCACTTCCAGCGCGTCTTTGCCCGCGGCATAAGGCCGCAACGGAGTCGGGATATAGATCGTCATTCGGTTCGGTTCCTCATTTACGCTTTCTTTGATTCAGTCAGAGCCGCCACGGACTCATCTGCGGGATCAGTTGTCTCAAGCACTTCGATCTCTTCATCTTCGAATCGTTTGTCTTCTTCGGTTGTCCCGGCCAGCAAAAACGAGTTGGTCACAGTCGCCTTGCCCTGCGCCACCGCCGTAATCACATAGGAACAGCCCAGCCAATGCGCTTCGGCAAAGTCTGTCGACGACCACTGCGCCGGGTGATCGGGATGCGAGTGATAAAATCCGCCAACGCTTAAACCCTTGCTCCGCGCCTCGCGCTCGATTTTCACCAGCTCCGCGGCCGCAATCTGATAACGGTTATGCGCCGAATCGGTGCGTGTATTGCCGGCCTTCACCGCCGACTCGATGCGCCAACCTTCCGCCATCGCCAGTCCCAGCAGCGCCCCACAACACTCGTGAGGATAAGTCTCCTCGCCGTGCGCGCGAATCGCATCGTATACAGTTCTGGTCACCCGCAGTACGCTCACGCTTCCTCCCAGAAACGTTCACTCAAATACTTATCCGCGGAATCCGGCAGCACTGTCACGATCACTGCGCTTCGACCCGCCTCAGCTTCTTCGCGCGCAATCTTCATGCTCGCGGTCACCGCCGCCGCAGCTGAGACGCCCACCAGCAGACCCTCTTCACGGGCCAGTTGTTTTGCCATCGCGTAAGCGGCTTCTGTCTCTATTTCGAGGGCGCGGTCGGCAAGTGATGGATCGTAGATTGCCGGCACGATCGATGACGCCATGTACTTCAAGCCTTCGAGGCCGTGAAACGGAGAATCTGGCTGCATGCTTATCGCCTGGATCCCCGGATTCAGCTCTTTCAGCCTTCGGGTTGTACCCGTAAACGTGCCGCTGGTTCCCAGTCCGGCCACAAAGTGCGTCACACGCCCTTCGGTTTGCTTCCATATCTCCGGACCGGTCGATTCGTAGTGTGCGCGCCAGTTCGCGGGACTCGAATACTGATCGAGGTAGCAGAATCGTTCCGGATCGTTACCCGCCAGCTCGCGCGCGCGTCGAATTGCACCGTCCGAGCTTTCATCCGGCCGCGTCCACTCCACCTGCGCCCCATAGGCATTCAAAATGCGCTTGCGTTCGGGGGAGACATTCGACGGCATGGCAAGCAGAACGGGAAATCCCAGCGCCGCGCCGAGCATAGCCAACGCAATTCCCGTATTTCCGCTAGTTGCATCGAGCAACACTTTGCCTGAACCAAGCTGGCCTTCGGCGATGGCCGTGCGAATCATGGAAGCGGCTGCGCGATCTTTCACGCTGCCGCCGGGATTGTGCCACTCCGCCTTGCCCAGCAGCGTGATTCCCGGCAGCGCGCGAACCATGCGGTCGAGACGAATCAGCGGCGTGTTGCCAATTCGGTTCTCCAGCGAGGAGCCTAGTTCAATTTCGCCGCATTCAGTTCGCATTGGAAGTCACCTGCATCTCTTGTCCCGGCCAATACGCCTTTTCTTAAGATGGATCGAGAATCACAAGCTTTGTAATTAAGAGGTCAACAATCTCGTACGCGCAAAACCGCGGCTACCACGAGCCTGCGAGCTTGTCAGAATCTGTTCGAGATGGGCGAAGATTTAGAGGCGATCGTCGATTCGCGCCCCGGTGCTCAACTCGTCAGGACAAGCCCGCGAGGAGCAACAACAACAGCATGTGCACGATAGACGCATCCTTTATATTCTATGAAATCTAAGGCGTTTCAGTCAATTTGGACTCTCTTCCAATACAAGATGAGCCTGAAGCGAGGAACTGATTCCAACACAAGATGAGCCTGAAGGGTTAGTCATGCTGGGAAGTGAACGTCAGCGTGCATCAGGCAGAGAAGTTGAACTTGGAAGGGATTCGCCGGTTCGTCGCGGCCAGCGAGGAAATCCGGTTTGAGAGCGCCGATCGCCGGCAGGTTTATGCCTGGGTGGAGGGCTTGCTGGTCGGTCAGCGGTACGCTCAGCAAGCGAAAGCCGCGCGCGGTCTGCTGCGGCGTTACATCGAGAAGATGACGGGGCTGAGCCGGGCACAGGTCACACGGCTGATCGCCCGCTACGCCGCCAGCGGCCGGGTCGAGCCAACGGTCTACCGGCGGCGCCGGTTCCCCGAGCGCTTCACGCGGGCCGACATCGCCCTGCTGGCCTCGGTCGACGAGGCGCATGAGACTTTGAGCGGCCCGGCGACACGGCGCATTCTGGAGCGCGAGGTCACGCTCTACGGCCGGCAGCAGTACGCACGGCTGGCGACGATCTCCGTGGCCCATCTTTACAACCTGCGCAAGAGCCAGCGCTACCGCGAGCGGCGCTTGAACTACACCAAAACACGGCCCACAACCGTGGCCATCGGCGAGCGGCGCAAGCCCGAACCCAGCGGACGGCCCGGCTATCTGCGCCTGGATACGGTGCATCAAGGCGACGGCCCCCAGGGCAAAGGGGTCTATCACATCAACGCCGTCGATC
>JBEKEP010000151.1:0-11153 GCA_050013775.1 Occallatibacter sp. | reverse complement strand
TGGAGATTGCATTTGTTCATCCGCCGGCAGCGACGGTGGCGGTGCGGCAGACGCCGGTTTCGGCGCAGGGCGGCACGGCGACCGCTCCCGGCGCGGGCACTGCGGAGGGGCCGAGTGCTGAGTCCAGGCCGAAGAGGCAATCCTCCCTGCCGGAGCAGAAGGCTGGATTGCAGCCGGCGTACAGGACGCACGAAGCTGGACGGACTCCCGCGACGGAGCCGGAGATGGCTGAGAACGCGGAGCCGGTGGCACCCATCGTCTTGAAGCCGATCGTGTTCGCGCCGATCCGCATCGGGGGAGCGAGATAGGGATAGATATGCGCAAGACACACCTTATTTTGGCGGCTGTGCTGCTGCCGGCGGCGCTGGGCGCGGCACAACAGGAGCGCACACCGGCGAGTGCGCCGGCTACGGCCAAGCCCGCGCAGACCGCTGCGGACAAGTCGCGACCCACGACGCATGAGGCGTTCGAGATCACGATTGTTTTCCGCAGGTACCAGAACGACAAGCGCGTGACCGACAGGAGCTATACGCTGCTGGCGACGACCGGCGAAGTGATGCCGGCGATGCGCGACGACGAGCACTTCAGGACGAGCCTCGCGAACAACGACGGCGCCGTGGATCACAACATCGATGTGGATATTTTGAGCCTGCGGCGCGAGGGCGATTCGGTCTTTGTGGCGCTGCGGATTTCCACCCAGAACTTTGACGTCGACGATCCGCTGGGCATCGCGAAGCTGCCGATCGAAACCTCAACGCACCAGTACCTGGTGACGCCGACGATTCCGATTGGAAAGCTGGTGACGGTGTATGCGGCGACGCAGCCGGGGCGCAACCAAGAGGTGCAGCTGGAAGTGAAGCCGTATCGTCCGAACCACGATGCAACCGACGCGCCATGACGTTGCGGCAAGCGCGGCAGTGGTGAGGGATGGTATCCGGAAAAGCCCGTGGGCAACGTGACGACAACCAGGACAGGAGAATCAGGATGAAGTGTGTGCAGAAGATGCCGCAGGGAGTGGGCGCGTTTCTTACGTTGATCTTGGCGATGGTGACCCTTTCGGGGACCATGGCGCGGGATGCGATCGCCCAGGAAGCAGCGGCGAAAACGACAGGGACTGTCACAGGCCGGGTTTTTTATTCCGATGACAAGGCGCCCGCGCGCCTGGCGCAGGTGTTGCTAGTGAAGATTACTCCCGCCAAGCCGCCCGCTGGGGGAACCGGCGACGCGACCGGCAAACCGGACTTGCAGAGCATGATTGGCAGCCTCTCCCACGGACTGGACACCTTTGCGCAAACGGGACTGGACGGGCACTTCGAGATGGCCGATGTACCGGCCGGCAAATACATTGTTCTGGCGCAGCAGAATGGAGCCGTCAATCCTCTCTCGCATATCGATCTTGGAACTCTGAACGGGATGAAGATGGGGCAGGTGAGCGAGGACCAGATCAAAGAGGCTCTTCCTTATCTGACCATCGTGACGGTTGACCCAGGCAAAACTGTTGGCGCGACGGTGAGTCTGAGTCATGGCGCAACCATTTCGGGCGTGGTGACCTACGACGACGGCTCGCCGGCCGTGGGCGTGAAGGTACAACTGATGAGCAAGACGCAAGACGGCAGCTACAAAGAGCCCAATATGATGACGCTGGGCATGGCGTCCAGCAACAGTACGCTCATCGGCTATGTGACCGACGATGCCGGGCGCTTTCGCATCGCGGGCCTCGTTGCGGGCACCTACGGACTGCGCGCCTCGCTGCCGCTCAACGTGCTCAAGAATCTCGGCAACAAGCTGAAGAGCGTAATGATCCTCGGCATGACTTCGCCCGACGCGCTCGCCGCGAACTCGCAGGTGGACGATGGCTTGAGTGTTTACAGCGGCAACGTGTTCTTCAAGAAAGATCTCAAACCCATCGAGCTCGCCGCCAGCGAGGCCTATACCGGCGCCGACATCACCATTCCTGCCGACGGCATGCACAAGGTGCAGGTGCACGTCGAGGAGATGACTACAGGCAACGCCATCGATCTGGCCCAAGTGCAACTGCTCGATGTCGATAGCAAAGATATCCTGCGCAGTGGATACGTTGACGATCACGGCGACTGCACGTTCGATTACGTTCCCGACGGGCAGTACACGCTGCAGGTGGTGAATGCGGTCGATGCCTCCGGCATGGGAAAAATGGGATCGGAAGACTTTAATCCGAAGAATGTTGTTCGCTACGGCCCGGCAAAGACCAAGGTTTCAGTAACCGGCGACATCGGCAATATCGTGCTGCAAGTAACGAAGATCGTCCCGGCGGAGAATAAGACTTCGCAATAGCCGGCGGGGTGGACGGCGCGGCTGAAGCTGCGCGCTTGTTACAAGGCCCGGGGCTAAAGCCCATCGAATCCTGGCTCTTTTTCAGGGGCCTGAAGGCCCCTGCTCCCTCCGGATCTCAGGGGCTGAAGCCCCTGAGATTTCATGGCAGTTTTCGGCGCGGCTGAAAGCCGCGCCCTGATACAAGACCTGTGAGTTGAGGTTCGTGCTATCCCACATCTCAAAATCGAGATGTGGGGCGCCCCTTGTCGTGTTGAGTTGAGAGAGGTGGGTTGAGGTTCGTGCTATCCCACATCTCAAAATCGAGATGTGGGGCACCCCTTGTCGTGTTGAGTTGAGAGAGGTGGGTTGAGGTTCGTGCTTTTCCACATCTCAAAATCGAGATGTGGGGCTCTCCTTGTCGTGGGGAGTTGAGAGAGATGGGATGAGGTTTGTGCGATCCTACCCTTCGCCAGAAAAAGGCGAAGGATGGGGCACCCATTCTTTGTGGTGAGTTTGCTTCCTTAAGAGACAGGCCGCCCGTCCGCTTATAGTTGGGACTAGGATTATGAATTCCCCGCGACTGATTTTTCTTCGTCCGTGCGTTCTGCTACTTGCTTTGTTGCCTCTGGGCAGCGCGCAGCAGGTGAGCTTCCGCATCACTCCGGTTCGTCCCGTTGAGGAGCTGCGTGCGGAGGCGCTGAAAGAACAGCCGCCACGCGAGCAGGGAGACTTTCTCAAACCAGATCTTGTCGAGTTGACGACGCTCGATCCTACAATCAAGCTCGACATCCGTTACGCGACCACGAACAATTTCCTCGGGACTCCTGTTTACACCGAGGCGCGCGCGTTTCTGCAGCGGCCAGCGGCGGAAGCATTGCTTCGCGCGCATCGCGAGCTGAAGGCTTATGGATACGGCTTGATCATCCACGATGGGTATCGCCCGTGGTATGTGACAAAGATTTTCTGGGAAGCGACACCCGTGGATAAGAGGATTTTTGTCGCGGACCCGGGGAAGGGCTCGAATCACAATCGCGGATGCGCCGTGGATCTGTCGTTGTACGATCTGAAAACCGGAGAGGAAGTGACGATGCCGAGCGGCTACGACGAGATGAGCAAGCGCGCCTACGCGGACTACCCCGGCGGGACGGCCGAGGAGCGCACGCGCCGCGCCCTGCTGCGCCGGGTGATGGAGAAGCAGGGATTCATGGTGAACCCGGAAGAATGGTGGCATTTTGACTATAAGGATTGGAAAAAGTATCCCATCCTCAATGTCCGGTTCGAGGAACTTGGGCGGTAGAGAAGCGGCAGCGTGCTCACTGCGCCGGAGGATTGCGCAACCTGGGCAAGTGCCAGCGATGGGTCAGGCGCTTATAGGCAGGCGCGGGTAATTGCAGCAGCAGCGGCTTCTGGCTGGGATCGAGCCAGGTGAGCAGCGTTTCAAGATTGGACGGAGTCATCGCAGTGCATCCGGTGGTGCCCTGGTTTTGGCTTTGCCAGATATGGAGAAAGATGCACGAGCCGCCTCCCGGCTGCGGCGCGCTCTGGTTGGGCCTTGCGACCGTGCCGTTGTGATCGACCACGATGCCCCAGCGATAGGATTCACCTGTGTCGCGCATGTGCTCTGAGCTGTTCCAGTCGGGAGCTACGGCGGAGCGATCGACGATGCGGTTATAGTATTTTGAATTGACATCATCGACGCATTCGATGGATTCGGTGAGCGCGAGATACGGGAGCTTGAGGCCTGGCAGAGGCTGTGCGCTGTAGCCAAATGCAGTGCCGAGATCGAAGATGCCGGCCGGCGACTTTCCGTCGCCCTCCTTTTTCACGGGATCTGAGGCGAGGCGGAGATGAGGATCGTTGGCGGCATCGAGGCCGATGCCCCATCCCAAGCCATTCTTGCCGACGACAATCGGAATCGAATCGCCGACAGGGCGCCAGCGTGTATGGGCGGTGGTGCGCGCGAATCGCTGCAACTGCCCCTGGACTGCGTCCCAGTTCGATGTGGTGACCACGATCAACTGCGTGGAACCAACGAAAGGATTCTGCCGAGCGGCGGTTTGAGCGGCGGAAACCGCAAAGCTGCCGGCGGAAAGCAATAGAAAAACGAGGGCGCAGATCGATCTCATTACGAGGAGTGTAAGTCATGGCGGCCGCTTAAAGGCAGAAGCGAAGACAGGCGCGCGACTTCGCCGCGTACTCGATTTCTCAAGAAATGGGTGGATGATTTGTGGCCCGGCTGAAGCCGTGCCCTTGTTACAAGGCCCGGGGCTAAAGCCCGTTGGAATTGGGCTCTTATTCAGGGGCCTGAAGGCCCCTGCTCCTTCCAGAGCTGGGGGCTAAAGCCCCAGGACCCATTTTTGCGATGCTATTGGCGCGGCTGAAAGCCGCGCCCTGATACAAGGACTGTGGGTTGAGGTTCGTGCTTTCCCACATCTCAAAATCGAGATGTGGGGCACCCATTCTTTGTGGCGGGTTTGCTTTCGGAAGATATGTGCAAGTTGCGGGCTTATTGCCAGTTGCCGGTCAGGTGGATTTGCACTAACTGGCGGTAGGCTTCACTGTCGAAGCGCATGACGCCGCCGGCGGAGGGGCTTGCGTTCTCTTCGGAGACGCTTGCGGCGGGGCGGTTGGCTTCGACGGCCTGTTTCCAGAGTTGCCGGCGCTGCTGGTCGTCGCTGACGACTACCGCCAATTTCTGCGCCTTCACCTCTGAGGAATCGGACGGAAACGGCTCGAGCCTGGCCACGTCGTCGCGGAGCCGCGCCTCGACGATATTGATGGCCTTCACTTCAAGCTGGACGACGGTCTTGATGGCGTCCTCGCGGCCGTCCTCAGCAGTAGGCAACTGCGCCACCAGAGTGCCTTTGTGCGTAAGTTGCTGGATGGTGCTATCGAAGTCGTTTTGCTGCTCGGCGTGGACGATCTGGTTGAACTCGGTAAGGAATTCGACGTAAGCGAGCACCGTGCACGGCTCGGTGTTGGAGGGGCAGGACAGAACGACGCCTGTAGGCGAGGGGGCCTCGGGTTCGCTTCCGGGGCCACCACCTCCCGATCCGCTTGGCGAGCCTTCGCCGGGATACGGCGCGGGAGCTGGAGCAGCGGATGGAAAGGTGGGCATTGAGGGCATGGGCGCGGGCATAGGGGCAGGCATGGCCGGCATGGCCGGCATGGCGGGCATGGGCGCAACGCCTGGAGAGCGAGTGTTTGGGGCTGTCGCCGGCCCCGGATCCACCTGCGGGGGTAGAAATGCGGCTGCAGTTACGATGAGGCCGCCGGACGCGCCTTCGCGGTGGAAGGGCAGCAGCGCGGCCTGGGAAACGCCCTTCATCACGCAACGGAGGCGCTGGGCTGCTTCAGGCGAAGCAACCGGAGAGCCGAGATCGTCGGGCGCATGCACCGACTGCCAAGCGCCCAGGCTTTGCCAGTTCTGGTCATCCTCACTGATGAAGCGGAAGACCAGGTCGTTGCCGCCGGAGTCGTGGTAGTGCAGGTCCCGGATGCCCGCGCCATCGACGACAATCCCGGTTGCATCCTGATCGGGCGTGCCGCAGCGCGCGGCCAGATCGTCGGGCGTGAGATTGAGAATGGCGTGAAACGCCAGAGCAGGTTGTGGCGAGCGGTGCAGGTAGAGGTAGAGAAGCACGGCGCCGGCCACAATCAGCACAAGAGGCCAAAGGATTCGACTTGGTTTGGTCATTGCCCGTCCGTGGTGTCTGAATGTACCACGCGGAATTTGCCGCGGCAATAACGGAATTCTGGGGAGAGACAGGGAGTAAGGGAGCGAGGGACCAGTGAGGGAGGGAGCTGGAGCTATGGTAGAGTACTTGGCAATTGACGCATGATGAGCTGCTACGCCGCAGAGCGGTTCGGGATTCCATGAGGGATTTCGTGGGTCCGCTCGCGCGCTGCGCAGCATGGGTGTGGAGCTTAAGGGGGAATACGATGCGAACAGGGAAACTTGTACTTGCGGCCGTGGCTGCTGCGGGCTTGTCGGGTGCGGTGTTTGCGCAATCGCCGGTGTTGCACTTCAACTACAGCACCGCAGGCGGGGCCTATGTGCGCGAGGTATCGGGCACGGTCCAGGACCCCCAGGGAATGCTGAATGCGCTGGCGCCGTTGCAGCCGCCGGCGGGCGCACACGGCGCCTACGGCCTGATTGGCGATGACTCCCTGCTGGGCCAACAAGGGGGATACGGACTGCGCCAGCTGGGCGCCGTGGCGCGCCGCTACATCACGTTTGACACGTTCCGTGTTGTGCAGCCCACGGGCTTCGCGAATATTGGTGTGCAATCGGGAACGTTTTCAAGCGCAGTCCAATTGAATGACACGACGCTGGGCTGGGTTTTCTTCGATTTGCGTGCGCAGTTTGAAGCCGGTTTGAAATCGGTCGTGGCCACTCCGCCACCGAGTTCGGGGGCGAAGGTTCTGGATGTGTATTTCACGGCCTGGAGCTACACGCTGACGGCGGAGGCCAAAGACGTGGTGCAGGTTGCCGCGGCTGCGTATCGGTCGCTGGGCGCTAACCGCATCGAGCTGGTGGGCCACGCGGACACGGCGGAGAGCGACGACGCGCAGTTACTGAATAGCGCGCGCTACGAAGCGACCGAATGCGCCGCGATGTCTCCACAGTCACGGCTCGCGGATCCCCTTTGCTCGTGGAAGCACGCCGATGCTATGAAGCTGGCCATGCTGCGCGCGCAGGCGGTCGCGTCCGAACTGGTCAAGGAGGGTGTGCCACAGAGCGCCTTGCACGTGTCGAGCGCGGGCGCCGATGATCCCGCGGTGCAGACGCCCCCAGGAACAACTGAGCCGCTCGATCGCCAGGTGGAAATCGACGTGCCGTAAGGCGGAGAGCAGCTTCCGCCCGAACGGAGTGTGTACGAGTGAAGACGTGAAGGAGTGAAGCGGGCGGTTAGCGTTCGTTGTCGAGGTATTCTTCGGGGACATCGTCCTCGGGCACTTCGCGGGTGCGGACTTCGGCGACATCGGGATCCGGGGCGTTTTCTACGCCGGAGAGGATTCCGGCTTCATAGGCGTTGCCTTCTTCGACCAATTCGTCGACGCTTTCAGAGTCCGCGAGAGCGGAGTCGTGGAGCTGCTGCTGATCGCCGGATTGCCCGGCCGAGTCGGGACCGGTTTCGTCGCGCTTTTTTCGCCTGAGATTCGCCATGGGGTTCTCTCCTCCTGAGTTCGATGCGCCTGGGGGGCGAACGGGTGCTGACAGATCTCATAATGCGCCGTCCCTACGGGACTGGCTCCCAAGAATGTGAATCTCGACCCCGCGCTAGAGCGCGGGGCGCAGCTTCGGATTCGTGGAAAGCGCGAATCTGATTTTTTGGAAGTGGTTTCCAGCCGTTCGCTCTTGGCTTTTTGTTCATTGAGGGGATTGGGCGGTTCTATACTGTGCCGGATGCCCTTAACGCCAGATCAACTCGTCGCTCTGATGATTGCGGTGAGCTTTGCCGCGGGGTTGAACGTGTATGCCACGGTGGCGACGCTGGGCCTGCTGGGACATACGCGCTGGCTGGCGCTGCCGGCGTCGCTTGGCCTGCTGACGAATTGGTGGGTGATTGGAGCGGCACTGGTGCTGTTTGCGGTGGAGTTTTTTGCCGACAAGATTCCCGCGTTCGACCTGGTGTGGAATGCGCTGCACACGTTTATCCGCGTGCCGGTAGCGGCGTTGCTGGCTTTTCAGGCCGCGGCCACGCTCTCGCCGGGCGAGCAATTGTTGGCAACGCTCGCGGGAGGGACGATCGCCTTTATCGCGCATGGCGGCAAGATTGCGGCGCGCACGGCGGTGACACCCTCGCCGGAACCGTTCTCGAACATCGCGCTTAGCGTGAGCGGGGATGGGCTGGCGGTGTTCCTGACATGGCTATCAACGTGGAAGCCGTACGTGGCCGCGGGAATTGCCGCGGCGCTGGTGGTGATCGCACTGGTGCTCATCTACTGGATGTGGCACGCGATCAGATTGGTGTTCCGCAGGCGCGCGCGTGCAGCGGGGCGATGAAAAGTTCTACACGAGGGGTGAGCCGAGCGCCGTTACTGTTTGCACACGCCAGCTACTGCCGCTCGGCTTCTTGCGTTAACGAAGAGCGGCGGCCGCGACAATTGCGAGGACAATCGCGGCGACGACGACGCCGGCGATCTTCTTTTCTTTGGTCATCGATTGGTCGGTTGTATATTCCATAGCGTACCTCTTTGCGATTCAATGCAGATGACGATGACGCGCGGCATGCCGCGCGTCATCGCTGCACTGCGGGTTAATGAATGTAATGAGCCGCGACAATTGCCACGAGAATCGCGGCGATCACGAACCCTGCAACTTTCTCCGCTATTGTCATCTCGTCGAAATGGTGCATTGCATGGTCCATAGTTCACCTCTTCAGACTTAGATGCCCGGGCCTGCGCGGCGCGGCCTACCGCGGGTATGATGGCTTTTGATGAGGTTGAAACGGGATCGGAAGTGATGGATTCGGTTGGACTTTCCACGCTTGCGGCCATTGTGATATCGCGGAAGTTCAACGCCGAGTTCGGGATCTCGAAATGCGGGTTCCCATTCGACTTCGATCGCTCTGCGATCTTCGCTCAGGGCAGGCTTTCGAATCACTGCGCTGCGCTCCAGTCGATCAGGATGACAGCTTTCCTGCTATGGCGAAGTTTAGAGACGGGCCTGAGGAGTCAGTGGTGGCCGAGAAGAAAGTGCGCGTGGTGCGGAAGTCGTTTACGGCTTTACTGGAGCCGGACGGGACTGCTCTGATGTGGACGATTGCGCGGGTGCCGTTCGACGTGACGAAGGCGTGGCCGGTGCGCAAGGGGCGGCGGGTGCGAGGAGAGATTGAGGGCTTCGCGTTCCGGACGACGTTGTTTCCACGGCCCGGGGGTGGCGGGGATTTTCTGCTGGTGAACAAAAAGATGTTGGCGGGCGCGGGAGTGCGCAAGGGCGGCAAAGCGCGGATCTGGCTGGAGCCGGATCTGGAAGAGCGCGAGATTCTGCTGCCGAAGGAACTCGCAAAAGAGCTGAACAGCGACCGCGGGTTGCGGCGGTGGTTCGATGGCTTGAGCGACTCAATGCGGCGCGAGATTGGGAAGTGGACCGACGAGCCGAAGGGTGCCGCGACCCGGCAGAAGCGCGCGGAAAAGATGGCGGAGCGGCTAATGCAGGCGATGGAGGGGGAACAGGAGCCTCCGCCGGTGCTGAAGGCGATCTTTCAGCGGCAGCCGCGGGCGCGGGAGGCGTGGTTTGCGCTGACGCCGGCGCAGCGGCGGGGTCACCTGCTGGGCATTTTTTATTATGAGACGGTCGAGGGACGGGAACGGCGGGCGGCGAAGGCGATTGAGGCGGCGGTGGGAAAGGCAGCCAGTAGGGAGTAGCCAATAGCCAATGGAGAAGGCCTGGAGGTTAGTGGCTTAGTGCTGTTTTCTAGCCTGTGGACAACTTTTGGGGCCGGGTCCGGGTTGGAATCAGGAGTGGGGGTAGACGATGGACAGGCTTCGGGGCAGGGATTTCTGGGAATCTGGTCAGTTTCTAGCCACGGCAGCCGTTTTTATCGTCTAATGGAGAGAGATGACTATCGGATCAGTACGGCCGTTTTTTGCCAAAGCACCCGCGGTTGCCGACGAACAGGTTCGGCGGGAAAGCCTTGCCGTTGCCGAAGGGCTGAAACGCCAAAAGGCTGGGTTGCTGGACGAACTCATCGTCAAGTATCAGCACCGTCTGCTGCGCTACCTGCTCTTTTTGACTGGAAACCGGGAGACCGCAGAAGACCTGTTTCAGGAGGTCTGGATGCGGGTGCTGGTGCGGGGCTCGCAGTTTAACGGTAAGGCGCGGTTTGAGACCTGGCTGTTTACCATTGCGCGCAACCTGGTGATCGACACGCGGCGCAAGCGCACCATGAACAGCCTGGACGAGCTGATCGAGGGCGTGGGCGACGACGATCGGGCGATGACATTTGAAGTGGCCGCCGACGACCCGACGCCTTTCGAACACGTTTCGAACCTTGAAGACCGCGAAAAAATCGCGGCCGCGCTGCTGGATCTGGATACGCTGCACCGCGAGGTTCTGGTGCTGCGCTTTCACGAGGAGCTGTCGCTCGAAGAGATTGCCAAGGTGACCAAGGCGCCGCTTTCTACCGTAAAATCAAGGCTTTATCGTGGCTTGGCGATGATCAAGCCACGGCTTGGCTATGCCGCGGAGCGCTTCGAAGCACGCTGCGGGGAGGCAATTTGAAGACAGCGGAATGGGCCGACAACACGGCGACGGATGCGGCGGCCGGCAAGACGGCCGACGCGGAAGATGCACGTCGCGGCCTGCTGTCTGCGCTGGCCGGGAAACAGGCAGCCCGTGAGCGCGCCGTGGCCCAGACGACCCGCCGCGTGGTGTCGACTTCGCTGGGGGTCATGCGGGATCAGCAAGCCGGCCGGAAGCGCAGCCGTGCGTTAGCTGTGGCGGCTCTGCTGCTGGTTCTGCTGGCGCTGGGACCGTTTGCGTGGCACGTGACGGACGGTCTGCTGGGCGGCGAGCACATGGCCGACATCTTCACGCAAACCAGCCTTTGGATCTGCATTCTGTGCCCCGTGATTCTGGCGGCGGTGATTGTGGCGGGCTGGGCGCGGATCAAGCAATAATCCCCAAAAAGTACCAATAAATCTCGGCTAAATGCCTAAATTGAGCAACTTCTGTTCCGCTTCTCCCGTCCATTTAAAAAAGGGGTAATCCGCCTAAAAAGATCTAAGGAAAGGCCCTCGGTGACGAGGGAATGCCTATGCCCGATCCGCAAGCCATCAGCGTGAACGAAGAAGAACGGATGATTCCGGTGTGGTCGATTATTGCGGCCAGCCTGGCGTTTGTTCTGGTGGAG
>JBEKEP010000150.1:0-11213 GCA_050013775.1 Occallatibacter sp. | reverse complement strand
GAACGTCGTACCACTGGTCCGCTGTTCTGGCTCCGATCCACGAAAGATCGCGCGGACGCTCACCCGACGCTGTGCCAACCTTGATCTCCACAGAGGTTCCGCTCGTATCGTTGGCAACCTCAGGGATTGAGAACTCCACCGATTGAAGTGTCGGGCGGGGGATCGTGCCACTGCTATCTTCGGCCCATTGTCGGCCTTGACGCAGTATCACAGCAAGTGCCGCACCGGACTGTTTACTCTGAAGTTTTATAAATGAAAATCCGTACGCCAAGAAGGTTGCGCCGACACCTTTGTGGCCACGAAGATCTGCTTGTTTCTTGAAGCTGACACTTGGGCGCAAGCAGAACTTGAACTGCTCCTGGTTCATCCCGATGCCGTTGTCCGTAACTCGAATAATTCGGTTAGGAATATCAATCGAAATCCAAATGGTTGGTCTATATCCTGGGTCGCCAGTGCGATGGCGCGCCTCGACCGCGTCAAGCGCGTTTTGAAGGAGCTCCGAAAAGAGGTCAAACGTCCCTGTGTAGCTTTTGAGAATATTCTGGACGTCCCGCTTTCTTGATTGCTCAAACACTTCCGAAAGCGCTGCCGTCTCCCCGGAGGCGGCATCCGTCCCTAGCGGGTCGAACCCATCAAGAGTTGAAATCCCGGTCATGGTAAGTGCTCCAGTTGAGTTGAACACCGATTATATGGCTTGCGCCCAAGTCGCGAGAAGCAATTACGTGAAGGCATGGTCGCCAACCCGGAAATTATCTTCAGCCAGCCCACCCATGCCTGAATTTTCCTGGGAATTTAGCACAGGGACGCCGAGAAACAACCACAGGTCCTTCGACTCGTCCCGGCATGCCGGGACTCGCTCAGGATGACAGTTCTGTGCATCCGATTTAAGTTGCTCAGGATGACAATTCCGTATTGATGCGAACTTCTGATTCTGGGCCTACGCGCGCAGCCAGTAAGGCTTGGGCACTACGGCGGCCAGTTCGGCGAACTCGGCGTCGCTCAGCTTGAAAGCTGCGGCGCTTATATTCTCTTCGAGATGTTTCACGTTGCTGGTGCCGGGGATGAGCAGTGTTACTGGCGAACGGCGCAAGAGCCAGGCCAGAGAAATAACGGCTGTCGAAACCTGGCGCGCGGCGGCGATTTTTTCTACCACTTCATTGGCTTTGCGTCCCTGCGCCATGGGGCCCCACGGCAGAAAAGCGATGCCGTTGGCTTCGCAGTAATCGAGCACGTAATCCCACTCGCGATCGGAGAAACTGTAGCGGTTTTGCACGCTGACGATGGGAACGATTTTTTGTGCGCGCTGGATGTGCTCGAGAGTGACGTTGGAGAGTGCGACGTGGCGAATCTTGCCCTGCTGCTGGAGGCGCGCCAGGGCTTCCACGGAGGCATCGAAGTTGACGGCCGGATCGGGGACGTGGAGCTGGTAGACGTCGATGCGATCGAGGCGCAGGCGTTTCAGGCTGCCTTCGATGGCCTCCTGAATGTGGCCGGGGCTGGCATTGTGCTGCCAGATGAGCGGGCCGTGGCGTACCCAGCCGGCCTTGGTCGTAATGACCAAGCCCGCCGGATAAGGATAGAGGGCCTCGGCGATGAGTTCCTCGGAGACATTGGGGCCGTAGGAGTCGGCGGTGTCGATGAAGTTGACGCCCAGCTCTACGGCGCGGCGCAGCGTGGCAATGGCGCCGGGAACATCGGCGGGAAGGCCCCAGATGCCCTTTCCGGTGATGCGCATGGCGCCGAAGCCCATGCGGTTCACCGTCAGGTCGCCGCCGATGGTGACGGTTCCGGCTTGGGCGGCGGGCAAAGAGGCAGTCGTTTCAGGCATTGCCATTTCTCCGGAGCTTCTTACACCGTCACTTCCCAGCCCTTTTCATAGGTCCGGCCCCAAAGCTTCATGGCTTCGGGATCGTCGAGGATGTGCGCGGTTTCAGTTGAAATGCGCAGCCTGCGATTGACGAACCAGGCGATGTTCGAAAGCAGAAGCATGGTGACGGTGACATTGGCGACCGGGATCGGCGAGTTGAGTTTCTCCTCGCCGCGAATGGCCGCGATGAAGTTGGCGAAGTGGGCGTCGGTCATGTTATCGGCGCCAACGGTGTCTGTGGTTGCGGCGGCGTGGCCCACGCGGTACGTGTCGATCTGCTTGCCCTTCCAGTCGTAGACATCGTAGCCGCCGCGGTCGATGACGACCGATCCCTTGGTGCCCATGATGACCGAGCCACGATCGCGACCGTAAACGCTCATGCCCTGGCGGCTGCGGCCCTCCCAGGAGAGGGTCTTGCCCTCGTATTCGAAGTTGGTGATCAGGGTGTCGTAGAACTCCCAGTCGTCCTTGAAGTTGTAGTTGCCACCGGAAGCAGTGACGGCGTGGGGAAACTCGGCATTGAGCGCCCAGCGGCAGACATCTACTTCATGCGTTCCGTTGTTCAGAGCTTCGCCGGTGCCGTAGCGGCGCAGCCAGTGCCAGTTGTAGGGATGGATGTTTTCCCGGTACGCGCTGCGGGGTGCGGGACCCTGCCACAGATCCCAGTTGAGCGTGGCGGGAGCGGGGCCGGGCTTGCCGTAGACAGTGGCGCCTCGCGTATTGGCATACCAGGCCTTGGCCATGTAGGTATCGCCGATGTAGCCGTCGTGAATCTTCTGGATCATCTTGATGGTGTAGTCGGAGGAGCGCTGCTGATCGCCGACCTGGACCAGCTTGCCGTATTTCTTCTGCGCGGCCACCAGCAGCTCGCCCTCGCGGGCGTTCTGGCTGGAGGGCTTTTCCACATACACGTGCTTGCCGGCCTTGAGGCCGAGCACGGCCATGGGCGTATGCCAGTGGTCGGGCGTGGCCACGGTGATGGCGTCGACTTCTTTGGATTCGAGGATGCGGCGGAAATCGCCCTCAGTTTTGGGCGCATAGCCGAGCACCTGCTCTGCCTTGGCGGCGAAATCGGCCAGGATGCCGGAGTCGACGTCACAGACGTAGGCCACGCGGGCGGTCTTGCTGTTCGCTTTGAGCGACGCGAGATGCGCGCCGGCACGACCCTTGATACCGTTGCCGTGAATGGCGAAGTTCAGGCGGTCGTTGGCGCCGAGAATCTGCGCGTAACTTTTGGCGGTGGAGGCAAATGCCGTGCCCGCCACACCCACCGCCAGGTCGTTCATGAAGCTTCGGCGCGAAATCATCAGAATCTCCGTTTCTGGATCTAAGTGCTTTACTTGTCGCCCGAATTATATCGTTACGGTGGGCAGGCGTGCTGCGGACAGCAGGGGGCGTCCATACTTCGCGGAAAGGCTGCATTTTGAAAGCGACCACTTTGCTGCCTCGCGCCTATACTTGGCCCTGTAACGGCGCGAAAATGAATGGGGAGGACTGTAAACTTGCGCCGCAGGGGGGCGTCTACCAAAGTGATGGCAGCCGGCACAGCAGTGAAGCCGATGACCGTGGAAGCGGCTGAGGAAATTGCTGCGCAGGAATTTGCCAGGATCGTCGAGACTCACCGGCCGCAAATTTTCCGGTTTCTGCTGGCGTCGTTGCGTGACATGGACCTGGCGGAGACGCTTACTCAGGAGTGCTTCCTGAAAGCGCACCGGAACTGGAGCCGTTTCCGGGGCGACTCGAGCGCGATGACCTGGCTGATGCGGATCGCCATCAACCTGCAGAAGGACTACTGGCGCAACCGCCGAATTCAATTCTGGCGGCAGACTCGGACCAACGCCGTAGATCTGGATGAGGCCAGCGAATGGTTGCCCAACGGGGAACGTAATGCGGAGCAGCAGATGCTGGCGCGGGAGCAGGTGGCGCAGGTTTGGCAGGCAGTGAAAGGCCTGAGCGAGCGGCAGCGAACGGTGTTTTTGCTGCGCTACGTGGAAGAGCGGGAGTTGAGCGAAATCGCAGCAGCCACTGGACTAAGCGAGGGCACGGTGAAAGCGCATCTTTCACGAGCCCTGGGCCGAGTGCGCACGGAGTTGAGAGGAACACGATGAACTGGGAACAGGATTTGGCGGGAGAAAAACCGGAGCTCGAGCAGGCGCTGAGGCACTTCAAAGCCAGCGTGGATGCCTGGAGCGACGCGGCCTATCACCAGCCCCGGACGGCGGCAAAGTCGGCCGTGCGGCATAGCTGGCGGATGGCGACGGGCTGGGCTCTGGGATGTTTGCTGGCCGTGGGCAGCCTGGCCGGCGCAGGACATGAAATTTATCACCGGCAGGAACTGGCGAAGATTGCGGCGGAAAAAGCCGCACAGAAGGCCGCTGAGGAGCGGGCGGCAGCCGCACGGGTATCCGCACAGCCAGCCAGCGTGCAACCGGAAAAGAAAACACCGGCGGCCACAACTCGAAAAGCCAGCTCCACCCAGGACAGCGCCCAGTCCCAGGATGAAGATCTGCTGGCCACCGTGGATAACGATGTTTCGCGGGGCGTTCCGGCGGCGATGGAGCCTTTGGCAGCATTGATGGACGATGGCGGAGCACAGTAAAAAGACCGAGCACACGAAACAGAAGGCGAGAGAGGAAAATCCTTTGCGAAGCAAAGGGAGGGGAAAACGATGAACGGGTTGAAGACTGCACAATTGGTTTTGGCGGTAGCGGGAGTTCTGATGGCTGGAGGTCTGGCCAGCGCGCAAGGGCCGGGCGGACAGGGAATGGGACCCGGGTTCGGGCAGCATCGGCCTCCCATGGAGGGTGCGTTTGGCGGAGCCGGCGCACACGGACAATGGTGGAACAATCCCAATGTCGTAAAGCAGCTGACTCTGACCGACGATCAGCGCAAGGCGATGGACGGGATTGTGCAGGATCACAAGATGAAGCTGATCGATCTTCATGCCAACCTCGAAAAGGCCGAGGTCGCGATGGGTCCAATGATGAAGGCTGATATGCCCGACCAGAAGGCCATCGAAGCGCAGATCGACAAGGTGGTGATGGCGCGCGCAGAACTGGAAAAAGCCAACGCGCGTTTTCTGCTGGATATCCGGATGCAATTGAAGCCGGACCAGTGGAAGCAATTGCAGACCCTGCGCATGAATCGGATGCAGCACGAGGGTATGCGTGGTGACGGCCACGAAGGCGGAAACGGCCGCGGTGGATGGGGACATGACGGTCAGGGTCCGGGCGGCCAGGGTCGCGGCGCATGGGGACCGGGTGGCCAGCGTCCGGGCATGGGCGGTCCAGGTGGGCAGTTCCACAGGCCACAGGACGGCCAGCCTCCGGCCGACGCGCCGCAGTCCAATCCGGCGCCTCCTCCGGCACCGGCTCCTGGTTCGGGAGTAGTCCAGTAATCACTCTATGCCCTCCCAGTACAGTGGCGGCTCGGCACGGCTGAGCCGCCTACGTCTGCAACCGAGAGGCGCAGAGTAACGGGGTTTTCGAAAGAAAACACGCACGTCTGACAGGCTGGTGGCGGCAGGAGAGATTCTCTTGCCGCCTTTTCTGTTTGCTGAGAAATCTTCGCGCTTGCGGCCATGCGTCCATCCCGCGATCCAGTTCTGTAACATCATGAAGGAAGGAACTTCGTGTGCCCATTCTTGCTTCCGCTGACTGGCTGATCCTGTTGATTTACTGCTTTTTTGTGCTGTCGGCGGGCGTGTCGCTTGCGCCGGCCATCACGGGCAGCAAGGATTATCTGCAAGCCGGGCGCAAGTTGCCGGGCTGGTTGTGCGGGCTGGCTTTCATCAGCGCCGGCATGGGCTCGCTGGAGGTGCTCGGCATGGGCGCCGCCGGAGCAAAATACGGCCTGGCAAGCATGGGCTTCTTTGCGCTGGGTTCCATTCCTGCCATGCTCTTCGCAGCCCTGGTCCTGATGCCGGTGTTCTATGGCGCAGTATCGGCGCCGGGCGCGCCCGTGCGATCGATTCCCGAGTATCTGGGGCTGCGCTTCGACCAGAAAACCCGCGCGCTGAATGCCGTTTTGTTCACGGCGATGGCGTTGTTCAGCGCAGGGATTTCGCTCTACGCCATGGCGCGCATCGTCGCGGAATTACACGTCTTCGATACCGTGGCCGACAGGTTGAGCCTGCCGCCCGCGGGAGCTCTGCTGCTCGCGATGGCATTGCCCGCAGTACTGGTGCTCGCGTACGTGCTGCTGGGGGGCCTGGCGGCTGCCATGTACAACCAACTGCTGCAATTTTTCGTACTGGTGGCCGGGCTGTTGCCCATAGTGCTGCTGGGATTGAAGCGGGTTGGCGGATGGAGTGGGCTGAAGGCCGCGGATTCCTTGACAGGAGCAGCGCACACCGGTGGGCATTCCATGGGCATTGGCATGGTGGGTTTGGTGCTGGGCGCAGGCCTCGTGCTGGGCGGCAGCACGTGGTGTACAGACTTTCGGCTGTTGCAGACGGCGATGGCGGCAAAAAATGCGGCTGCCGCACGGAGAGCCCCACTGGTTGCCGCAACCTTGCGCATCTTTGTGCCGCTGCTGCTCGTCCTGCCGGGATTGCTCGCCGTGGGACTGCCCACGCCGCACACCACCATCGTGATCCACAACGAGAACGGCGCGATTTATCACGAGATCACCGTCGTGCCGCCGGCGATAGAAGCGGGCCAGGGAATGGTTCCCGCCAAAGCCGATGCAGCCGGACAGCCCGTGAAAGGCGCGGACGGAAAGCCGGTACTGGACTACGCGATGGCCATGCCCAATATGCTGCTGCAGTTCTTGCCCACGGGGCTTTTGGGCCTGGGACTTGCCGCGCTGCTCGCCTGCCTGATGAGCGGCGTGGCGGCCAGCCTGACGGCGTCGAACACGGTATTTGCCTGCGACATTTACCAGGCGTTTCTAAAGAAAGACGCGAGCGACAAGCAGATTTTGAAGGCGGGCCGTTGGGCAGCGTTAGGCGGCATACTGCTGGCGTTTGGCGCGGCCTGCGCTGCCATGCGTTCGAACGACCTGCTTGACGCGGTCGTTCTTGTCTTCGCGGTGGTGAATGCGCCGCTGTTTGCCACCCTGCTGCTGGGCGCACTTTGCAAGCGCGCCACCGGACACGGCGCATTTGCGGGTCTGATCGCCGGCATGGCCGCGGCGCTGCTGCACCACGGCCTCGCGCTGCCGCGGGGCGAGCAGCCGGGCATCCACGGCGGATGGATCAAGGTGCTGCATCATCCTGCGAGCGACATGGCCCTGGGCTTGGGGACCGCGGCTTTGGCCTTCGTCGTGAGCCTGCTGGTGACCGCGGCGGTGAGCGTGTGCACCGCGCCGCGGCCTGAGGGAGAACTAACCGGGCTGACATTCAGATCGGCGGCCGAATCAGCAAGCGGTGCGTGGTGGAAGCGGCCGGAGACAGTTGCCGCCGCGATAATTCTGCTGGCGGCCATTGCCGTCAATCTGGTGTTTCTGTGAGAGGGCGAACCATGGCGAAGAAGGCGAAGACGGATCTTGCAGTCAAATCGGCAGTGAGCCCAACCATTGAAGTCGACGCGCGCATTGCCGTCGGAATGTTCTTCACGCTCACGGGAACCATTCTCGCGGCGTTCGGCCTCTCTACTCGCGACCAGATGAACGTGTATGCCAAGAGCCTGGGAATCGATGCCAACCTGTGGTGGGGATTGGCGCTGCTGGTTTTCGGAATCCTGATGCTGGCCTTCGGCCGCCGCGGGCAAATCAAGATGGATAAAGCGGGAAAGTAGAATTCAGTGTGAGTGCGAGTGTGAATGTGGTTGTGCCCGTTCAGCACACTCACACTCGCACCTACACTCTTCCCTGGTCCCTGCCCTATTCGCCCACAGCCCTAAAACGCATAGTGCGGTAGTCGAAAGTGTAGCTCTTGAGCTGGCCGAGAGCGTCAACGCCGAGAACGCCATACACATCGTCGAGAGCAGCGGAGCCGAGAGGCTGTGTGAGCACCCGAATATAGTGCAGGTCGATGATGGACTTGCCTACGCCCAACGGGACCGTCTCGGCGATATAGGAAGGCTGCGAATCGGACGATTGGCCGGAAGACGCGAAGGGAACTTCTTTCATGCTGTTAAACTCGGCGGCATGTTCTTCGAAGTAGCGCGAGGTGAGGTAAGTCTCCTGTCCGCCGGCGTCGACGGCGTACATGCGCTCATCGCTATTGGGGCCCGCGGGGGGACCGGAAGGAGAACCTGGCCCTGCGGCGTCCGGCGCGGCGGGATCGGCAGATGGCTGCACGCGCCTGAGCGCGACGATAACCTGGTCGCCATCCAGATAGAACGGCGTGCCGTCGGTAAGAAGGTCGTCTTTTTCGGGAGTTCCGATCTGTACGGCCGGGCGCACCTGGATGATGTCGTCGGAGGTGACGGTGAGGCTGCCGATAGCGGCGAGCGCCGGATAGCCGAGCACGCCCTCCACCTGGTAGCCGGAGCGCGGGAAAATATAGTCCGCGTCGTCGAAGACGAAGGCCGTCATGTTGTGAAGTGTCAGACGGCCGCCGACGGTGAAACGCGGGACCACGGTAACGTGGACCTGGATGGGCCGCCCGGTGAGGGTGTGAATCGTCGCCATCTCGTCAGAGACTTTGAGGCCGACCTCTTTTGCCGTGGAGCGCGCAATCAGATTGAAGGGCAACGTGGGATCGAGCATCCAACTGCGCGATCGAGCATCCACAAAGACAGGAATATCGACCAGGCCCAAAGGATTAGTGGTGACCTGGAGCCTGAAAGGGTCGCAGGGGTCGATGGTCGTGGGCGGGTTGTCCTTGGCCAGCGGCAGCATTTTGAGCGGCATCTCGATCTCGTCCTGCTCATCGGGCGTCAGCTTGGCATGCAATCGGGTGTCGAGCGATTGATAAGCCTGCGCGGCCTTCGCAAAGTCGCCTAAGCGCAAATAGTCCTCGGCCAGCGCCGTGCGCAGCAACTTTTCATGCGCAGTGTCGCCGCTGGCCGTCACCTCGTCGACAAGCGGCTCCAGCAGTTGCACAGACTGCTTAAGATCGTTGGCGCGATTGGCCAGAACGCCGCGATACAACTGTGCCTCCTGGGGTGGAAGCTGATCGAGCTGCGCGGCTATGCGCGCGTACTGGTGATCGGCAAGGAGATTCTCGAGGCGCGTGTCGAGAGTGAGGCCGCTCGAAGTTCCGGTCTGCACTTGCGTTCCCGCGCCGGGCTGCTGCGGTTCAGTCGAAGGCGGCTGCGCGGTTGGAGTTGGCGATTGCGGCGCCGATTGAGGCGCTGGCTGCGATGTAGTTTGCGGCTCCGGTTGCGGTGTTGTCTGTTGCGTAGTTTGCGGCGTCGGCGCGGCCGGGTTTTGCTGGACTTGTTGCTGCGCGGCGAGCGGAGATACCAGGAGGACAAGCACGAATGCGAAGGAAATGCCTGCAATTGGCAATTCGCCTGGGGAATGGATCGTCATGCACGGGCTGCTGGTGACCGCGAGTCGATACGCAAGTCGATACACGAGTCCAGGAACGGGAATCATCGTCACTTCGACGTTAACAGATTGGACCGGCAGGCGCGGCCGATTGCCCTTCGCAATTCTTTAAGACCGTCTTTACGCGATGGCCGGTAAACTTGAGTGGAGCGATGAAGCGCAAAACCATTGCACATTACGAGATTCTGCGACGGCTGGGCGCCGGCGGCAGCGGCGTGGTCTACGAGGCCAACGACACACTGTTGCAGCGGCCGGTGGTGCTGAAGATGCTGCACACCGGCACGCTGACGGCCGAGCAGATGCGTACCACGGTGCTGCGCGAGGCGCGGCTGGCTTCGGCCATCGAGCATCCCAATGTGTGCGGCATCTACGAGGTGGGCGAAAGCGGCGACGAGGCCTACATCGCCATGCAGTATGTGCCCGGCCAGCCGCTAGACAAGCTCATCGAACGCGGGCCGGCGAGCATACAGCTGATTCTCTCGGTGGGCATCCAGATTGCGGACGGGTTGCAGGCGGCGCATACGCTTGGCATCTTTCATCGCGACCTCAAGCCGCAAAACGTGATGCTGACGGACGGCGGCCTGGTGAAGATTCTCGATTTTGGGCTGGCGCGAAGACTTCCCCCAGAAGACGCGCATTTCAATCCAGAGCGGCCGGCGCTGGCTAAGGATGCCTCGGTGGCCGCCACCTACACCGCGCGCGGCGGCACCATCCGTTACATGGCGCCGGAGCAGTTTGTCACCGGGCACTCCAGCGTGCAGTCCGACGTGTGGGCGCTGGGAGTGATTCTCTACGAGCTGGCGAGCGGCAGGCATCCGTTTGCGCGCCCCGATGCCGAGGATTTTCAAGCTATTCGCGCCACCCAGTTCCTGGAGCCGCCGGATTTGAGCGAGATCGCCCCGGGAATCTCGCCGGAATTGAAGAGCGTGATCATGGCATGCCTGGAAAAGAATCCAGGAGCGCGCACGGCGTCGGCCGCGGAAGTGCGCGAAGGGCTCAAGACCATCATGAAGGCGCTGCGCATTGAGACGGGCACCATTCCCGGCGAAGCGGCGGCCAATTTGCCGGCTACCGCCGCGGAGGCGGAGAAGCGCACCACGGGATTGCTTTCGATGCTGGCAGAGCGGTTTCGCGAGTCGGCAGGCGAGCGCGCGGCGCAGAATTCGCTGGTGGTGCTGCCCTTTGCCAATCTCGGCGCCACGGAGGTCGCTCCGCTTTACGGCTATGCGCTGGCCGATGCCATTGCGGCGCGCCTGGCGCGCATCCCCACGCTCGTGGTGCGGCCCTCCAGTGCGCTCATGCAACTGCCTATCGCGCAGCTCGATCCGCTGGCGGTGGGACAAAAACTGCTGGTCAAGTTCGTGCTTGCCGGCAGCTTTGTGCGCTCGGAAAACGGATTCGACCTGAGCTGGCAATTGCTCGACGTGGCCTCACAAAGTGTGCGCTCGGGCGGGTCGATTCGCGTTTCTTCGCTCGACTTGATCGCGGTGCAGACCGAGATTTCAAACGAGGTCTTCGCCACGCTGCAGGGCATGGGCGCGGCGGAAGGCATTGAATCCGTGCAGGGCGGCCCGGGAACCGGCGCGGCGCGCGGCACTCCACGCGACGGCTCGTTGCCGGGACCGGTGAGCGAAAAATATCTGCAGGCACGGGCGCAGCTCAGCTCATTCATGGTGCGCACCGGCGCGCGCGCTGATCTGGACCGCGCGCATGCGCTGTTCTCCAGCGTCACCGCGACCGATCCGGCGTTTGCCGCGGGATGGTCCGGGCTGGGCATCGCTGAATTGCAGTACGCGCGCCACGGCTTTGGCGGACAGATTCACGTGATGCGCGCGCGGCGTGCCTTCGACGAGGCGCTCAAGCTCGATCCGGCGTCCACCGAAGCCAATCTCTATCGAATTTATAT
>JBEKEP010000149.1:0-11245 GCA_050013775.1 Occallatibacter sp. | reverse complement strand
ATTACAAGGAACGCGCTACGGGAACTCTGTTTGAATGGAATGCCAACGATTTCAATCCCGACCATGGCGGTATCAACCGGCATGTCTGGCTGCACGTCACCGGCAAGATCCACCAGACATTGCCGCTCTATTACGATCTCGAGACCAGTGGCGTTTACGTGCATGCCGCCAACTTCGACATTGCGAAAAAGACGGTCGACATTACAGTCGACTCAGAAGTTCGCAACGGTTCGGGCGAGCGCGCCGCTGTGAGTCTCTCTGCAGCGATCGTCGACCGCCGCGGGCAGATCCGCGCACAGTTCGACAGCGATCCCGTCGAGATCGCGGACGGCGAGAAAACCGTGCTGACCGCGACAGGCGCGATCAGGAGCGCGCGCTTCTGGAGCACCGAAGATCCTCACCTCTACAGCGTGTACACCGTCCTCAAAGTTGGCGGTAAGGTTGTCGACGTCGAGAAGACCGTCACCGGATTCCGCAAAGCTGAATTCAAAGGCGGCGCAGGAACGGGCGGTGTCTATCTCAACGACAAGTTTGTTTACCTGAAAGGCTTCGCGCAGCGATCCAGCGACGAGTGGGCCGCCCTCGGCGGGGCCGTTCCGGACTGGCTGCACGACTACAACACCAAACTCATGCGCGATTGCCACGGCAACTACATGCGCTGGATGCACATCTCGCCGCAGAAAGTGGACGCGGACGCGATGGCCCGATACGGCATCATTCAGGTTTGTCCCGCGGGCGACAAGGAGCGCGAAGTTACTGGTCAGCAGTGGGAGCAACGTCTCGAAGTCATGCGCGACTCGATCATCTACTTCCGCAACAACCCCAGCATTCTCTTCTGGGAGGCGGGTAACACGATTGTCACGCCTGAAGAAATGGAACAAATGGTCGCACTGCGCAAGCAGTGGGATCCGTATGGCGGACGCGTGATGGGTTATCGCGACAACGACGATCTCGCGGCCAACGCCGAGCTCACGCCCATCGCGGAGTATTACGGGGTCATGATCGGTCAGGATCCCAAGACGAATTCCCTGGCCGGACCCAATGACATGTTCCGCGGATACACCGCCTACCGCCGCGATCGCGCGCCGCTGGTTGAAGCCGAGGATTTCCGCGAGGAAGGTGCGCGACGCTTCTGGGACGATGACTCGCCCCCTTACTACAAAGCGAAAAAGGGACCGAACGACACGTGGAGAAATCGGTCACGGTATCTCTTCACTTCAGAGAGCTTCACGCTGGCCGGCATTGAACGGTATTGGGCATACTGGCAGAACCGAATCTCCAATCCTGATCCCTCTCATTCGAAGTGGTCCGGCTACGCTTCCATTTATTTCTCCGACTCTGACGCCGACGGCCGCCAGGATTCGAGCGAAGTTTGCCGCGTGAGCGGCAAAGTGGATGCGGTGCGTCTGCCCAAGGAGATTTACTTTGCTCATCGCGTGATGCAGAACGACAAACCTGACCTGCATATTCTGGGCCATTGGAGTTATCCACTGGAGCAACCCGCGAGCCCGGAGGAACCCGCAGTGCCGGGTCGACCCGCGGCGCAGGGCCGTCCTCCGATGCCTGACTTGCCGGCGATCCCGGCCCAGCCCGCGCACAAGACAGTGAAAACCGTCTACGTGGCTGCGAACACCGACTCTGTGGAGTTGTTCCTTAACGGCAAATCGCTGGGCATCAACTCGAAGCCGGAAAACGGCTTTGTTTTTGTGTTCTCCGATGTGGCGTTTGTGCCCGGAACCCTGAAGGCAGTGGGCAGGAACGCGGGCAAAGTGGCAGCCGAGCATGAACTAACAACGGCCGGCCCGCCCGCAGCGATCAGACTCTTTTCGACAGTCGGCCCGCAAGGATTTCAGGCTGATGGGCAGGACGCGGCATTCATCGATTTTGAGGTCGTCGACGCGAAGGGCCAACGCTGCCCCACGAATGATGCGCAGGTTGATTTCACGATCTCAGGACCCGGCATTTGGCGCGGCGGCTACAACAGCGGCAAAATCGATTCGACAAACAATCTGTATCTGAATACCGAATGCGGCATCAACCGCGTTTTCGTGCGATCTACTCTGCGTGCAGGGACGATTACCGTCGCCGCCAGCCGTCCGGGCCTAAGATCGGCGAAGGTTCAACTCGTAGCCCAGCCGGTGAATCTGACTGATGGTCTATCGACATTGGTTCCACAACTTCTGACGGGCCCATCCGAAGGTTGATCGCGAGAAAATAGCCAGCTGCAAAACCGAATGAATAATTGCGATTTCACATTCGTCATCCACTTATGAACCCCCTTCGCTCCAAGGTCTTTTGGAATCACAGCGAGCGATAAGTCAATAGTGCGTATGATTGGCAATCGTGCGCCGATACTCCGCATCCCGCTTGACGGGGTTAGGCACAACGCTGGCGTTGCCATACACGCGAAGAGTCCCGCCGTCGAGAGTAATCACCTGATCCGCACCCGTGTGATCGAAGTCGAACATGTGATAGACCTCGCCTTTGAAGAAGAGCGTGGCGTTGCCGTCGGGCTCAAGCTTGAAGCGGTACCAGAAATACGTGCGCTTGCCGTTGCCGTACCAATCGCCGCGCACGAAATTGGGGTTGCCATACAACGGATGGGCGGGCCACGTTTCAAGCAGCTTGCCCTGATTGTCAAACCAATAAAGCTGCGCACCCAGTCCGCCGCCAACTCCGATTTCTCCAGGGGGCATAGTCATCCTCATGGGTCCCTGCCCCGGCATGGTTCCAGGGGGCCTCGTCATCGGTATGTAGGTTCGGCCGTTGGTGACTACTTGCGGCGTGGAAGAGTCGCCGAGAATGTAGCCGGCGGAAATCTGCTGCGAGTGGTCAGAGAGATTTTGCCAAAGGATTGAACCGGTCTGCGCGTTATATGCCAATGTGCCCACGTCGCTCTGGCTGGTCAACAGTTCCGGCTTGCCGTCGCCATTGATGTCGAAGAATTCCATGGCGTCCATGTGGTCGTTGTTCTTCTCAAAATATTTGGCGTTGTTCCACACCTCGTTTCCGTTCGCGTCGAGGCAGAGGTGGCTGATGAAGACTTCATCGATCCCATCGCCGTTCACGTCGTAGGGATAAATGTAGTGGCCAAAATAATCCTTATCGCGATGCTCGCTATGCTGCCAGAGCTGATTCAGGTCTTTATCGTATGCCGTCAGGCTGATCAAGCCTCCGGTATCGCTCAGCACCAGCAGCGTGTCGGGCCCATCGGAGTCTTTGTGAAACTTTGCCACCGCCATTCGATAGTTGTTATACACATGCGGCATCGGCGGCGCGGGCCACGGAACCTCTTTCAGGATCTCGCCGGTGCGGCCATCGCAAAGCACCAGCCACTCCTTGTTGTCGATCATGCGCCAGTGCACCAGCTCGTCGCGTCCGGTGTGGTGAAAATCCCATAGAATGCCCGGCGCCTCAAACTCCCCGCGCAGCCGAGCATCCTGGGCTGGTGCCTTCCAACGCCACAGCTCGTGTCCGTCGTTCGCATACATGATGGCGGAGTAATCGTTGGTGATGTCGAGAATGGCGATCTTGCCACTGCCATCCACATCGCCGAACTTCACGATGTTCGACGGTTCAATGTGGTACTCATGCAGCAGCTTCACTTCCGGCGGAAGTTCCAGGGCTTTCAAATCGTCTTCCTTGAAGTCCGCGTTCTTTGTCAGCACAAGGACATTCAACGACGGTCTCGGCACAATGGATGTCAGGCGGATTTCCGCGGTTCCGGGCTTGAGCGCGAAATCGCCGCCACGCTGCCAGGCGAGAGCACCATGGCCGTAGGCGCCGGCATCCTCCTTGCCGTCGATCGTGATGCGGAACGAGCTTGATGCCGTACCAATGCTGCGCACGAAAAGGTGATAGACCCCGGCTTCCTTCACGGACACCTTCGCCGTCACATCGTCGGCCACACTCATGTTGATCGTGTCATTGTTGAAGAACCACTCTCCCGCGGGAAAACGTCCATCGTTGCTGTCGCCGGCTGGAATCGAGGCAAAGAAGTCGGACGCGGGAACGATAATCGTACCCGGAAGCTGATGCGCGGCATCATGATGATGCGGCGCCAACGCAGGCTGCTTTGTGGGGACGGATTTTTTCAACTCCTGCGTCTCTCGCGCAAGCTCGAACTCCGGCGCTATCTCCACGGGAATGTCCCTGGTCGCCTCCAGCGCCTTCGTCAGCGAGTCCGGTGTCACATCGTATTTGGCGAACCAGGATTCCACGCCCGCTCGATCGCCCTCAGCTTCGAAAGTGAGCAGCTTCTGAGCCAGGCTTGCGATCGCGCCCGGCATCGCCGTGTAGTCGGCGGCGTAACGGCCGTCCGCATCTTGCCGCAGGGCGCCTTGCTCGACCAGATAATTGAACTCCATTAATTCTGCGCGGCCGTGAGCCTCGCCTATGCCGATTCGCAGCGTGCGGAGGATACCGCCCACATACGAGCCGTACATTTTGCTCAGCATGCTGTCGGGCAGAACCTTCCGATCGACCAGCCACTTTGCAAGGAAGACACCAGTGACGTCGGCCTTGGCCTCTTCGAGCTCGCCAAATGCCCCGCCGATGGCCTCGTCGATATCTACTTGCTTGCCATCAATGTGTGCGTATGCCGGCCCAAGTCCGTGTGACATTTCGTGCAAGATCACAAAGGTCAAATAGCCGTCCGCTGTTACATCGTTGACCTGCGCCGGCGTCAGCATCTTCGCTGCGATGGGCAGAATCACCTCATTCACGCGTGCATCCATGAAGTTCCTGAAGAAGATCTTCTTCGTTCCCTTCTCCGCATGAACGCGTGCATCGTTGGGCAGATTGTCGGCCACTGCCTGGTAACCGTATCGGAGATCGCCCGCACGAAGCGGCGAATCGACCACTTCCATCGGTGTGGCCTGGCCCTGCTTCGATGGTTTGTCCGTGTCGGGCAATGGCAGCGCTTGCTGCATGGCGGCTTCGTTTGCCTGATAAATGTCCAGCCTGCGACTTTGCTCCGGATCGCGAATTAGAATGGCGCCGCCATACGAGGTCTTCACACCGAGCAGATTGTCCAGATACGTCTCATATGGTGCGAAGATCAGATCGATTCTCGGATTCTTGAGATCGAGCCAAGCGATGTCGCTGGCATAGTAGTCGTCGGAGAGCAGGGCGTCCGCGCGCAATCGGAGATATTTGGCGAATTCCGGATCCCGCGAAAGCTCTGCCGCAGCGCGTAGATCCGCTGCCATCGGTCGAAGCCACTCTGCATAGGCCTCGTGGTACGGAACGGCCAGCAAATGTTCGGGCTTTCCCCGCACAACAGTGTGCTCATCGAAAAGCGCATCTTTCATCTCGGGATGCGTTGCTGTAAAGTGATCAATTTGCTCCCGGGTCAATCCGTAGGGATATAACTCGTGGCCGGGAGGCATGGGCTCTTCGCCAAGATACGGGAAGTTGTCATCCAGAAGATCCCACCGGCTGCCCATGACGCCGAAGAGTTTGGCAAGCGCAGGGCTTTGCGTCACGCGATAAACTGCCCATCCACCCAAGTCACTCTGATGCCAGTACAACTCGTCCATCAGCCGGCAAGCGTCGGCCAGCTTTGCCACCATCTGCTGCTCACGCGTGCTGAGCCCAGCACGCGCGTAAGGCATAGCGACAGATTTCCAGCGCGCGGCACGCTCTGCTTCGTCGTGCACTGGGCGTCCGCCAGCGTTGCGTCGCGCCGGAACTTGGCCAGAAATCTGCGCAAGCAGCGCCGTGCATAGAAGGAACGAGAGCGAGACGGTGCGAAATCTGAACGAGACTTCGCAGATCAGATTGAAAAGTCTTGTACTCAACAGATCCACCTCTTTCTTCGCGAGATAACGAAATTCGTCGCGAAGGATTTACTTGCCGGATTTGTCTGTGCCAGCCGCGGTGATTCGGGATCGCGGCTGCGCCGCTAGGCTCTCTTCGTCTTCGGGATAGCACGGCTTCACTGTGCACGGACGCTCATTCGTCTTGGTCGTTCCCAGGTAATTATGGTTGAAGTCCGCATCTCCGGGCACAAGATAGAAAGTTACGGTCTGCCCGAAATCAGATTCGTCGGTTGTGGGTAAAATGCGCGCAGGGTCGATGCGATACCAGCGCACCAGGTATCCCTTGGTGTTCAGCGACCTGTAGGCAGCTAGGTCCTCAAGACGGATGTCGTAGCCTGTTGCATCTTCCGTCTCCCGCATTTTTCCGTTCTCGCTCGCTTCATGATCTTTCGAGGGATCCTTCACGCCCACGAGCACCAGTTTCGATGTCGCGTCGGCGGTCATTCGTTTCATCGCAAGTTCCAGGCAAAGGAGCGCGCTGTCTTCCACGCGAGCGGGACGCTTTACATCCCGATCGAACTGGATCACACAAAGCTTTTCGACTCCGGCGGACAGGGGCGTCACCTGCGCCGTTGCACCGGCAGGCCAGCCGAACAAAGCGCAAAGAAGAGTGCCGCCGCAGACTCGCATTGGCAGATTGCGAATGTGTACGCCCATCCTGGTTCCTTTCTCCCCGCCGAACTACAGCAGGCCGATCGCGCGTCCCGCTACTCCCACTCCCAGCCATAACAGCAGAGACACTATCGCTGCAATGCGCGGCCACAGTGTTGGCTCTTCACTCTGCACGCGCAGAAGCGCCTGACGATGCAGCGTGAAATAAAAAACCAGCGCTGCCGCAAGCAACGCCATCTTGCACCGGAAAGCCGGGCTGTAATAGCACTTCCCCGCTTCCTCTGAAAGCAGTGCAATTCCCGACAGCACCATGACGGTAAGGCTGCACAGAAGCAGGCGGCTCACACCGCGGCCAATTGTAATGGCCGATTCACCCTTCAGAATCACGCCGAGAAGCCGGAGGTCGACGATCAGCACCGACCCTCCCAAAAGTGCGAGACCGAGCAGATGCACCATCTCCACCACGGCAAAACCCCATCGTGAGGTCTGCATTGCATGACCCAATGGAGAGCGAGCAAGCGCGATGAACCAGCCGTGCAAACTCATGCGCAGACCGAATCCTTTCACGATCAGAAGTAGGCGATGGCACGGCCCGCGATGATCACGCCGCTCCAAAGCGCTAGCGATACAACGGCAGTGACGCGAGCCCGCCAGGGACATACCTGAAGCGACTCCCACTCCCGGGCGCGACGATAGATGGTGGTGTGAAAAACCAGTGCATTGAAACCGGCAAGAACGAGCAGAACCAGTTTCGCCCGGAAACTTGGATTGACGTACATCTTTGCCGCTTCTGCCCAGAAGAGCAAAAAGCCGCTGGCCACGCTGACGGCGAAGCCGGACCATGATAGTGGCAACACGCTCCTTGCCAGGCGACTCACTGAGACGGATCGCAAAATGAGCCCCAGCATGCGAAGGTCGAGGACCGCAATGGTGCCAACCAGCAGCGTGATGCTCAGTACGTGGACCGACTCGATGACGGAGAAGGCGTTGTTCGATTCGCGCAGCATCGTGCCAAAGCTGGACCGATAAAGCACGTCGCAAACATGTTGAAGAAACTGCATGAGCGAAAATCTCCAGGTCAGCGAAACTGGCGTTTCTGGAATCTGCGGCGCCCCGGTGCCGGCCTTGCCTTACTTGATTGTGCCGGCGGCTGGAAGATTACCCTGGTCGGTTCCGTCATCGCCCGGGCCTCCATCGCCGGGGCTACCGCCATAGAGCCTTCGTCCATCCGGCAGCGTAACGCGGCGGCCATTGGCAGTGTTCGAACCGTTCTTGGCGCGATACCCCTCGACGACGACGGTGTCGCCGACCTTCAAATCGCCTTTCTGCCAGGCCCGGCGGCTGAGCGCTCCCGGACTCGGCCCTTCAACCGCCCAATTTATGACGGTGCCGTTCGCATCCACAACGTCGATGTAGAAGTAGGTATGGGGATTGCTCCACTCGATGCGCGTTACCTTGCCCATCAGGCGCACAGGCTGGTTGATGTCGAACTCAGCGGCAAACGAGTGATGAGCGTGCGCTTGAATAGCAACTCCTGAAATTGCTACAGCAAGTGCGATTGCGAGTCTGGCTTTCATCGAGCGTTCTCCCTTTCAACATCTTCCCGTTTCAGATTTCATTCCTATCAGGGCTTGCCGGTTACTCCCCATTTTGCAAATTGACTGGCGACATCAGGCTGAATTGCTTTTGCTGCCTCCATATCCGTCACGGCCTCGGCAGCGTCGCCTGATTTCTGTTTCGCCAAGCCGCGCCCATAGAGCGCAGTGGCCATTACGGGATTCATGGCAAGAACGGAATCGTAATCGGCCATCGCCCCTTCTGCGTCGTTCAACTTCAGATGCACGAGTCCGCGACTATTGAGGGTCGCCGCATCGTTCGCGCGCAACATGAGAGACTGGTTGCAATCCTCGAGAGCGAGCGAAAGCTGTCCCACAAGCGCACGGGAAAAGCATCGGTTGCTAAAGGCTTCGGCATCGTCCGGTTTCATGCGGACCGCCTGATCGAAGTCCGCGATGGCCAGCTGCTCCTTATCTTCGCGATGGTAGGCGATGCCCCGCGCGTCGTAGGCTTCGATCAGATCCGGTCTAATACGAAGCGACTTGTCAAAGTCCGCGATGGCCTCGTCCAACCTCCCTTTCGCCAGGTACCGGAGACCGCGGTTGCAATAAGTCGAGGCATCTCCGGGATTCAGTCGCACCGCCTGCGTGTAATCCGCAATTGCCTTGTCGTACTGATGCTCGTCGGTGTATGCGTTGCCGCGGTTGCTATAAGCCTCGGCATCATCCGGCTTGAGTTCGATCGCCTTGTCGAAATCCGCAATGGCCCGTTGGTATTCGCCAATCGAGTCGTATGCGCTGCCACGGTTGTTCAGTGCGCCTGTGTTCTCCGGCTTCAGCTGAATCGCGCGATCGAAGTCCGCGATGGCTTTTTCGAATTTGCCCATGAAAGCGAAGGCTACACCGCGGAAGTTGTAAGCGTCACTGTCATCAGGCTTCAGTTGAATGGCGCGGTTGTAGTCGGCCATCGCCCGATCGAAATCGCCTCTCGCCGCATACACATTCGCGCGATTGCTGAAGGCCCCTCCGTAATCCGGCTCAAGTTGAATCGCTTGGTTAAAGTCTGCGATGGCTTGGTCCTGTTGATTTTTCATGGAGTGCGCGATGCCGCGACTATTGAAAGCCACCGCTTGATTTTCGTTGTCTTCTTTGCCTGACTCAATAAGCGCCGTGCAAGCGGCAATGCTGGCGTCCGGATTCGAGCCCTCACAACGAGCCCAGTTGTCAGCGGGGCTTTGCGTGGAAGTTGCGCCGGGAAAAAGCAGTATGACAAACCAGGCTGCTGCCGGCGCGGCATTGCCAGCCAAGCAAAGTGGTCGGGTATCGAAATGCCTTTTCACGCTAAAGAACCCGCAACGAACATTCGCACACTTGCCGGAGAAGATTCCCGGGTGCAATCGGTAAAAGGAGAGAAATGCGCCCAAATACGATCTGCAGTTTACTTCATAATTCATTCAACATACAATTCCTCATCTGAATGCTTGCCTGAGAAATGCGAGGTTCTCCATGCGCTTGCAGCTCTCCTCCTTATTGCTCATCGCGCCCTTAACCTTGTCTGCGCAACAGCCATGGCAGAAGATTACCGTTCCCACAACCCGTGAGGTTGCGGCGAATTTTCCTGCTCCTCCGCGTGAATATGGCGCGATACATTGGGCCATCTGGGGTGGCCCACTCACCCAGGAGCGTATCACCAGCGAGTTCGATGCCCTAACGAAGGAGGGTATGTATGTTGTGAATTTCGGACCCGCGCGAGGAATGTCACCGAAGTATCTCTCACCGGAACATCTGGCACTCACGAAGTTTGCCGTGGGAGAAGCGAAAAAACGTGGGATGAAGGTGTGGCTTGCGGATGAGGGCAGCTACCCCAGCGGCTTTGCCGGAGGAAAAATCAGCGAAGAGTATCCGCAACTCGCCATGCAGGGCATTGTTACGGATGTGCGTGTGAGCATTGCGCCGGGGCAGACGATCGCCATGCCTGTGCCAGCAGATACTCTGGCCGCGATGGCCGTAAACTTGCCCGCGCCGCCCAGGATGACGCCTGCGGCTATGGGGCAGGCGATGGGAGTGAGCCCGACACCGGGCGCCCCGGTGGGACCTCCTGAGGGAACGGCCGAAACGTTGCCAATCGTTGATGGTCAGATCAAATGGACCGCTCCGCCGGACGGACACTGGGAGATCGAATTCATCCGTCACGTATTTCGCAGTTCACCAACGCGTTATATCAATCGCGCCGACGGCACGTACTCAAAAGACAGTTTGTACTCATTGATCGATTATCTGAATCCGGAAGCGACAAAAGCGTTTCTGAAGACCACGCACGAAGTGTACAAGGGACTCTTCGGCGACGAATTCGGAACGACCGTGCTTGGCTTTTTTGGCGACGAGCCCGACTATACCGGCTTCATGCCGTGGACTCCGGCGCTGTTGGAACAATTTCGCCAAAAGAAAGGTTACGATCTGCAGCCGTATCTGCCGCTTCTCTTCGCTCCGAAAATGACTGCCGAGGCATGGAGGGTGAAAGCGGATTACTGGGATGTCTGGAGCGGGATCTTCAGCAACAGTTTCTTCGGCGTGCAGGCTGAGTGGTGCGCGCAAAATCACCTGGAATACCTGGTCCATCTGAATCACGAAGAGTTGATGCTGAATCTGTCTCACGGCGAGGACCTGATCCGCAACGAAGGAGATTTCTTCCGCGATGAACGCCATGTTGAAGTTCCCGGCGTGGATAACCTCAACCAACTTATTCCGGCCATGGTGAATGCGGATGATCCGACTTACTCGGTCAACAACAACTTCCCCAAGCTGGCGTCTTCTGCCGCGCACTTGTTCGGACGGCCGCGCGCATGGGCCGAGGAAGGCGGTGCGCAGGGAATCGACGGCAAATTCCAGCTCGACTACCAATTAGTCGAAGGCCTCACCGCATTGCAGTTGCAGGGCGCTCTGGGGCGGAGCGGGATGACGGGAGCTTCGGGCCCGATTCCAATCTCGCCGGCGTTTACCATGCTTGCGTGGTACACCAATCGCGCGGGTTATCTGATGTCCATCGGCCGGCCTGCCGCGCAAATTGCCTTGTATCATCCCGCCAACAGCATGTGGCTCGGCGATGAAGACGCGGATCGCAGCACCACAAAATTGTCGAAGGAGTTGCTGGAGCATCAGATTGACTTTGATTACTTCGATGAGCAATCGCTCAGCTCGGTAGCGACACTGGAGAAGGATGGCTTCAGGAACTTGAGCGGCCAGCTTTATCGCGCC
>JBEKEP010000148.1:0-11342 GCA_050013775.1 Occallatibacter sp. | reverse complement strand
ACCCTCATGGCCAATATCGGGCACGCCCAGACACGCAAAGACGGTTCGGATGAGCCGGCTTTGATCACGGTAGGCGACGACCTGAATACGATTGCGCAGTTCATCGCGCCGGGGCGTGAGAGCTACAGCGCGGCCGATGTCGTGGAGCGCCTTCTCGGCGCGAACGCGAACACAATGGAGCAGATCGAACCCGTGCTCGCGGCTACGGCTTAATCCGCCCTTCCCACTCGTAGCGAGGACTTGGAGCGCAGACCTCTTTCCTCAGCACGCCGCAAAACCTCTGTGACGCTCCCGCATCAAGCCAGTAATCGTCCGCGCTTTTTTCCCGTGCTAGACTTCACCCGGGATCTCCCGACAACACCAGCAAGCGGTGCGGTCCGCATTCTTTTCGCGAGGCATTGAAGGCATTCGCTTAGAGGATGAAGTGCTCACTGGAACCCGGCCGGATTAGCCGCGGCTTATAGGTGCCGGAGGTCCATCGAGGGCGCACACGGGAGCGCTGAAGAGGGGGGATAAATCATGGAGCCGGTCTACAAGTGGGAGCCAATCACCGACGAGTACAAGACGCAGGCGGCAGAGCCTGTGGCTCTTGAGACCATTGAGGCCGAGAGCCAGAAAAAGCTGCAGGAGATTCATGAGGCAGTTAAAAAAGAAAACGTGTGGGTCGAGAAGAAGGCCCCCATCGGCATCAGAGTGTTTACCTGGTACCTTTTTTGCCGCGCCGGCTTTTATGCGCTTCTGTTGAGCGTTCTCGCCACCTTCCCGCAGTCAGGCACATCCACGTGGCTGACTGGGAATCTTGGCCATTTCCTGCCGGGAGCGTCAGCGCGCGAAGAGGCCGCCAAACAGCGGGCGGAGTTGCAGAAGGAAGCCGAGGCGCAAGGGTATACGTTGCCCGATGACGACGCGGCCGATCAGCAGTCGCCGGAGCAGGCAGCTCAGCAACTGCGTGAGGAGGTCATGGTCTATCTCTTGTTCTCGACGGTCGTCACGGCAGTCATCGGATTCATGTGGTGGAACCATTCCTGGAAGGTCCGGTGGATCACGATGTTTTACGCAGGCGCGTTTGTGGCCAAGGCCGCGGTCGGCTACTTTGCGATCGTGGCCTCGGGGATGGGTTCTCAGCTCGATCCGGGTGAAATGCCCGCGCTCATGCTTGCCATCGCAGTGAATGGCTTCATCTTTTGCTATCTCGCATTCTGGCCGGGCGTAAAGGAATGGTTCGAGGGCCAGCCCTGACGATTTCCGTGCGCTCTAGCTTGTGGACGTTGCCGCACCCTTCGCGCTGCCCACGCTGAACACCTTGGGAACTCGATCGGCCACCGCAGGCAGCGCCGGGAACGGCGCGTGCGGCTCCGTCTGGTACCAATAGGCAGTCGAATAGAAGTTATCGGAGCGGTTGTTGCCCGTGCCGTGTTCGATCGTTACCTTGACCGACTTCTCGAAAGCAATCGGGCTCTCATTGTGCCAGCGATATTGGCAGTACCGCCCGCCGATGCGCGCCGGATCTACGATGTACGGCGTACCTACGTGGAGAAATGCGTAGGCCTGATCGCCATAGCCCCAGGCGCCGTTGAAATAATCTTCCGTTCCCGTGCCATTGATCGTCGGCATCGCGTCGCCATCGACATAAATCATGTCGTCGCCTTCGCCAAACCATCCGATTTCGTTCTGCAGCACGGCCTGCGTTACGCCGACAAAATGCCCCTTGCCTGCGGCCTCGAGAAACACGTAGTTGTCTTTGCCGTTCAGATTCTTTCCGTCGCTTACCACGGCTTTGCAAGGCGCGGCCTGGCGATATTGCGCGTGAAGGCGGCCCAGACCCTCAGGCAGGGAGGGAAGAGCAACGTAGTCGATGGCAAAATAGAGGCTTCTCACGGTCGAAGGCCCCTGGTTTTCGAGCGTGACGCGCGCCGCCGTCGCAAACGGCATTTGGAAATACGAGTTCAGCGCTTTGACAGGCGCGACAGCCAGCAACTCCGATTGGTAAACGAAGTATTCGCCGAGGCCAAGACCGAAGAAGTCGCCGATGGGGGTCTCGATGGAAGGCGTGGACTCACCATCCCACCACGCCCTCAGCACCAGGTTCTTCAGGTGCATGGGGTCTTGCGAGTTGATGGTGAACCAGATGTGAGTCACCACGCCTGTGCCTTGCACGTCGAGCAGCGTGGCTGTCTTGCCCGGCTCCACGACGACCCAATCGGCATTGGCGCCCGTTCGATCCCAACTCCCGGAGCGAAGATTTTTGTAGTTCCGCAGCCGTGCCAGAGCGAAAAGATCTTCAGGAGCTCCCGATGCTGGATCCGCGGCTGACGCTCTTGCTGTCGCTGCTCTGCCCGTCGCGCTGCCGAGTCCCAACAACGCGCCCGCCGAAGCCATGGTTCCCAGCATTTTGCGCCGGCTCGTCCCGATCCTACTTGCGTCATTCGCAGACATATTCCATCCCCTCTGAACGAAAGATTGTAACAGCATCCAATATATAGACTTTGGCCACAACTCATTCGCAGTTGCGCTGGCATTGTTTCTTCAACGAGGGATCGCAGGGAAAACCGTCAGCCGCAGGTGTGTCGAACCATACGGAACCAGCGAGACGCGCTCCACTTCCCCGGCAGGCCGGTTGAGGCTCAAGTCCGGGAGCGGCGGAGTGAACTTCTGCTCCGGCCGATCGGGATTCGCTTCGAGCTCCCAGCCCTCGATCTTTCGCACAGGAACGCTCAGCGTGACGGGAGGATTCTCCCACGGGTCGATGATCGACCCTGGGATCGGTCCGGGCGCAGGTCCCGGAATGTTCTTGACCTGCACCTCACTCTCCAGCTTTTCAGGATCGAGAGCGAGACCGTAGTTCCATTCGCTGGCCGGCGTAGCTTCCCAACTGGGAAACTCCTCGGTGGTAAATTTCGCCTCCACGCGCGGCATCCAGTTTTCCTTGATGGGCAGAGAGTAGACGATGGGACCGCGCTCGATGCCTATGCCATTCTGCGGCCAATGCGTGACGGCCAGCTTCATCGGCAGAGTCAGCGCGATCCGTTCGCCGGGCGTGAACGTGCGGCGCAGGATGATGAATCCGTTTGGGTCGTGCACCGCAGGCGCCGGCTTTCCGTTGATCTCGAGGCGCGGCGCGGAACACCAGCCGGGCACGCGCAGCGCCAGCGGAAACGCCACCGGCCGCTCTGCGCTGATGTTGAATTCAATGCGTTCGCGAAATGGATATTCGGTCGTCTGCACAATGCGCACCAAGCTCGAGTCTTCGCCCACGCGAGCAGTCACTGTCGACGGGCCGTACAACACCGCCGCCAATCCGCCGTCCGCAGTTTTCATCCACATGCGGATGGCGTAGTTGGGAAAGATGCGATGCACATTGCCGCCGCAGCAAGCGGTGTTTTGCCCGGGATTTGGCTGGTACGCCATCTTCCGCCCGCCGTGCTCCATCACGTTGTGATCGGAGTCGAGCGTGGCCAGGAACTGGTTAGGGCAGGAAAAGTACTGCAGCGCCTTCCAATCTTTCTTGATGGCTCCGGGCGCGGCGTTGAAGCAGGCGCGCTCCACGCGATCGGCCCACACCGCATGGCCGCGGGCCATCAGCATAGTGCCCCATGACCAGGTGTGATCGGAAATGTCGCATGTCTCGTGCGAATCGAGCGAAGTGGTGGTGCGATACGCCTCCGTGGTGGAAGGAATGCCATCGATGAGCATGTGATGATCGAAGATGCGCCGTTCCGCCGCCGCGGCAAAGCGGAGATACTCCGGATTTCCTGTGTAGAGATAGAGAAGAGCGGGCAGCTTCATGATCTCGGCGTAGGTCACGCCGTGACAGTTAATGGGAGTGGCGGCAAAGACGCGCAGCTCCGACATGTCGGCGTAACCCGGGTTTTCATTTGCCAGGAATTCGCTCCAGGCATTCTCGGCCAGTGCCAGCAAGGCCGGGTCGCCGGTACGCGCGTAGGTCCACAGCATCCCCTCAACATTGGTGACGTTTCTCACCGGCTTTCCGTAGTCCGCGTTGTCCCCGAGGAAGTGCTTGCGCAATGCCGCTGGGATGTCGGCGCTATCCGGATCGCCCGGCAGCGTCGTTGCATCAGAAAGGGCCGCCAAACTGCGGAACAGCACGTTCTGCGGCCAGCGATGAAAATCGCCCACAGGATCTTCGAAGAATTTCGGGCCCAGATAGCCGTTGTCGTCGGCGTGCGCGAGGGTGTAGTCGAGAGTAGTGCGCACCTGCGCCATCAATTCTTTGTTCTCGAGCACAAGAGCCAGTCGCGTTGCTCCATCGAGCCAATAGGCCTTCTGTTCCCACGGCCACCAGGACGCGGCCGTCTCCTCTCCAGCCCAATACGTATCGCTGAACGGCCAGGATACCTGCGGCAGTTGCGAGCCGAGCTGTGCGGCTTGTTTTTCAAGCATGTGACGCAGCCAACCCTCGGGCCGCACAGCTCCTGGCGCTAACGGTTGCAGTGCACCGTAGTACGCGACGCTGGGATGCGTCTCCTCGGCTGCGAACGACAGCCTTCCCTTCGCCAGCGCAGCAGAAGCCAGCAATCCGAGGCGAAGAAATTCGCGGCGATTCCATGCAGCTCTGCCAGGGCTCGGAGGATTCTTCATTCCGTCCTCGTCTGAGAAATGCTTTCGCAGACGCGCGCGTGTCTGCGAAATGCGACAGCGAATTCTAGCACAGGCATTGTCGGCGGCATTCCGCGCCCGTCGCGAAGCACGCGCCGAAAAACTGCGGGGCGGCTCGTGCGACCATCGTCTGGCCTGTTATGGTCAGGAAGGAAAAGTTTTCCGCACATCGAAAAGACTGCAATGAACCCACCATAGGAACTCGACTGCATGTGGAAGCGCTGGCGAATCCGGATACTTCTCTTTCTGGCCGTGCTCGGCCCCGGATTCATTACCGCCAATGTCGATAACGACTCCGGTGGCATCTTTACCTACTCCCAGGCGGGCGCGCAGTACGGGTACACCCTACTGTGGACCATGATTCCGATCACCATCGCGCTCATCGTGGTGCAGGAGATGTGCAGTCGGATGGGGGTGGTCACGGGCAAGGGCCTCAGCGACCTCATCCGCGAGGAGTTCGGCCTGCGCGTCACCTTCGTGCTCATGGTGCTGCTGGTGGTGGTCAATTACACCAACGTGGTCACCGAGTTCATCGGAATAACGGGATCGTTGCACCTTTTCCACGTTTCCAAGTTCATCTCCGTGCCCGTCTGCGCCTTCCTCGTATGGGCGCTGGTGCTACGCGGCGACTACAAAAGTACGGAAAAAATCTTTCTAACCGCCTCTCTCGTCTACATCGCGTATATTTTTGCAGGCGTTCTCGCTCAACCGGATTGGCATGAGTCCTTGCGCGCCACCGTCACGCTGCCCAAACGCACCGTGTGGAACGAGAGCTATATCTATATGGCGATCGGCGTGGTGGGAACCACCATCGCTCCGTGGATGCAGTTCTACCTGCAATCGTCGATCGTGGAGAAGGGAATTCGCGTAAAAGACTATGCCGCCTCGCGCCTCGACGTCATTGTGGGCTGCATCTTCACGGATGTGATCGCGTGGTTCATCATCGTCGCCTGCGCAGCCACGCTCTTCGTGCACGGCATGGGCGCCATCCAGGTCGCCGCCGACGCGGCCGAAGCCATGCGCCCGCTGGCCGGTGATTACGCCTTCATCCTGTTCGCCTTCGGGCTCTTCAACGCATCGCTCTTTGCGGCCTCCATCCTCCCCCTCTCCACGGCCTACACCGTGTGCGAAGGTTTGGGCGTCGAGTCGGGCGTCGACAAAAACTTCCGCGAGGCGCCGTTCTTCTACTGGCTCTATACACTGCTGATTGCCGGCGGCGCACTCACGGTGCTGCTGCTCCCGGACGCGCAACTGATCAACGTGGCCATTCTCTCGCAGGTGCTCAACGGCGTGCTTCTGCCGGTTGTCATCATCCTGATGCTGATGCTCATCAACCGCAGCGACCTCATGGGCAAATACAAGAACTCGCGCCTGTGGAATATCGTTGCCTGGTCCACCAGCATCATTGTGATCGGTATGACGTTTGCCATGCTGTGGGGCTTGATGTCCGGACATTGATGCAGTGATCGCGTCCGGCCGCGACGGGAAGGACGCACTTCCCAATCCCTCCCCACAGCCGGATTCGGGACGACTTCCAACATCCCAGATCCGGATCGGTTCTCCTCCTCATGAGGTGGGCAAAAATTAACATGTCTGTGCAACCTGCGTGCTATGATTTCAGCAATCCCCCAGAAAATCCCAGGAGGTCGCGATGAAAACGTCGCCTCTCACTTCGGGCATTGCGGACAAGTTTCTCCGCATGTGCAGGTTCGTTGTTCCAGCCATTCTGGTACTGGGCGCAATCGCCGCATCGGCGCAGCAGAACAATTTTGTTGGCCAATGGCGCGGCGTCTACCAGGGCATCACGTTCACTATCGTGTTCCAGGCTAACGGGCAATATATCCAGACCTTGCAAAAGGGCACGATGATGACGCAGCAGTCGGGGCCCTACACGTTGGCCGCTCCCAATACCATCATCTTTTCTGTCTCAGACTGGCAGCCGAAAACGCAGCAGATCTATCACCCGACCGGCACCGTAGGCGGCTACTACACCACCGAGCCTACGGCCCAGCCGCCGGGCGCCACAGACTCCTACGTCTTCAATGGGCCCAACACGGTCACCTTGACCGATCAGGTGATGCACGGCTCCATCACGTTGACCCGTGTGCCTTGACGCAGCCCTAACCGGCCGGGCATCACTGGGCCTGCGGCCTAAAACTTCGCGTGCATCCTGCGATAGCGCCGCCGCAGCAGGACCGCGGGCACGGCAAGAATTGCGATCCAGATCAGAATGGTGAGCCCGTAAGCCACCAGAAACAGAAAGATTCCGACCACGGTTCCAACCGCGTTGCGATATCCGGCGACGAATGCATTGCGCACCCGCACTGAAAGCGGCGCCGCGCCCGAGACCGGCCCGTTGTCCACCGTCACCGAAAGGTCAATGGTGGCAAAGTCCACGCGGTGCTCCAGGTTCGTTTGTTCGGCCTCCATGCTTTCAATGTCGCCGCGCACACGCGCAATCTCTTCTTCCACCTGGAGTACGTCGCTCACGGTCCCGGTGCGTTGCTGGAGAATGGTGCGCAAACGATCTTCCGTATCGCGCGCGGTCTTCAGGCGCTGGTCCAGGTCGGCATGCTGCTGCGTTACGTCTTCGCCAGATTCCGATTCGCTTGCCACCCGGCCAAGCCCGCGCAGATCCTGCATGGCTACGGCAAGATTTGTAACCGGAATGCGCAGCGAGGCTTTCAGGCTGGGCGCATCGTCAGCCGGAGTATTGACGTCCATCTCCGACGCGTAGCCGTGATATCTTGCCAGAATGGCGTCGAGCGCCGGCCGCGCGGCCGCGACATCCTTGGCAACTACCACCAAGGTGACCGACCGCGCAATCAGAGGAGCAGCCGATTGTGTGCCATCATTCCCACCTGGAGCGGGTGACGGTTGCGGGGCCCCTCCAGCGCTGGCGGGCGACGGAGCGGAGAGCTGTTCGACCATCATGGCTGAAGCGGGCTGGCTCGGCGTAGACCCCTGCTGCAGCCGGTTGTGCGCTAACAAAATACCGATCACCGCAATCAGCATCATCGCAGCTATTGCGCTCGCTCCCCCAAAAACCCACGGTCTCCAGCGCCGCTTTCCAGCACGGCCGAATCGGGCCTTCGAGCCCCGACCGCCGCGCCCGGAATCTGCATCTTGCAAATATTCTTCAACGGCTTCTTCGATACGCGTCGAAACCAGCGGCGCATTCCACTCGCGGAGCGACTGCGAGGTCTCGCGGAATTGCCGCACCTTGTCCGCGCATTCCCGGCACGCGGCCAGGTGTGCCTCCGCGGCCTGCATTTCTTCGGGAAAAAGTTCGCCGTCGCAAAAGGCCATCAGCTCATCTTCAGCGAACGGATGTGTCGTCGCAACGTTCATATGCCCTCCTCTTGCCTTCTCATCTCGCGGCCACTCGACGGAGCTTTTTCCAAAAGCATTTCCCGCAGCGCCGTGCGCGCCCGAAAAAGCCTTGAGCGGACGGTGTTGACCGGCAGGTTCAATAGTTCCGCAATCTCGGCGTAGCTCAATTGCTCGAATTCGCGCAACAGCAGGATTTCGCGGTCCATGGCGTCCAGGCTTCTTAGCGCCTCGCGCATCAACAATTGCGTAATAACGCCTGATTCTGCGGCAGGCTCAGCGTACTCTGCTGGCGTGCCCAGGAAAGTTGCCCGGAATGCGCCTTTGCGGCGATATGCCCGCAGAATCTTGAGCGCGATCGCATACAGGTAGGTTCGGAACTTCGCGCTTGGCTCATAGCGCGGAGCGGCGCGAATCACGGCAACGAAGGTTTCCTGGGTCAGCTCTTCGGCCTGCGCGCGATCGGCGACTCGCCGCCAGAAGAAACCAAACACCGGCTGCCTGTAGCGTACAAATAGCTCGCTGAAGGCATCGCTTGCGCCCCGAGAGAAGGCCCGCATCAGTTGCTCGTCGCTATTCTCGGCCACAGGTCTCGCGGCGCCGGAGTTCATTCTCGATCGGTTCATTGCGCCTGGCATTCTTGCCCTCGAGTTTAGACCCGCGGCCGGCATCGCATTGTCCATCATTCCGCCTGCGCCTTTCATATACGGTCATTGAGTAGAACGGCCAAAAGTTCCAGGCTTGCTAAATTTATTTGGATTTTGTCGGGATGGAGCGAAAAGGCCGCAGAATCGTCTACAGCAGCTTCCCTGCCGCTAGATCCTTGATCAGCCCGCGGTCGGCCGCTAGAAACTCGTAGCCGGTCAGGTCTTCCAGCTTGACCCAGCGCACCTGCTGGTAGATCTGGTTGTCGATCTCGCCGGCAAACTCGCGCACCGCGAAGAATTGCAGGTCCACGGCTCCTCCGCGGCGGTAGTGATGGCGAATGCGTGTCACAGCGGGCCCCACTTCGGCGCGGATGCCTAGCTCCTCTGACAGTTCGCGCGCCAGTGCCTCCTGCGCGCTCTCGCCGGGCTCGATTTTTCCGCCGGGAAATTCCCATAACGAGGCCATGGGCTGATCCGTCCTGCGCTGTCCGATCAGGACCTCGCGATCGCGCACGATCAGCGCGGCCGCCACAAAGCGCAGAGCGGGAGCCGTTGGCCGGCGGCCGGAACCTGTCTCGTCGTCTTCCACGCGTCTAGTGTAAACCTCCTAAATCGAATGCGATTCGAAGATCTGCTTCCCCTTACGCCGGATTAGAAAAGTTCTTGCATCGGGCAGGAAGGTTTGCAAGCATGGCGAATATGTCCGCTGGTCTAAAGTCGAAGGCCGCGCTCTTTGCCGTATGCCTGCTGCAGGGAGGGTACATGCTCTTTGATGGCGTGCACCGGCTGCTTACTGGCAGCTATTTTGGCGGCCGGCTCGGGCCGTGGGCGGCCCTGGTCTCGGCGGTTGGCATCAGCCCCGGCTCCATGGCGCCGGTGTTTATAGTTTTGGGCGCCCTATGGCTGGTGGGAGGAGTGGCGCTCCTGTTTCACGCGAGATGGTCAACGGGGCTATTGATCGCTGTGAGCGTGATCTCGCTTGCATACCTGGTCTTCGGAACGATCCTGTCGCTGCTGGCGTTGGCGATTTTGCTCATGTCGCGAAAGCAGTCCGCGTGAATGCGACTCTGGGTCAACTTCGCGTACTAAATCAGGCCTTGCTTGCCGACTCACCCATCACGGCGGCATCGATGCCTTCGGCAGCCTTGGGCGTGTAGTAGCCCCAGCCGTTCTTCGCCGCCGCTTCCTTGAGCGCGGGGGAAGGATTGACCGGGAAGGCGCAGCGCGCCAGTTCCAGCATGGCCAGGTCGTGGATGGAGTTACCGAAGACCGCATCGGGGTGGGGATGGCCCACGCGCCGGAGAGCCGTCGCCTTGGCTTCGTCCGTGGGCACATCCACAATCTCGCTGGTGATGACGCCGTCTTTGACGCGCACCTCGGCCGCCAGAATGCGCTCATCCGGAATCGCGAAATTGCGCAAGCCTTCGGCGATCACCCAACGATTGGTCGAGCTCACTGCCCAGATCTCGGTCCCGGCCTTCTTTAACTTAGCCACCAGCGCAAACAGCTCCTCAAAAATGCGATGGCGCACGAACGCATCGACATATTGGGCCGCGGCGGCGCGCAACTCTGCCTCGCGAAGGCCCGCGTACATCTGCACCATCTCGCCGCACATCGCCTCTTCGCTTACGTTGCCTGCCCGGTAATCGCGGTAACGCGTGTCGATCCAGTCGTTGGTCGAGCGCGACACCAGTCCCTGTTCCAGCGTCCAGGCCATGAATCCATAACCTGCGTCGCCGCTCCAGAGCGTTCCGTCGCAATCGAACACCGCGACCTTTGGTTTGCATGCAAAAACCAGGCGCTCAAATTCTTCAGTTGTCCAATTCTGAGCATCTAAATGAGTAGTTTTCAATCGTTCCTCAATCCTGCCTGAGACATTGGTCCTCTTCTATTTTCATCGAAATCGCCGGCATTTGCACGCGCGGGTGCTGCCGCTATGTGAATGCGGCATCAATTGAGCCATCCGTGCAGGCAAAGGAGTTACGCCGGGTGGTTCGGAAGCTCCCAGCGCCGCCGTGCTTCGGCGAAGCACTCGCGCGCGATGCGCACCAGCACCAGCGACTGCTCCCAGCGATCCGATTCTTCATGTCCGTGAAACAGTCGCGCGTAGTAGAACTCCGGACCCAGCAGCTCCGGCGTAAAACAGAACCGGTCGCAGAGTGGCCTTCTCGAGAGATAGCCGAGAAACGATTCGGTCCACAGTGCGCGAAAGTGAGCGACATACGGGCGCCCGTCCGGCGAACCGTCGCCAATATCTACCTGCATGGAACCGGGATTGCCAATGCGTCCATGCAGGAAGCCGATCCTGTCCAGCACGGGACGGAAGAACTCCATCTTGTTCTCAAATCCGCCGTAGACCATCTCGGTCCCCGTGTACCAGTGTGAGAAATCGCCATTGAATTCCAGTTTCGGGAACCGCTCAAGGAACTTCACCGTGCGCCAGGGATCCTGAAAGATCGTGGCGCGGTGCGTCTCTGGATACAGCGGAATCGAGAATTGCGCAGAGGCTGAAAGAACAGATTCGATCAGTGCGGCGGCCTCGTCGTCATCTTCGGTGCCCCAGCCCACGTGCAACGTCAGGCATTCCAGGCCGGCCTCATGCGCTTCTTTAGCCAGAGGCGCGGTTTCCGCCGGTGTATTCACGCGCCCGCCCCCGCAAATGCCCAGCCCGAGCCGGCGCGCCTCGTCCAATTGCGCGCGGTCGATCTGCCAGCCGAATTGCACACCGTCGTAGCCGACTTCGCAAAT
>JBEKEP010000147.1:0-11376 GCA_050013775.1 Occallatibacter sp. | reverse complement strand
GGTGCTCAGTTTTCTGCCTCCCGTGGTGCTGGCCATGGTGTCGCTGGTCCCCGGCCATCAGCTCGGAATCGAGATGGCGGTCATTCTGCTCATCTTTACCGGACAAGTGTGGAATCTCGCCTTCAGCTTTTACTCCTCGCTCAAAACCATACCGCGCGAGATGCTGGAGGCATCGCGCATCTATCGCTATTCCAACTGGCAGCGCTTCTGGCAGCTCGAGATGCCGTTTTCTACGATCGGCCTGGTGTGGAATTCGATCGTCTCTGTGGCCGGCGGTTGGTTCGCGCTCATCTTCTGCGAAACCTTCACCATGGGCGACCGCAACTTCCAGTTGCCCGGCCTCGGCAGCTATATCCAGACCGCGACCTATGAAGGCAACGTGCGCGCCTTGCTGGCGGGCATCGCCACTGTGATTTTGATCGTCGTCGCTACTGATCAGCTGATCTGGCGCCCGCTCATCGCCTGGAGCGACAAATTCAAATTCGAGCAGGTGGAAGCGGCCGAACAGGTCACTTCGCCCATTCTCGAACTCCTTCGCCGCTCGAAAATCGTTCAAACCCTTCCCGGCCGCATTTGGGATCGCTTGGAAGAGCCGGTCTACCGGCACCTGGCGCACAGCAAGGAAAACCGCGTGATCAAGCCGCTCGACGACACGAAATCCGGCAAAGTCTCTCCGGCGCTCTGGGCGGTGGCTTTGGCGGGCGCGATGGCAGTTTGCTGGGCTGCCGCACAGGCAGTGCTCATGCTCAAGGCCGTCAGCCTGGCCGACCTGCGCCTACTGCTCGAGGGCGCGGCCGCCACCTTTTTACGCGTGAACGCCGCGCTGCTCATTTCTGCCGCGTGGACGATTCCCGTCGGCGTGGCCATCGGCCTCAACCCGCGAATCGCGCGCGTTGTGCAGCCCATCGCGCAGATCATGGCCTCGGTGCCGGCAACAGCGTTCTTCCCCATACTGCTGATGGGGCTGGTAAGGATCGGCGGCGGACTGGGCATCGGATCGATTGCATTGATGTTGTTGGGCACGCAGTGGTACATCCTTTTCAACGTGATTGCCGGCGCCATGTCGATTCCCTCGGACCTGCGCGAGGTGGCGTCGCTCTTTCACTTCACGCGCTGGCAGCGCTGGACCAAGCTCATCCTACCCGGCATCTTTCCTTTCCTCATCACGGGGATGGTTACGGCTTCAGGCGGTGCGTGGAACGCCTCGGTCATGGCCGAGTATTCGCACGTGAAGGACCAGACGCTTTCGACCATCGGCCTGGGCGCGCAGATTGATGCGGCCACGGACAGCGGCCGTTTCTCCATGCTGCTGCTGGCTACCATCATGATCTCGCTCATGGTGGTCACGATGAACCGGCTGGTGTGGCGGCGGCTTTACCATCTGGCGGAGACTCGGTTTAAACTCGATGGCTAGAAACGAGCGGCGCTCGTCGCAAAGGAAGGTTTTCGATGATTCGCGCAGGGTTGGTGGGTTTCGGCATGGCAGGCCGCGTCTTTCACGGTCCGCTGCTTTCGTCGGTCGAGGGGCTTGAGCTGGCCGCGGTGATGGAGCGCAGCACCAACAATGCCGCCGAGCGCTATCCCGGCATTACTGTGTACCGTTCGCTCGACGCCATGCTGGCCGACAAATCCCTCGGACTCTTTGTAGTGGCCACACCCAACGCAACCCATTACGAGATCGCCAAGCAGATTCTGAGCGCGGGGAAGAATGTTGTCGTTGACAAGCCGATGAGCATGACCTCGGCTGAAGCGGCGGAATTGATCGGCCTTGCGAAGAAGCACAAGGTTCTGCTTGCGCCGTTTCATAACCGACGCTGGGACAGCGACTTCCTGACCATCCAGAAACTACTGCGTGAGGGCTCGCTGGGCCGCCTGGTTGCCCGCGAATCCCGCTTTGACCGCTGGCGTCCGGCACGGCTGACGGAGCGGCTGTGGAAAGAAGATGCTGATTCCGGAGGAATGCTTCAGGACCTGGGGCCTCACCTCGTCGATCAGCCGTTGGCACTTTTCGGCCTTCCAGAAGCGGTTAGCGCCGAAGTGCTCCGCGAAAGAGATGGAGCAGGACCAAACGATTCGTTCACCATCCGCTTGCGATATCCGAATCTGTTCGTCACCGTCGCCTCCAATCTGCTTTCGCTGCCATCGATGCCGCGCTATCACCTGCGCGGCACGCGTGGCGGATATGTGAAGTCCGGCGTGGACCCGCAAGAGGGAGCGCTTACCAAAATCACGCGCATCGATGACCCCGCCTGGGGCCAGGAACTGTCCGCCGCGTGGGGCTTGCTGTATGTCGATATTGATGGAGGGAAGGTCAGCCGTCCCGTTCAGCCGGTCACAGGCGATTACCGGCTCTACTACGCGGGAATTCGCGATGCGCTACTGGGCAAGGCGCCGGCTCCAGTTACGGGATTGGACGGCTGGCGATCGGCGCGGCTGCTGGAGTGGGCTGCGGAGAGCTCTGAAAAACGCCGCGAGATTACCTGCGACTGGAGTAGCGAACCGAGATAACAATCCCCTCGCGGATGCATCACTGCCGGCTCGGTTCTCGCTCGATCAGCGGCACCCAGAAACGGAAGCGCGCGCCACCGCCGGGAACGTTGGAAGCCTCGATGCCTCCGCCGTGAACGGTCATGATGGCGCGGGTGATGGCCAGGCCCATGCCCGATCCTTTGCGCTGGCCGATGCGGTGCTTACCCCGGTAGAACTTCTCAAAGATCAATGGCAGGTCGACGGGGTCGATGCCGGGACCGTTATCTTCCACGCAGAACTCCAGCCGGTCATCGTTGCGCGCACTGCTCAATCTTACGCGGCTGCCCGGTGGCGTGTAGCCGGCCGCGTTCTCGAGCAGGTGGCGCAAAACCCGGCCCAGCAGATGCGGATCGATCCATACAGATTCTCCTAAGGTCGATTCATTGTCGTCAGGGAGGTATTCGTCCTCGACCACGATGCTTACCTTGTGCGCGGTCAGGATTTTGCGCGACTCCTCGACGGCCTGGTCGAGCAGCGCACGGGGATTCTGCGGGCTCATCTTTACCTTCACCACGTTGGCGTCGATCTCGGCCATTTCCACGGCCTCGCCGATCAGCAGATCGAGCCGCGCGGCCTCCTCATCGATAATGTGCGCCATATCGGAGCGCGCGGCCTCGTCCAGTCCCTCGCTCTCCACCAGAGTTGTGGAAGCGGCGCGAATGGAGGTCAGCGGCGTGCGCAGTTCGTGGGTGAGTGAATCGATGAGCGCCGTACGCAACCGCTCGCCTTCGCGGGCCGCTTCCACGCGGGCCGTAGTCTCTATCGCAATAGAACGCGCCACCGCAATCGAAACCTGGGCCGAGATGGCCGCGGAAACTTCGCGGGAAAGCGACTGCGGCCGCCACGCCAGCGCGCCCACAGATCTCATTCCGAGCGTCAGCGAAGTTGAATGGTAGCCGGAAAGTGGAACCAGCGTAGGGCTCAATCCTTCCGTCAAGGCGTGCATATGTGCACGGATACTGGCTGGAGCCTCGCCGCTCGAAGAATAAAAGCGGTCGTGTTCGCAAACGTACAGAATGACGCCGTCGAGCGCAAAGATGCGGTCGATTAGGCCGGGCAGCTTGCGGATCAGCCGGTCGGCATCCTCAGCGAGCATCATCTCCTGGCTCAGGGCATACAGCCGGCTCACGTCCGCCTGCCGTTGTTCTGCCTGCATGGCCTGTTGCCGCGCGCGCTCCGCCAGTCTGCTGACAACGACGCAACCCAGCGCGAAGGAAATCATCTCCACCCAGGCCTGCGCCCCGATCAACCGAAGAGTGTGGATGGGAGGCAAAAAATAATAATCGAAGGAGAGAGCGCACACAGCCGCCATATAAAGCGAAAGCGCGATCCCAGCCTGGCTCGCCGACCACACCACGAGCACCAGAAAGACCATTCCTGCGGTGGTGGAGTTGGCGCCCAGCCAAACCAGCAGAAATGTCGTGAGCATGGCTGCGGCGGTGGCCAGGAACCAGCGAAGAATATGTCCGGAATAGTCGCGTACGTGCATCGGTTTCCCCTCGGGAATCATAATCTTCCCACGTAGTTTGTGAAATGGCATGGCGCAATGATGTAATCTTCGTGGGAAAGAAGAAAGACCATGCCTGGACGAATTCTGGTAATCGACGACGAATCGCAGATTACGCGTGTACTACGCGCCGCGCTCTCTGCACAGGGTTACGACGTGCGCACAGCCAACGATCCCGAGGAGGGATTGCGGGTATTCCGCGACTGGGCGCCCGACCTGGTGATTACCGACCTGATGATGCCGGGAATGAGCGGGGTAGACGTCTGCCGCATCATTCGCACCCGGGGCGACACGCCGGTCCTTGTCCTGTCGGTCCGTGAGCACGAGCGGTCGAAGGTGGAAGCGCTCGACGCCGGAGCCGACGACTACGTGACCAAGCCATTCAGCATTCAGGAATTGCAGGCGCGTGTGCGGGCGCATCTGCGGCGCGCTCCCGAGCGCACCACGGCTGCCCTCGAGGTAGGGGACTTTGTGGTGGACTCCCAGGCGCACAGCATTACCGTGCAGGGCAAGCCCATCCACCTTACGCCCAAAGAGTTCGAACTGCTGCTGCACCTTGCCCGCAACTCGGGCAAGGTGATGACGCACCGCGCTCTGCTCACCGCCGTCTGGGGCGCGCAATCGGCCCACCAGCCGGAGTATCTTCGCGTCTTTGTCGGTCAATTGCGCAAGAAACTAGAGACCCAGACCGGCCGCCAATATATTCAGACCGAGCCCTGGGTGGGTTACCGGTTCATTCCCGAGGGCTGGACCGGCAATGAAGAGTAGTTGGGCACACTGCGCGTATCGCATTGCGAGGCAAGGCGCGCCCTGCGCTTGCTGATTTTTCGTGGCTTACCGCCGCACGGCTCCAATCCTTACGGTTTCTTTAGGAATTCTTTTCGATACTCAAAGCTGTCGGAAGGCAGAATGAGTCTCGGGTCAGCCGTTTGGCGAGATCGGGACCGCATCGTCGCGCGAATTTGTTTGCCCGCTCCGGCGGAACCAGCGCACAACGAACGCAATTTAGTTTTAGCAACCCCGCCGGCACCGTGCCGGCAGGAACTTGGAGTTCCCGCATGCAAGACGTAGTCATGCTGCTGTTCACCGTGTTTTTTTTCGCCCTGGCGTTTCTCTACGTCAAGGCGTGCGAAAAGTTGAGGTAGCCCATGCACATCGAATGGATTTCTGCGACTGCGCTGGTGCTTTCGGTTCTGCTGCTGGTTTATCTCACACTCACGCTGCTATTCCCGGAGAAATTCTGATATGTCCGTAAATGGCTGGCTGCAATTCGCCATCTATTCTGTCATTCTGCTTGCCACGGTTCGCCCGGTCGGCATCTATCTGACGCGCGTTCTGGAGGGCGAGCGCACCTGGCTTGACCCGGTGCTTCGGCCTATCGAGCGGATCATCTACAAGCTCTGCGGTGTCCACGCGGACAAAGAGATGAACTGGCGCGAGTACACCTTCGCCATGCTGGGCTTCTCCGCCGCTTCGCTCGTTCTCACCTATGGAATTGAGCGCCTGCAGGGATTTGTCCAGGGTTGGGCCAATCCGCAGCATCTCGCCGCCGTGGGGCCCGATCTTGCTTTCAATACCGCGGCGAGCTTCACGACCAATACCAACTGGCAGTTCTACGCGCCCGAATCGACCATGAGCTACCTGACTGAGATGGTCGGACTGGCGACGCACAATTTCTGGTCGGCTGCCGCAGGCATCGTGGTTGCCGTGGCGCTGATCCGCGGCATCAAGCGCACGCAGTCGAACACCATCGGTAACTTCTGGGTCGATATGACACGGACGTTGCTCTATATCCTCACGCCGGCTTGCATTATTTACGCTCTGCTGCTGGTCTGGCAGGGGGTGCCTCAGAATCTCCATCCCTACACCGTCGTGCATACCGTCGAAGGCGCTACGCAAACCATCGGTCAGGGACCTGTGGCCTCGCAGGAAGCCATCAAAATGCTGGGCACGAACGGCGGCGGCTTCTTCAATGCCAACAGCGCCCACCCCTATGAGAACCCCACTCCTCTGTCGAACTTCTTTCAGATCCTTTCGATCTTTGTCATCGGCGCCGGCCTTACGTACACGCTGGGCCAGATGACTGGCTCGCGAGGCCACGGCTGGGCCGTCTTCGCCGCAATGTATCTGCTTTTTGCCGCCGGCTTCGCGGTGTGCTATTGGGCTGAGGCGCAGCCGCATCCAGATATTCAAGGGGCCGCGCAGGCGCGCACTGCAACCGCGCCCGGCGGCAACATGGAGGGTAAGGAAGTGCGCAACGGCATCGCCGAGAGCGCACTCTTCGCCACCATCACCACCGACGCCAGTTGCGGCGCCGTCAACGGCATGCACGACAGCTTTACGCCATTGGGCGGCATGATTCCGCTCGCCAACATCATGCTCGGCGAAGTGGTCTTTGGCGGCGTGGGTTCCGGCATGTACGGCATGTTGATTTACATCGTGATTGCGGTCTTCATTGCCGGACTGATGGTCGGCCGTACGCCGGAATACCTGGGCAAGAAGATCGAATCCTACGACGTGAAGATGGCCATGCTTTATGCGCTCATCTTCCCGTTCATCATCCTCACTTTCGCGGCGATCTTTGTACTGCTGCCGGCCGGTCAGTCGGTGATGGCCAACCCCGGCCCGCACGGCTTTAGCGAAGTTCTGTACTCATTTGTTTCAGGCGCGGGCAACAACGGATCGGCCTTCGCGGGCTTGGGAACGAACTGGTGGTACAACATCGCGATGGCGTTCGACATGCTCATCGGTAGGTTCCTCATGATGATCCCGGCGCTCGCGCTGGCCGGCAATCTGGCGCAGAAAAAGAGCGTGCCACCGTCATCCGGCACATTCCCGGTCAACACTCCGTTGTTTACCGTGCTGCTCATCGGCGTGGTGCTCATCGTCGGCGCGCTCACGTTCTTCCCGGCGCTGAGCCTGGGACCGATTCTGGAACATCTTCTGCTGCACACGCACCCTGGAACGCTGTTCTAACCCGAAGAGATAACGCATCAGGACAAGGCAAAACGGACTGTCATGGCAGAAAAAATAAGTATTTGGGATACAAAGATCATTGGCCCGGCCATCGTGGACAGTGTGCGCAAGCTCGATCCGCGTGGCATGGTCAAGAACCCGGTGATGTTCGTGGTGGAAGTGGGCAGCGTGCTCACCTCGGCGCTGCTCGTCGTGAACTACCAACATCATCGTGAGACCTTTGGCTTCAACCTGCAGATCACGCTGTGGCTGTGGTTCACGGTGCTGTTTGCCAACTTCGCTGAAGCCATGGCTGAAGGCCGGGGCAAGGCGCAGGCCGACACGCTGCGCAAGGCCAAGGGCGAGACCATCGCCAAGCGCTACAGGGCCGACGGCAGCTTTGAAGAAGTCGTCAGCGGATCGCTTCGCGCCGGAGACGTAATTTACGTCGCGGCCGGCCACTACATCGCCGGCGACGGCGAAGTGATCGAAGGCGTGGCGTCGGTCGACGAGTCGGCAATTACCGGTGAGTCGGCTCCCGTGATTCGCGAAGCGGGCGGCGACCGCTCGGCCGTTACCGGCGGCACCAAGGTGTTGTCGGATTGGATCAAGGTGAAGATCACATCCAATCCCGGCGAAACCTTCCTCGATCGCATGATCGCGCTCGTCGAAGGCGCTACACGTCAGAAGACTCCCAACGAGATCGCACTCAGCATTCTGCTCTCAGGCCTCACGATCATCTTTCTGCTGGCGGTAGTCACGTTGCAGCCCTTCGCCATCTACTCCCACGCGCCGCAAACCGTATTCGTCCTGGTTTCGCTGTTGGTGTGCCTCATTCCCACCACGATCGGCGGATTGCTTTCGGCCATCGGCATCGCCGGCATGGATCGCCTGGTGCAATACAACGTGCTGGCGATGAGCGGTCGCGCTGTGGAAGCCGCAGGCGACGTGAACACGCTGCTGCTCGACAAGACCGGAACCATCACCCTGGGCAACCGTCAGGCGGTGGAATTCATGACCGCGCCCGACGTGAGCCCGGAGCGGCTGGCCAATGCGGCGCAACTGGCATCGCTCTCCGACGAAACTCCTGAAGGCCGTTCGATTGTGGTGCTGGCCAAGGAGAAGTACAACCTGCGTGGCCGCGATCTGGGTGGAATTCACGCGGAGTTTGTGCCCTTTACCGCGCAAACCCGCATGAGCGGCGTCAATTTGCCGGGCACGCGCATCCGCAAGGGTTCGGTCGATGCCATCTCTCGCTTTCTCGAGGAGCAGGGCACAGCGCTTCCGCAAAAAGTTCGCGAAAATGTGGAAGAAATTGCGCGCCTCGGAGGTACACCTCTGGTGGTTGCCGAAAATTCCACAGCTCTAGGCGTCATTTATTTGAAGGACGTGGTCAAGGGCGGCCTGAAGGAGCGCCTTGCGCGCCTCCGCGCCATGGGCATTCGCACCATCATGATCACCGGCGACAATCCGCTGACCGCGGCCGTAATCGCGCGCGAAGCCGGCGTCGACGATTTCCTGGCCGAAGCCAAGCCCAAAGACAAGATGGACCTGATCAAGCGCGAGCAGGGCAAGGGCAAGCTGGTAGCCATGACCGGCGACGGCACCAACGACGCGCCGGCCCTGGCCCAGGCCGACGTGGGCGTGGCCATGAACTCGGGCACCCAGGCGGCCAAGGAAGCCGGCAACATGGTCGACCTCGACTCCAACCCCACCAAGCTGATCGAGATTGTGGAGATCGGCAAGCAGTTGCTCATGACCCGCGGCGCGCTCACCACCTTCTCCATCGCCAACGACGTGGCCAAGTATTTCGCCATCATCCCCGCCATGTTCATGGCTGTCTTCCCGGCGCTCAAAGTGCTCAACATCATGCATCTGGCCACGGCGCACTCAGCCATTCTTTCCGCCGTCATCTTCAACGCGCTCATCATCGTTGCGCTCATCCCGCTGGCGCTGAAGGGCGTCAAATACGAGCCCAAGGCCGCAGACATCCTGCTGCGCAACAACCTGTTGCTCTACGGCGTGGGCGGGATTTTCGTGCCTTTTATCGGCATCAAGGCCATCGACATGTTTCTGGTGGCGCTGCACCTGGCGTAAATGACAGTGATTCCCATCCTTCGCAAACACTGTGAAGGTTGGTACACCACCTACCAGGCTTTGTAACAGGGCATGACTTTAGTCGTGCCGAAAGCAGCCGCAAAAGGAAATAGGGGGCTTTAGCCCCTGCGGCCGAGTTTAAAGGAGATCCTCCGTGCATTCCTCTCTGTCTCCCGTTCCCGCACCTACAACTGTATCGGCGAAGCACTCCGTGTGGAGAACCTCAATCCGCTTCACCATCGTTACGACCATTCTGCTGGGACTCGGCTATCCGCTCCTCGTCACCGGCATCGCCGAGGCCGTGTTTCCGCGCAAGGCCGCCGGCAGCCTGATCCTCAAAGACGGCCAGGTCATCGGCTCGGAGCTGCTGGCCCAGAGCTTCACCTCGGACCAATATTTTCATCCGCGGCCTTCGTCGGCCGGCAACGGATACGACGCAACTTCGTCGGGCGGCTCCAACCTGGCGCAATCGAACAAGACGCTAGTCGACCGCATTCAGGGCTCCATCGACAAGCTTTCCCAGGAGAACCCCGGCCATCCCGTGCCCATCGACCTGGTCACCACCTCCGGCTCCGGACTCGATCCGGACATCACGCCAGACGCTGCGTACTTCCAGGCTCCGCGCGTGGCCAAGGCCCGCGGAGTTTCCGAGGAACGCATCCGCCAGTTGATCGACGGGCACATTACCGGGCGGCAACTTGGCGTGCTCGGCGAGCCGCGCGTCAACGTCCTCGACCTCAACCTCGACCTGGACAAGATCGCCAAGTAGCAATTCGTGTAGCGGCAAAAATGCAAAGGCCCTTCTCAATGGAAGGGCCTTTGCGCTGCGTGTTCTTCGCCGTTCTAATTCACGGTCACGGTGAATGTGGTTGTATTTCCCGTGCTCTGTGCAGGGCTTCCTGTCGCAGTTACGGTGAAGGTATAAGTTCCAGAGGTGGTTCCTGTGCTGCCGCCACCTCCACCACCACCGCCTCCTCCGCCCCCGCCACCGCCACCGCAGGCAACCAGGCTACCCAGCGCGGCCATGAGGATCACCACGCCCAGCATCGACAGCAAATTGCGCCGCCGCGCCGGAATCCAGAGCAGGACCAGCACGGCCAGCAGCGCTCCGCCGCCCGCGCCTGCCCATCCGCTCCCCTTGCCGCCGATGCGGGGATAGACCAGCTCGGCGCTTGACCCGGTTGTGGACACTGTTACGGTCGTCGTTCCTGTCGTCGTGGAGGAACTCAGCGCGACGGTTCCCGCGCCGCCTGAACAAGTGGGCACGTCCGTTGCTCCGGTTGGAGACGCGGTGAGTGCGCAGGCGATAGTGACAGTGCCCGCGTAGCCGGTGGTTGAAGCAACCGTGACAGTTGAAGTCGCCGTGCTTCCAGGGGAAATTCCGGCCGGCGAGCTTGCCGCCACGGTGTAGACACCCGGCGCAGCCGCAGTGATCGTCACGCTCACCGTCGTCGTCTGCGAGGGCAGCGTTCCCGAGGTCCCAGTCACCGTCGCTGTGTAGGTTGCCGGATAGTCGGTCGTGGCGGTGGTCACGGTCATCCCGTCCGTGCCCGATCCGGAAGCCACCGAAGGCTGAGCCATGGCGCAAGTGGGCGCTGTACCGCCCGGAGGAATGGGCGGACCGGTGATCGCGCAGCTCAGATCCACGGTCGCGGTGAACGCTCCGACCGGCGACACGGTGATGGTCGAGGTGTTGCCGGTTGTGGCCCCTGGCGCGAGTGAGAGACTGGCCGGGCTGGCGCTCAGGCCGAAGCTCGCCGTCACCGATGAACTGCTCACCACCGCCTCAATGCCCAGCGTGTGGACGTACTTTCCGGTAGAGTCCGTTCCGGTGACTAGCACGTTATAACTCAGGTTGGGCGTACCTGCGGTGGCGGCAATGGTGAGGATTGCGGTCGAGCTTCCACCGCCGCTCAGGCTTGGCGCAGAGGGCGAAATCCAGCAAGTCACACCCGAAGCCGCCTGGCATGTGAGATTGACAGCGCCGCTGAAGCCATTCAACGATGCCACGTTGATGGTATCCGTCCCGCTGCTGGCCCCCCCACCCACGTTGATCGGAACGATCGTCGTCGCCGGAATCAGCGTGAAGTCGGAAAGCGGGCTGGACACGGCCGTGCTGAGTATTGCCGAGGAGGGATTGTAGTTGTTGTCGCCGGGGAACTGAACCGTGATGTAGTTCTGGCCCTGGATCAGAGTCTGGCTGTTCAGCGTTGCGGTAAAACTGGACACATCTCCCGAACTCGATGAAAATCCGACCCCGCTGACTAACTGCCCGGATGCATAGATGT
>JBEKEP010000146.1:0-11386 GCA_050013775.1 Occallatibacter sp. | reverse complement strand
CCGCCCGACTGTTGCGGCATGTCGTCGAAAGACTGGAGGTTCATGAAGACCCGCAGGCGCGGATCGCGTAAGTTATCGGTCGTGCTTGTGCTGGATGAAGGCATAGTTAGAACTCATCGTAAGCGATCTGCCGTGCCGAAACTCCAATTGACTCGAGCATCCGCGTGCAGGCCTTGATCATTTGCGGTGGGCCGCACAGGTAATACTCGGCGGATTCCGGATGCGGGTGATCGCGGAGATACTTTTCCAGCACCACCTGGTGGATGAATCCCTCGTGCCCCGTCCATTCGTCGCCGGGCAGCGGCGACGAGAGTGCGAGATGAAAGGAAAAATTCGGATGGTTTGCTTCGAGACCGCGGAAATACTCTTCGTAGAAAATCTCCTGGCGCGAGCGTGCCCCGTACCAGTAGCTGATCTTGCGTGCGCTCTGCTCGGATTCCAGCAGATGCGAAAGGTGCGCGCGCAAGGGAGCCATGCCCGCGCCGCCGCCGATATAAACCATCTCGTGTTTTGTGGGCTTGATGTGGAAGTCGCCGAAGGGGCCGATGGCTGTGACTGAATCGCCCGGTTTCAAGCTGAATACGTAGCTTGAGCCCGCGCCGGGTGCGCAATCCTGTCCCGGCGGCGGCGTGGCGATGCGGACATTGAAGCGCAACTGCCGCTCCGTCTTGGGATTGCCGGCCAGCGAATAGTTGTTGCGGCGGCCGGGCACAGGGTTGTGCGCCAACAGATCGAAGACGTGCTGCTGTTTCCACACCGAAGCGTATGGCTCGGGAATGTCGAAATCACTAAAACGAATCGAATCGTAGGCGGGGATGTCGAGTTGCAGATAATCGCCCGGTGCGAAGCCGATAGCACAAGCCGCGTCCTCCGGCTCCAGTACAAGTTCCTTGATGAAGGTCGCTACACTCCGGTTACTCACCACGCGAAACTTGAACGCTGTATGCGCACGCGCTCCCACGCCGCCGGCATGAAGCACGTCGATAAGAATCCTGCCGTCGCGTTCAGTCACCGGGTAAGTGGCGAGACCGCGGCAAATCGGCGCTCGCGCCGGTGAGCCATCCGCAAGATGGAAACGCCCGTTATGCTTGGGGCACTCAATGATGCCGCCAATCACCAGGCCGTCGGAAAGGTGCGTATTGCCGTGGGTGCAAAGGCCATCGGTCGCATAGAGTTGGCCCTCCTCATCGCGGTAGACGGCGTAGGTCTTTCTGGCGTGATCGAAGCGAACTGCATCGGCGCGCCGCAGGTCGGCCGCCGCGCAGACAGCCACGCATCCAGCGGCATTGGGCTGCGCTTCCGACGCAAAGCAGGCTTCGCGCGTACGCGCCTTGGGCTCGGGCAGCCGGCGCTTCACGTGATACGCCGGGTCCTTCCGCTGGCGCAGGACCGTTGGTAGAATCTCGCGCCATGCTGAAAGGATGGAAGGATAGGGCGGCGGGCAGTCACTTTTGACCACCTTGTGCAATTTGGAAAGTGCGTGATACGGCACTAGCGGGAACATGTGGTGTTCTACGTGGTAATTCATGCTCCAGTAGATGTACCGGCTGATTGGATTCATGTAGACGGTGCGGCAATTGAGGCGATGGTCGAGGACATTCTCCGCCAGCCCGGCGTGCTGCGGAGTGTTTTGGATGATCATGAGCCACGTGCCAAAGAATTGCGGCAGCACGAACAGGAAGATCGGAATCCAACTGTGCCAAAAGATCGCGGCGGCGATGGCCACGGCGTAAATTGCCAGATAGAGCCGCGCGTTGCGATAGACCTTGTGGAATTCGGTTTCGGGAATGAAGCTTCGTTCGCCTTCGGGGATGCGTCCCAGTGCGTGCCGGATCAGGCTCGTGAAATGGATGCGATAGACGCCCACAGCAAAAAGGCTCAGAAACAGTCCGAAGATATCCGGCGGCCTGGGAATTTGAATCTCGGGGTCGCGCCCCACAATGATGGTGTCGCTGTGGTGGCGATTGTGGCTCCAGCGCCAGAGCACCGATTCACGCATCACCATGAATGAGGCTAATTCGTAAATCGCGATATTCATCCAGTCCGTCCGGAACGCAGTTCCGTGGCCGCATTCGTGCCAGCGTGAATCGGAACTGGTGCCGTAGAGCACGGCATAGATCATGTAGGGCAGGATCACCCACCACGTGCCCCACAGCCGCCATGTTGCGTACCCCGAGCCGATGATCAGCACAAACCAGAGAATGGTGTCGCGAATCGCAGGTCCATTGCGCCGCACCAGCAGTTCGCGCATGGTTTCCCGCGGAACCGCGCATTGATACCAATCGGCTTCGGCGAGCCCTTTCTCGATGGCCAGTGAGGCATTCACGCCCGTCAAACTGTAATCAAGCGTGGGCGCGGGTTGCTCAAGAACTGCTGCGTTGTGGCTCATTGGTGGCTCGTTCCTTCATGATGGCTTTCAGACGCGCTGCGCGCGGACTTGTCATTTCTTGCCGCGTTTGCGGAGCGGACCGAAAATGCGTACGCCGTCGTATGGCGTTGAGTTTGCCCGGGCTGCAAAAGAATGTTGTTGCGGCGCGCGGCATTTGCGGCGTCGGGATAACCTTCGCACTCCAGGCAGATTCCCGCGTGGCGCGCGTACGCGACACCTGATTTGCCCTTGGTCGAGCAGTTCAGATGGCTGCCGGTGTATAGCTGCAGATAGCCTTCCGTGGTCGACACCGTCATCACGCGCCCGCTCTCAGGATCTTCAAGGCGCGCGGCCATCCGCATTTCGCTTCCGTTTCGTTTGGGTAGCGCGTACAAATCGCCGTGACCCTGGTAGAGCTGGCCTATCACGTCGCCAACCCGGCGCGGCGTCTGAAAAACGCTGCCGTGGAGGGAAGTCGGTTCCAGCCGGCCCGTCGCAGTCAGATGTTCATCCACAGGAACAAACTCGCTCGCAAAAATCTCCAGCCGGTGATCCGCAATCGAGCCCGAGGACTCGCCGGCCAGGTTGAAATAAGAGTGATGGGTCATGCTCAGAGGCGTGGTTCGATCGCTCACTGCTTCGGTTTCGATCATAAACGCATTTTGATTGGTCACCGTATACGTCACCGCGACCCGCACATTTCCGGGGTAGCCCTCCTCGCCATCAGGGCTATCATAACTGAGCCTCAACGAGGGCGCGCCATCTTCGCGATCGACCGGCCGCGCCTTCCAAAGGCGCTTGTCGAATCCTTCAATGCCGCCATGCAAATGGTTGGGCGAATCGTTGCGAGCCAGACGGTAGGTGTTGCCATCGAGCGTGAAGGCGGCGTCGGAAATGCGGCCTGCCACGCGGCCCGTGATGGCGCCGAAATACGGGTGGCCGTTGAGGTATGAGCCGAGGTCGTTGAATCCCAGCACGACGTCGCCCGCGTTTCCGTTCCGGTCCGGCGCCAAGATCCGCGTGACAATGCCGCCATACGTAATGGCTTCGAGCACCAGGCCGCCACGACCGGCGAGCATCCACGCCTCGACCGTCTGACCGTCGGGAAGAACTCCAAATGTCCGCGAGCTGATTGGGGAAGCCATCGTGCAGAAACCTATTCAATTCTCAAGTTATCGCTCACTCGCCGCAATGTCCAACATTCCACAGCCCGGAACCGGAATCGGACCTTATTCGGCCTCTGGAGCCGCATTCTCCACGGTCTCGACGCGGATTTTTGCGATGCGCCGCGCATCCATCTCTACAACTGTCAGCCGCCGGTCCTCATACTCCACCGATTCACCGGGATGGGGAATGTGTCCGAGGCGTGCCAGCACGAAACCGGCCAGCGTTTCCACGCCGCCGTCGCGGGGCAGGCTCCAGTGCAACTGCGTCTCCAGGTCGCGCAGATTCACGCTTCCATCCATCAGGATCGCGCCTCCGGCGCTGCCCAAAACCGCAAGCGAAGGCGCATCGAATTCGTCCTCAAGCTCGCCCGCGAGCTGTTCGATCGCATCTTCCGCAGTCACCAGCCCCGCCGTGGAGCCGTACTCATCCACCACGATGGCGAGATGGCGGCGGTTTTGCTTGAAATCGCGCAGCAACTCAAGCGCGGATTTGCTTTCCGGCACCACCAGCACTTCGTGCATGATCTGCGCCAGGCGAACCTCCGCCGGTGGCGTCGCGGCGGAAGATGTAGTCGCGCGCTGATAAAACAGCCGCGACAGATCGCGCGCGTACACCGCGCCCACAATATGCTCGGCCCCGCGCGTCTCGTCGTAGACAGGAATGCGCGAATGATTGCGCGCAAGAACCCGCGCGAGCCCCTCCTCAAACAGCATGTTGGAGGGCAACGAGAAGATCTTCTGCCGCGGAGTCATGATCTCGCGTACCGGCACGTCGCTGAGCTCGAGAGCGCGGTGCACGAGCACCTCCTGAAACTCGGGGATCACGCCCAGTCGCCGCGCCGCGGTGGCAATCAGCTTCAGCTCTTCAGCAGAGTGGATGGATGCGGCGCGTTCCGTCTTGGGGATATCGAACCCGCGCAAGATGAGCGATGCCGATCGGCTGAGCAGCCGCACCGCAGGGCGGGTGACGGCCATAAACACCAGCATGGGCGGCGCCACGGCCACGGCCAGTGCTTCGCCGCGCCGCAGGGCCAGCGCCTTGGGCACCAGTTCGCCGGCGACCACGTGAAAATAAGTGATCAGGGCGAAGCCGAGCACCAGGGCGGCCACGCTGCCATAAACCTGCGCGTGCGGCAGTAAGCCGATCCACCTGCCAAGAAACTGCGCAGCCAGCGGCTCGCCCAGCCAGCCCAGCGCCAGCGAACACAACGTCACGCCCAGCTGCACGGCGGGTAGAAGATCGTCGAGGTTGCGCTGCAGCCGCCGTACCGCGCGCGCTCCCGGAACCCGCGCCTCCAGCAGCTGTTCCACACGTGTCTCGCGGATGGACACCAGCGCGAACTCAGCCGCCACAAAATAGGCGTTGGCCAGGATCAGCAGGGCCACCGTCACGGGTTTGAACAGCAGAAAACCGTGCATCTGGCTGTGAGGATAGCATTGGATGGTGGATCCGGCAGCAGAGGCCAGGCGCCCCAGTCGATGCCCAGCAATCCTGGAACCCGACAGGGTCAAACAACGTATCCTGAGGCCAGATGAGGAGCGTAATGAAAAGCTTTCTTTTGGGAACGGCGTTTCTGGTCACTTTGGCGGCACTTGCGGCAGCTCCGGCACGGGCCGAGGAAGCGACTTTTCAGCGCGACCTCACGGTCAGCGGCAGAGTAGACCTGACCGTGCAAACCGGCTCCGGCTACATTCATCTCACCAGCGGACCTGCCGGCCGCGTCCACATCTTTGGTCACGTCAAGTCGAACTGGGGCGCCAACGACGGGCAGGTGCACCAGATCGCAGACCATCCGCCTGTCGAGCAGACCGGCAACATTGTGCGCATCGGAACCGGTCACGAAAATCTCCACAATATCAGCATCGACTACGACATCCAGGTCCCGGCTGACGCGTTTCTGAATGCCGCGACCGGCTCGGGCAACCTGACCGACGACGGCGTGGGCGCCAATGCAAAACTCAACACAGGCTCAGGCTCTATTCATGCCACGGGATTGCAGGGCGGATTCTCGGTCGAGACCGGGTCAGGGGGCATTTACGCCGAGCAGGTGGGGATCGGTGATGTGAAAGCGGAAACGGGCTCAGGCTCCATCGAGCTCAGGAATCTGCATGGCGGTCTGCACGCGGAGACTGGCTCGGGCACGATCAAGGCTGGTGGAACGCCGTCCGCGCTATGGCGGCTCCAAACCGGCTTGGGGAGCATTGAGATCTGGACTGGCAGTGCGGCATTCACGCTCGATGCCGATACCGGCTCCGGCAGCATTCACAGCGATCGCGAGATTGCGATGCAGGGATCGATGGAACACCACCACCTGGCAGGCAAGGTCGGCGGCGGCGGGCCCACGGTGCGCATCCAGACAGGCTCCGGCAGCATTCACATTCACTAGATCGTCGCTACGGAATGAAATAGTAGGGATCGGGATACTTCACCGAGAATTCGGCTTCCGGTTTGCCCTTCAAGTCACTCCACTGGTCGCCGACGTTCAGCGCCAGTGCGTAACCCTTGGCGATCATCTGGCTGCGGGCCACTTGCTTGAATTCGCCGATGCTCTGCGTTCCATGATCGGCTGGGCGCATCACAAGCTCCTGCCAATTGTCGAATCCCTGCGCTCGCAGGTTGCGCTCCGTGGCGGGGCGCTCTGCCTCGTCACGGCCGGTGATGAAGAGGATGCTCACGCCCAGCCGCTTCGCTTCCTTGTAAAGCCGCAGTGTGCCGGCAATCGCCGGCGCCTGCGCGGTATCGACCCATGCATCGAAAACCGGCTTGTTGTAGGCGAAGTCGGCGCCAACTTCTTCCTGATAATTCGACAGCGTGGTCTCGTCGATGTCGAGAATAAGCGCCAGCTTTTCCTGCGCGTGGCGATGCGCGGCGCGCTCGCGTAGAAAAGCGATGGCCCGATCCGCCTGCACATCCTGGTCGTGCGCCAGACAGCCGCAAGTGCAGGTGCAGTCGTGATATTGTCGAAGCTCCTTCTTGAGCGTGTCCAGGTTGGGAATGCGCTCCGCTTGCGCGTCGCTGCTGAATGCCCGTCGCGGCGATTGCTGCGCGGCGAGCCAGCCCGTCCCAAACAAAAGCACGAATTGCGCTGCCAGGATGGTGAATCGCTTGTTCAAAATCGGAATCTCCCTTCCACGCCTCCGAAGCCCAAGTTTAAATGAATCCTCCGGCCCCATTACACTGGAGACATGATCCGCGTTTTTCATCCCATCCCCGCGGCGCAATTGAAGTTGCTCGTCTTCGATCTCGATGGCACCCTGATCGACTCGGCGCAGGACTTGTGCAACAGTGTGAATGCCGCACTCCAGGCATTCGGCCTCGGCCCGCTGCCCGATCCCGCCATCGCCGGATTTGTCGGCAACGGCGCGCCTTTGCTCATGCGGCGCGCGCTGGCCATGGCCTCGAGCTGCGCCATCGACCAGGTGGACGATGATCTGTTCAACAAGGCCTATGCATTCTTCCTGCAGTATTATCGCGAGCACAAACTGGATTTCACCTATGCATACGACGGCGTTCTCGATGCGCTGAAGGCACTGCACGAGTTGCACGACGCGCCGAGCGGTCCCTCTCGCATTATGGCGGTACTGACCAACAAGCCGGTGCGTCCGGCTCGCGGCATCTGCGAAGGGCTCGGCCTGGCCGATTACTTCCTCCATATTTACGGTGGCGACAGCTTTCCCTTGAAGAAGCCCGATCCACTGGGCCTGCGCTCGTTGATGGAAGAAACCGGCGCGCGCCCCGAAGAAACCGTGATGGTCGGCGACAGCCGGGTGGACGTCGAGACCGCGCGCAACGCCGGAGCATGGTCCCTGGGATGCACCTTTGGCTTCGGTCCACACACACTCGTGGATACCCCTCCCGACGTTCTGGTCGACACCGCTGCGGAATGGACGCAGGCACTCACTCCTGCCGCTGTAGGCTGATTCCATGAGCGATTCCGGCGAACATGTCGGCCGTCCCAAGCGCATCGTGCTTCCCGGCGGCAGCGGCCAGGTAGGCCGCATGCTGGCGCGGTTCTTTCAGGAGCGCGGCCATCACGTCACGGTGCTTACGCGCGGCCCCTACACTGCACCCTGGACCACGGTGCATTGGGACGGCCAAACGCTCGGCCCGTGGGTAGAAACGCTCGAAGCCGCCGACGTCTGTATTCATCTCTCCGGCCGCAGCATTAACTGCCGCTATACAGCGCGCAACCGCCGCGAACTGCACGATTCGCGCGTCGGCCCCACGCGCCTGCTCCACCAAGCCTTCGCCTGCCTCGCAAATCCGCCGCGCCTGTGGATGAATGCATCGACCGCAACCATCTACCGGCACTCGCTCGACAAAGCGATGGACGAGGCCACCGGCGAGATCGGCGGTAACGAGCCCATCTCAAAGCGCCGCCGCGCACCCGAAAAATGGAATTGGACCGTGCAGTTGGTCAAGGATTGGGAGTCTGCGTTCTTCGGCACGGCAACGCCGCGCACGCGCAAAATTGCATTGCGCACGGCGCTGGTCTTCAGCCCCGCGCCCGGCAGCGTCTTCGCGAGCCTCTCTCATCTCGTCCGCGCCGGCCTGGGCGGCACGCAGGGCAACGGCCGCCAGATGGTTTCCTGGATGCACGAGACCGACTACGCGCGGGCACTCGAGTTCTTAATGGATCATGACGAAATTGATGGCCCCGTGAATCTCTGCGCGCCCAACCCGCTGTCCAATCGCGAGTTCATGGCCGAGTTGCGCGAGGCATGGGGGATGCCGAACGGCTTGCCCGCGCCCGCCGCGCTGCTGGCCATCGGCATGTTCTTTCTGCGCACGGAGCCGGAGCTGGTTCTTAAGAGCCGCTACGTCGTTCCCGGCCGGCTTCTCGACGCCGGCTTTCAGTTTGAATTTCCCACCTGGCCCGAAGCCGCCGCCGACCTGGTCCGCCAGTGGCGCCAGCGCGACGATTAAGAGTGGGCTATACTCTTCCAATCTGCTAAGCGATGCGCCTCCTTGGAATCATCTGCTGTCTCGTCTTTTTCGAGTTCTCTGCCGGCGTCCAAGGCGTTAGAGCGCAAACCCATGCCGGCGCGACCTCAAACGACCCTCAGCCAAATCTCTACGCCCCCGTTGACGAGGTGAACCTCACCTTTCATGCGGCAGATGCACAGGGATTGCCTGTAGCTGACCTCAAGCTGAACGATCTGACCGTATATGACAACTACAAGGCTCCGGGAAAAATTCTCGTCTTTGAGTGCCTGCGGGACACGCCGACCAGGGCCGGCATCCTGATGGATACCAGCGATTCAATGGAGAAGTGGGTCGCTCGCGATAGGGCCATAGCGAACCAATACGTGGCACGGCTAATGAGGCCCCAGACTGATCGCGCGTTCATCGAGGGGTTCGGTTACGTCTCGCACGTCATCCAACCGTGGACTGGCGACGAGCACGCTCTTGCCATTGGTGTCGGCGAAGCCACCGCTAGCAGCGCAAATCCACTTGGCGGCACGGCGCTTTTCGACACGATCTATAGTGCGTGTTTATATCAATTCGGCAAGACGGAAAAGCCCGTAAGTGGCAACTTCATTCTGCTGTTTACGGACGGCGAGGATAACGCGAGCCATGTCGATCTGAGGAGAGCAGTCGATATGTGCCAGGCCGCGGATACTGCCATTTACGCGTTTCGGCCGCGATTCGCCGAAAGCGGTTCCTCAGGCCCGAGGAACCTGTCTCAGCTGAGTTCTGAAACCGGAGGGCGAACCTTCCTATTGGACGACACAACGGCAGAAATCGAAAAGGACCTTAACATCATCGGGTCCGACCTTCGCGATCGATACTGGTTGGTCTACAGGCCCGTAGAGCTCAAGCACAATGGATCATTCCACAACATATACGTGGGCAGTTCCGATTCAGCACGAAGCCTCACGATTGACGTTCGCTCCGGATACTACGCACCCGCCCACTGATCGCTACCCACCACCCACTGTCACTGCGGCGTCACATCCGATATCGGCAAATCCCAGTGCCCGAGCAAGATCTCAAACCGCCGCTGCTCTTCTTTCTTGTATGTTTCCTGGTCGGGCCACAGCGCCTTGATGAACGCATCTTCATCAGGGTTGGTGCTCGTGGCCACGGTTGAGTTCTTGTAGACGATGGTGACGCGATAGTCCCAGCGCCCGTCCTCGGTAGTGTGGTAGGCCGGCGACTCGATCTTGAGCGACAGGATGCGCCCCGTCGTTTGGATCTTCTTGAGCAGGGGCCAATGGTTCTTCAAGAACAGATCGAGAAACTCCTGCTGATGACCCCACTGGCACTTGTAGTAGTACTCGATGGTGTACGGCTGACCGGCGGCCGTTTGTGTGGGCGCGCCCTGCGCCGCGAGGGGATGCGAGATCCCGGCTACAAAGGCTAAAGCCACCAACGCGAGAAGAATTCTGCGCAACGAAATCTGCATAAGGGCCTCTCTGCATGCGATGCAAGCATTGTAGCGTGACGTCGACTCCGTTATGCCGGATCTGCGTCACTTTGGCCGGCCTGGCCGTGCGCAGACAAAAAAACGGCCCCCGTCGAAACGGGGGCCAAGTTGCCTTGGTTCTCTCGCGTTGCGAGAGCTTGGTTGGCGGCCTTACGGCGGGGTGGCCGTTGGCTTAAGGAGCAGGGCCTCGGGGGAGGATGACCGCGATTTTACGGCTGCTCCGAGCCGGCTGCAGCAGGAGCGTTTTGGGGGGACGCTTCTGCCCGGGCCGCCAAACTGTTTTCCATCAACATCACATGCACGCTGCTGGTCCTCACGCGCTCCGGCTTTTGATCCGGATTGTCGGTCGACGCCGTCTGGACGTTGCCGAGGGCCACAAAGTGCATGCGGTAGACGGGAATCTGGTGTTCTGAGACTAGGTAGCGCTCGACCGATTCAGCCAGGCGCTGTGAGTTCGAGATGCCGACGCTGCCCGCGCCAGGCGAGTGCGCTTCCATCTCCAGGATGTATCCATCGCGGCCAGTCAGGTTGGCCGCGATCTGATCCAACTCGGCGCGCGCATCGGCTGAGAGCACTGGGCTCCCACCGTGGAACTTGATCTCCAGGTCAGTGACCTGCTTGTACTGGTCGAGGCCGTTGACCGTAGAGTTCAACTGGTCAACGTGACCTGAAGTCTGCTGCGCGGTGTTGCTGGCATTCAGCGCCTGCTGGTTGGCCGCATTTGCGGTCTGGTTCGCCTGATCGCCTGTGGCCTGCGCTTTCTGGATACCGGCTTGCGCCCGCGCATCCACGTCCTTAATGTCGCGCGCATTCCGGGCATTCACATCATCGAGTTCTGTCAGCCGGTCGTTGATTGGATCGGTTTGCCGTCTCACCCACTTCTTGCTGGCGAAGGGGTTGACGCGGCCCCAGAACCCTTCCTTCGGCTGACTTAACGGATGGTCTACCGTGGTGGAGGGCTGCTGCGCGGCCGAAGCGGGCATGCTCTGGGAATCTGTTGCGGGCGACTGCGTTTGCGCCCAGACCGGAATTGCCATTGCGGATGCCAGCGCAAAAACTGCGACGTGGCGCGGGAATGAAAAACGACTTGAACTTTGCATTGCTGCCCCCTTTGAGTTCCCCGTGGCTGGAAGCTGCCACGAGTTCAGCGCTTTCGCGTACTCGCCCTGATAAAGAGCAAGGCCATTGCCAAAGGAGGCACATGGCAAACCGGAATACTTAAATTGTTTAAGATGAAAGCTTTACGCGCGAGACTGGCCTGGCGGCCGCGCACATTCCGCGCCAGAAACACCCCGGCCGCAGCGTAAATTTTGCACGCTTTGGTAGTTTCTACCGGGTAAGGACGGAGAAGATCTACTTCGTATCGACGTGGATGATGCGGATGTCAGGGAAGGCGCCATCCCACTGGTCCGCGACTGTAT
>JBEKEP010000145.1:0-11465 GCA_050013775.1 Occallatibacter sp. | reverse complement strand
TTACCAGGTGTGGCTCTTCATTGCGCCGGGACTTTACCAGAAGGAAAGGCGCTTCGTCGTTCCCTTCATGGCCGCCACAGTGGGACTGTTTTTGACCGGCGCCTACTTCGGCTACTTCTGGGTGCTGCCCAGCGCCGTGCATATTATGCTCGACGACTTTGGCAAGAAGTTCACCGCCGTCATCAGCATCGAAGAGTATACGGGCTTTTTCCTGTCGATCATCCTCGGCTTGGGAATCAGCTTTGAGCTGCCCATCCTTATTTTCTTTCTGGCCCTTTTTGGCATCGTGAGCCCCAAATTCCTGTGGAAGAACTTCCGCTATGCGATCCTGGCGATCTTCCTTGTGGCGGGCGTCATTTGCCCGATGCCGGATCCCGTGAGCATGTGCATCTACGCAACGCCGTTGCTGGCTCTTTATCTCATCGGCATTGCCGTTGCCTGGTGGGTGCACCCCTCGCGCAGGAAGAAAAAGGAGGCCGCGAGTTGAAGTCCTCCTTTCCCTGGTCTTGGATGAGAGTGGTGGCACGAGCAGGGGTGCCCCGCATATCGATTCTGAGATGCGGGAGAACACGAACCTCAACCTTCCTCGTCGCGCTCGCCCTTTTCGCGCCCTTGGTCGCGTCCGCTCAGCATTTCGACGGTGCCAAAGCCTACGAATACGCGCGCGAGTTTGCCGCCATCGGTCCGCGCTGGCCCACCGGCCCCGGCCACGTTAAAGCTGAGGAGTTCCTCCGCGCGCATTTCCTCCACACCCACGACCAGCTTGAAGAAGACACCTTCACCGCCGATACACCCATCGGCCCCGTGCCCATGTGCAACTTCATCGTGCGTTTTGCCGGCACCAAGCCCGGCGTCATCGTGCTCGGCACGCACTACGAAACCAACTACCCGCTGCGTACGATCAACTTCGTTGGCGCCAACGACGGCGCGTCCACCACCGGCCTGTTGATGACCATCGCCGATGAGCTCCGCGCCCAGTCCGCCCACGGCGGAAAACTCGACGGCTATTCCGTGTGGCTCGTTTTCTTCGACGGCGAAGAGGCCATCCAGCAGTGGTCGCGCTCCGACTCTACCTACGGCAGCCGTCATCTTGCTGCGAAGTGGGGCCGTGACGGCACCCTTAATCACATCAAGGCCTTTATGCTCGCCGACATGATCGGCGACAAGGATCTCGACATCCAGCGCGAAACCCACTCCACCGCGTGGCTCGTCGATCTGGTTGCGCAGGCGGCGAAGAAGTTCGGTGACCAGCGCTACTTTTTCCAGCAAGAGTTGAACGTCGAGGACGATCACCTTGCCTTTGTCGAGCGCGGCGTGCCGTCGATTGACATTATTGATCTCGACTACGGGCCCAACGACAGCTATCACCACACCGCGCAGGACACGATGGATAAGATCAGCGCGCACAGTTTGACGATCGACGGCGATGTGTTCATGGAATCCATCCGGCTGATCGATCAACGGTAGATTTCGGCAATCGTGTCCTGGGAGGCACGAAGTGTCAGGGCACGATTTCAATCGTGCCGGGAATTGCAAAACAATGAGGGGCTTTAGCCCCTGCTCACTCTCACAAGGAGCACACTTTGGCAAGCGCAGAAATCGGCATCATCGGCGGCAGCGGGCTTTACTCCATGCCCGGATTCACCAACGTTCATGAGGAGAGAGTGGAAACGCCCTTCGGCGCACCCTCGGACGTTTTCGTTCTCGGCGAGCTTGAAGGCCGCAAGGTCGCTTTCCTGGCGCGCCACGGACGCGGCCATCGCATTCTTCCCTCCGAGCTCAACTTCCGCGCCAACATCTATGCCATGAAGAAGCTCGGCGTGGAGCGTATTCTCTCCGCCTCCGCCGTGGGCTCGCTCAAAGAAGAGCACAAGCCCACCGACTTCGTGATGCCCGACCAGTTCATCGACCGCACCTTCAACCGCGTCGCAACTTTTTTTGGCGAAGGCATTGTGGGTCACGTGGCCTTTGGCGATCCCGTTTGTGCGACTGTGGCAAAAGCCGCATCGGATGCCTGCGCCGCGGTGGGCGTGGTGGGCAAACTCGGCGGCACCTATGTCTGCATGGAGGGCCCGCAGTTCTCCACCAAGGCCGAGTCACACCTTTACCGCAGTTGGGGAGCGGACGTCATCGGCATGACCAACCTGCAGGAGGCCAAGCTCGCCCGCGAAGCCGAGATCTGCTACGCCACGGTCGCCATGGTCACCGATTACGACTGCTGGCGCGAAGGCCACGACGCCGTGACAATTGAAGAAATTGTTGCCGTCCTGCATAAGAACGCCGATAACGCGGCGAAGGTCGTGAAAGCCGCCGTCGCCGCCATGCCCCGCGAACGCGCGTGCGCCTGCGCTTCGGCAGCCAAATTTGCCGTGCTCACACAGCCCGACGCAATTCCCGCGGCAGCAAAAGAAAAGCTGAAACTGCTTTTCGGCAAATATCATGGATGGTAGAGCGCGATCTGACTGGCGGGTTCGCTGACTAGCTGTTTCGCCACAACTTTCATCAAGAACGAGGAAAAGAATGTCCATTACCGTCGTTGGCAGCGTCGCTTACGATTCCATTGAAACCCCCGCCGGCCGTCGCGAGCGCTGCCTGGGTGGCGCCGCCACCTATTTTTCGCTCGCGGCCAGCTTCTTCACCGATGTGCGCGTCATCGCCGTAGTCGGTGAGGACTTCGGCCCCGAGCAGGAAGCTGTCTTCAAAGCCCGCAACATCGATACGCGCGGCATCGAACACACCGCGGGCAAGAGCTTTTTCTGGGAGGGCTCGTATCTCGAAAATCTGAACGAAGCCAAGACCCACAACACCGAGCTCAACGTCTTTGCGTCGTTCGAGCCCAAAATCCCCGACGCCTATCGCGACTCCGAGTTCCTCTTCCTCGCCAACATCGATCCCGTGTTGCAGCGCCGAGTGCGCGATGCCATGCCCGCCGTCAAGCTCGTCGCGGGCGACACCATGAACTACTGGATCAAGGACCACCGCCCGGCCCTTCTCGAAGTGCTCAAAGGTCTCGACGTGCTCCTCATCAACGACACCGAAGTTCGCATGCTGGCCGGGAACAACAACCTGGTGCAGGCCGCGCGGGACGTCATCGCTCTCGGCCCTCGCACTCTGGTGGTCAAGCACGGCGAGTACGGCGCCACCTTATTCCACGAATCGAATCCAAAGGGTAAGAAAGCGGAGCTTCGCACCTTCAAAGCTCCGGCCCTCCCGCTCAAAGAGGTCATTGATCCCACCGGCGCGGGCGACAGCTTTGCCGGAGGATTCTTTGGTTATCTTGCTTCTCAGGAAACTCTCACGCCCGCTTCCTGGCGGCACGCCATGTTTTACGGCGGCGTGATGGGCTCCTATGCCTGCGAACGTTTCGGCACGGAGCGCCTGCAACAGCTCACGCGCTCCGAAATTGACGCGCGCTTCGACGTCTTCCGTGAGATCACGCACCTTGACTGATCGCGGCGTCTCCAATGTCGAAGGCTGGTTTGTCCTGGCCTTCTCTATGGCGGCCTCGTTCGCCGCCATCATCTGGAGCTGGAATCACAGCGCAATGCTCAACTATGGCGACGCGGTCGCCCATCTCCACATTGCGCGCCGCGTCTTCGACTCGCGCACCGCCCGCTTTTCCGAACTTGGCTCCGTGTGGCTGCCGCTGCCGCACATCCTCCTTATTCCCTTCGTACAGAATTACGCCTGGTGGGCCAACGGTCTTGCCGCCGTCATTCCCTCGGCATCTGCCTACTTCGCCTCCTGCGCCGGCATCTATCGCCTGGCGCGGCACTGGCTCAATCCCTCGCCCTCCGCGCTCACGCTCGTGTTCTTCGCCCTCAACCCCAACTTGCTTTACTTGCAAACCACGGCCATGACCGAGCCGCTCTTCCTCTGCGAAGTCATCTGGATTGTTGTCTGGATGGTCGAGTGGCGCGCGGCATTCAACGACGAGATTGAAGCTGCTAGCTACCAGCTACCCCCGCATCCTTCCCCACCTCGTTCTGCTCCGGGTTCCAAGGCACTTCGCGGATGGCGGCCTTTGCGCATCTTTGAAGCGGGTTCGCGTAGTCGCGGCGCCTGGCTCCGGAATCCTGAGGTGCGCAGCAGGCCATGGCAGAATATCTTCTCCACGCCTTCAAGCCACCTTCAGGTCCGCATCGCCGCGGCGCTCATTGCCGCTATCTTCACCCGTTACGACGGCTGGATCATCGCCTTCATTGCGTGGACCGGCATCGGCCTCGCTCTGTTCAAACGCGGTCGCCTGCGCTACTCGCCCTATTTCTGGCTGGCCAGCGTGGCCGTGGTCGCCGCGCCTCTGCTTTGGTTTGCCTACAACTCCGCTGGCTTCGGTGACTGGCTCTACTTCGCACGCGGACCCTACTCCGCCAAAGCGATTGAAATGCGCACTGCAACATCCGGCTCCTGGCCGCCGCATCCTGGCTGGCACAATCCCTGGGTGGCGCTTCTCTTTTATCTCAAAGTCTCGGAGCTTGACTCTGTTCTCGCGCCTGCTCCCGGATCGACATCGGCAAACTTCTGGGGCAACGCCGTTCTCGCGATCGCCGCGCTCGGCACGGCGGCTGCATGGTTCGTGGAAAAATCCGCGGCGCATCGCCGCACTTTGGCCTGGACTCTGCTCCTCTGGCTGCCCGTGCCTTTTTACACCTGGTCTGTCGCCTACGGCTCCGTCCCCATCTTCTTTCCCGCGTGGTGGCCCTTTACCTTCTACAACACGCGCTATGGACTCGAGCTGCTCCCCGCTCTCGCTCTCGGTCTCGGCTTCGCGGCAAAATTTGCTATCGGCGCTCTCGCTCGCTGGCAGGGCAACCGCATCGCGCAGCTCCTGCCCGATTTCGCCTTCGTCCTTCTCTTTGTTCTCGCGGGAGTCAATGTCACAGGACTGTTGCGACAGGAACCGATCGTCTATGCGGAAAGCGTTACCAACCTCGCCGCGCGTCTGCCCTACGACGAGGCCATTCCTCCGCTCCTCCAGGACCTGCTCAAAGACTTTCCCCACGGCACCGTGTTGATGAACACATCAACTTACCCTGAAATCGTCGCGTTCACCGGCATTCCCCTGCGCCAAACCATCAACGAGAGCGATCTTGCCCTGTGGCGCGCGGCTCTGGAAGCGCCCGCAAGTCATGCCGTCATCGCGGTCGCCTTCGATGGCGACGAGGTCGATCGCGCCGTCAAAGCCCATCCCGAGGGGCTCGCCGTTTCCGGCCGCTTCAGCGCAAAGAATCAGCCGCCGGTCGCGGTCTATATTTCTACGGCGGCATTCCGCCGCACGACCCATCCGGCTTTCAGTATTCCGAATCCGGCGGTCGACACCCCGAACCCCGAGAAGGACTCTCTAATTCCAGACGCCGGCAGTCGCGCCCGCTGACCTGAGCGGCGATTCCGACATCGAATCCCTCAACACTTGCTTTCCGGCACCTGACATCTGAAACCTGGCACCTATATCATTCAGCTTGGGAGGAAGCTTGATTCCCTTTACCAAGGCCCACGCCTGCGGCAACGATTTTCTTATCGTTACAGAAGACGCTGCGGGAGATCTCGATCGTGTCGAGCTCACGCGCCGCCTTTGCCGGCGCAACACTGGCATCGGCGCCGACGGCATCGAATTCTTCGCATGGGCGGGCCCCAACTCCGGCCGCATCAAGCTGCACAACGCCGACGGGTCAGTCGCAGAAATCAGCGGCAACGGCACACGCTGTGTGGCCGCGTGGATGGCCGAAGCTCTCGGCTCGCAAACCGGCGAAAAACTCGAGATCCTCACTGACGCCGGCCCGCGCATCTGCCGCATCGACAGTGTGCACACCGGCGACGCCTTCACCGTCGAGGTCACCACCGGCATGGGCGTGCCGCGCTTTCTGCCTCATACGCTTAAGCTCTCGAGCGGCGCTGAAGTTATCGGCGTTGAAGTCATGACCGGCAATCCTCACTTTGTCATCCTTGTCGACAATGCGGCCTTCACCGTCGCCGGCAAATCCTGGCAAACCATCGGCGCAGAAATCTGCACCCACCGCGATTTTCCTCACCAGACTAACGTGGAATTTGTGCGCATCGTGAGCGAGAACGAAATCGAAATTCGCATCTTCGAGCGCGGCGTGGGGCCCACTACTTCCTCCGGCACCGGCAGCTCTGCCTCCGCTACGGCGGCGCTGGCTCTGCGCCGTTGCGTTTCCCCGCTCACCGTGGTCGCTCCCGGCGGAGCGCAAACCACAGTGTGGGGCGGGCCTGGCCAGGAGTTATTTCTCACGGGGCCGGCCGCGCTCATCGCCCGCGGAGAGGCATGGTGATATGACCAGCCTGATCAAGCCGCCGATCGTCGCGCCGGGCGCTACCATCGGCATCGTCGCCCCCGCGTCTACTGCACAACGCGATCGCATCGAGCGCGGCCTCGCCGCCGTGCACGCTCTCGGATTTACGCCCAAGCCGGGCTCCTACGCACTCTGTCGCGGGCCGCTCTATTTCGCTGGAACTGCTGCCGAGCGCCTCGCCGATTTCCACGCCGCATTCTCCGATCCCGAGACCAGCGCCGTCATGGCCCTCCGCGGCGGCTACGGTTCAAACTATCTTCTCGACGGACTCGATCTCGCAGCTATCGCCGCGCATCCCAAGCCATTTTTTGCATACAGCGACCTGACCGGCGTTCAGCTCCACCTTCTCGACGAGCTGGACCTTCCCGCCTTTCATGGCCCCATGCCCGCAGCCGATTTTTATCTTCCAGACGGGATACATTTGGAAAGTTTCCGTGCCGCGCTTGCCGGCGAGCCCTACATAGTCGGCCCGGGCGAGGGCCTCCGCGCCCTCAAGTCCGCCGCGCAAAAGAAAGTGCAAGGCACGCTCTACGGCGGCTGCCTCAGCATTCTCGTCTCGCTGCTCGGCACGCCGTGGGAGCCTGCGACAGAAAACAAGCTCCTCTTTCTTGAAGACATAGGCGTCAGGCCCTACCAAATTGATCGCATGTTGTGGCAGTTGCGTGCCGCGGGCAAGCTCGCGGGCGTTTGCGGCATCATCTTCGGCGAAATGGTCGACTGTGTTTCGGCTGGCGCTGCGGCCGATCTCCTCGATCGCGCCATTCTCAGCGCCCTTGACGGCCTCGACATTCCCATCGCCATCGGCTTGCGCTCCGGTCACGTTTCGCGCAGCAACGTTACGCTTACCTTCGGCGTCGCCGCTGAGCTTGCTCTCGCCGACGAACCCACGCTCAAGATTCTCGAGCCGGCGGTGACCCGGTGACCTCGTCTCCGCGCCACATCCATCTCATCGGCATCTGCGGCACGGCCATGGCCTCGCTGGCCGGACTGCTTCAGCTCGAAGGCCATCGCATCACCGGCTCCGACAAGGCCGCCTATCCGCCCATGAGCGATCTGCTCCGCTCGCTCGGCATTCCCATCCTCGAGCCTTACGCCGAATCGAACCTTTCGCCCGCGCCCGATCTTGTTGTCGTCGGCAACGCGCTTTCGCGTGGCAATCCTGAAATCGAGCGCGTCCTCGACGAGCGCATTCCCCTCACTTCGATGGCTGCACTGCTGCGTGAAGAGTTTCTCGCCGGCCGCTCGCCGCTCGTTGTCGCCGGAACCCACGGCAAAACCACCACGACCAGCATGCTGGCGTGGATCTACCAGGCCGCCGCGGACAAAAATCCGGAGCTTGAGCCCTCCTTCCTCATCGGTGGCGTCGCAGAAAACTTCGACTCGAGCTTCCAGCTGCGCCCCACGCGTCCCTTCATCGTGGAAGGCGACGAGTACGACACGGCCTTCTTCGACAAGGGCCCTAAATTCCTCCACTACTTTCCTGACGCGCTCATCCTCACACACGTCGAGTTCGACCACGCCGACATCTATGCCGATCTCGACGCCGTGAAGACCGCCTTCAAGCGCCTCGTCAATCTGGTGCCGCGCCACGGCCTCATCGTCGCCTACGACGGCAGCGAAAACGTGACCGAGTGCGTCAGCCGCGCCTTCTGCCGCGTCGAGCGCTACGGCTTCAGCGAGTCCGCCAATTGGCGCATCCGCAATCTGCGTCACGTCGACGGACATACCCAGTGGGAAGTGGACCGCGACGGCGTCGCGTGGGCTGAGTTCACCATGAACCTCGCCGGCGAGCACAACGTCTTGAACGCCACGGCCGCCGCAGCTCTCGCCGCCGGCCAGGGCATCCAGAAAGAATCCATCGCCGCGGCTCTCGCCACCTTCAAAAGCGTCAAGCGCCGCCTTGAAGTGCGCGACCAGATCGACGGCATCACGCTGATTGAGGACTTCGCCCACCACCCGACCGCCATTCGCGAAACTCTCAGAGCACTGCGTGCCGTGTATCCGCAGGCGCGTCTCTGGGCCGTGCTCGAACCGCGTTCCAACACGCTGCGCCGCAAGGTCCTCGCGCCCGAACTCGTCGCCAGCCTGCGTCTCGCCGATCGCGTCGTTCTCGCCGGCGTCTACCAGCAGGAGCGCATTCCCGAAGCCGAGCGGCTCGATCCTGAAGAAATCGTCCGCGCCCTGAACGACGCGGGAACACCTGCCGAGCTTCATCCCAACGCCGATTCGATCGTCGCGACTCTGGCGCCGCAACTCGTCTCAGGCGACGTCGTCGCCATCCTTTCCAATGGCGGTTTCGACGGCATCTACCTCAAGCTTCCCGCGCGTCTACGCGAGCTGCATCTTCACGCCACCGGCGCATAAGGACAGAAGGCACGCATGATCCGGTCCCTGCTTTTTCTTGCCAACATGGTCTTTTGGGGCATTCCTTCGGCCCTTCTCTTTATTCCCTGGTGCTGGGTCACGGGCGACGTGTTGCCGCTCTACAAGGCCACGCGCTTCATACTTTCTTCCAGTTGCCGCGTCGCCGGCGTGCGCTTGCTGCCCGAAGGCCTCGACCGAATCCCCCGCGACCGCGCCTGCATCTTCATGTCGAACCACGTCTCCAATCTCGATCCGCCCGCGCTCATCTCGCTCATTCCTGGGCGCACCTCGGCCTTCATGAAGCGGTCACTTATGAATTTGCCTATCGTCGGCACCGGCTTTCGCCAAGGCGAATTCATCGCCGTCGACCGCAGCGGCAGCCGTGGCGACGCGCAGCGCAGCGTCACCGAAGCGCAACGCGTGCTCGCCAAGGGTACCCACATCACTACATTTGTTGAAGGCACACGCTCGCCCGACGGCCGCATGCTGCCCTTCAAGAAGGGGCCGTTCTTTCTCGCCAAGGCCTCCGGCGCGCCCTGCATCCCGGTTTCGATTTATGGAACCGAAACCATGCTACGCAAAGGCAGCCAGCGCATCCATCCCGGCGTCGCGCACGTCATCTTCCACGCGCCCATTGATCCCAACGCCTTCACCACGCGCGAAGAGCTCACGCAAGCCGTCCGCGCCGCTATCGCCTCCGGCCTGCCGGAGTGGATGCGCACTTGATCGCCCAGGTGCGATACTCACCATTGCGCTCTTTCAGAAATCCATGATTGTTTCTCTCCTAGTCTTCGTCACCATCGTCGTGCTCGCTGTTCCGGCGGCGCTGGTACTTATTCCATTCACTCTTCTCAGCAGCAACGTGGGCCCGCTTTACGCCACTGGCTCGTGGATCGCGCGCACCGCCATGTGGGTCGCCGGCATTCGAATTCAAATCGAGGGTCAGGAAACGGTTCCCGCGGGGCGCGCCTGTATCTTCCTGGCCAACCACATCTCCAATCTCGATGCGCCCGCGCTCATCTGCAATCTTCCCGGCCGCACCTCGGTCTTCCTCAAGCGCCCGCTCATGAAGCTGCCCATCCTCGGCTACGCGTTCAAGCTAGCCAAGTTCATTCCCGTCGACCGCGTCGGCAGCACCGAAAGCGCGCAGGAAGCCGTTGCCGACGCGGAGCGCGTCCTCGCCGGTGGGCTGCACATCACAACATTTGTTGAGGGCATGCGCTCGCTCGACGGCCGCATGTTGCCGTTTAAGAAAGGCGCGTTCTATCTCGCCAAGGACTCCGGCGCACCCTGCGTTCCCGTCTCGATCTATGGAACGGAGCAGATCATTCCCTGGGGCAGCAATCGTATCCATCCCGGCGTGGCGCACGTCGTCTTTCACGCGCCGCTCGATCCCGCCGATTACGCCACTCGCGACGACCTATCCGAAGCCGTCCGCGCCGCGATCGCCTCGGGGCTGCCCAAGTGGATGCGAGGATAGCAGAGCATCGTCATCCAGCGCGGAGATCTCACCACTGTCAACCCCGCACGAACTAACTGACCCCTGACACCTGAAACCTGACAACTGCCTTTACGGCTGCACGACCGCGTTGTACCCGTCGCCGAGCAGCTTGTCGCGCCAGTGGTTGGCCTCATCCCGGCTGCTGAAGGGTCCGATCCTCACATGGATCAGCCCATCGGCGGGTTCGCGGGTTGCTATTACCGAATAGCCGCGCTTGCGCAGCGCCGCTACCAGTACGTTGGCATCCTCGGGATTCGCCACGGCGGCGATCTGCACCATCAACTGCGTCGCAGGCGGCAAAGCCGCACGCACGTTGGGCGCCGGCTGCGTAGCTGGCGTCGTGTTGCCTCCAGCCGGCAACGCGGGCCGCACCGGTTGCGCCGGACTGGACGTTCCTGTTCCCTGTCCCGGTCCACTTTGTCCGTTAGGGCCTTGCTGGCTCGCACCCGGATTCGGTTGCGCCGTGGTCGGGTTCGTGTTCGCGTCAGGCGTAGTAGGGGGATCCTCGGTCTGCGGCGTCGGCGGCGCCGTTTGGTCCGCAGCGGAGGGCTTGGGAATGGAGCCGTTGCCTTGCAGCGGCTCCTGGTCGGGGGTAGGAGTGGGCCCGTTGGCCGCCGTCGAAGGTGTGGTAGTGTGATGCCCCACGGCGTATCCCACCCCAAAGCACAGCCCGCAGACAAGCAACAGCGCAAAAGCAAGACCGAGTAGCGCGCCCACGCCGAGCGTCAGTTCGGTATCGCCTCGCGGCCGCTTAGGCTCCGGTTCATCTTCGTCGAAGTATCCGCGCATAAAGGCAGCTCTCAGCTAAGAGCTAGTTCTCAGCTTGCCTTCCCGTCCTTGTTTTCCGTGCCGGCCAGCTTGTTCAACAGCGTCATGAACTCGATGGGCAGCGGGAAAACGATCGTGGTGTTCTTCTCCACTCCGATGTCTGCCAGAGTTTGCAGGTAGCGCAACTGCAGCGTCATGGGCTGCGTGGCCATCAGCGCAGCCGCGTCCACCAGCTTTTGCGCGGCGGCAAATTCGCCCTCGGCATGAATGATCTTCGATCGCTTTTCGCGCTCCGCCTCTGCCTGTTTGGCGATGGCGCGCAGCATCTGCTCGGGCAGGTCCACCTGCTTCACTTCCACGCTGACCACTTTCACGCCGAACGGCTCCGTGCGCTGATCGATAATGCCTTGAATGCGCAGATTGAGCTTGTCGCGATGACTCAAAAGTTCGTCCAACTCTACTTCGCCAAGAACCGAACGCAGCGTAGTCTGCGCGAATTGCGAGGTCTGGTAAACGTAATT
>JBEKEP010000144.1:0-11485 GCA_050013775.1 Occallatibacter sp. | reverse complement strand
CGTGAGAGATCCTCGTCCTCATCTGCGTCAAGGCTTTCTTCCTCAAACTCAAATGCAGGTTCTTCGGCTTCTTCCGTCTCTGCGTCCACTGCATATTGCGGCGGCTCAGTCTCCCGGATCTCTTCAGTGTCCTGGATCTCCTCAGTCAATTCAGGATCCTCGACTGTTTGCTCCGTAGCTGCGCCAGCCTCTGCCGCGGCCTCGCTTTCGCTGGGCAAATCGGGCTCGGCCTCCGGCTGAGGTCCGCGATGCCGCGAGATCGATTCTCCCGGCAATAATCCGCTGCCGTCCCAGGCAATTGGCGCATCGATCAACGTAGAAGGCTTTGACGTAAAGCTCCGGCGCGGCGGAGCAGCCGATTGTGGCGCTGACGGAGATGCGTCGCCCGCCTGCGTGCCGCCGTACTTCGAAAGGGATTCACCCGGCAGCACGATGGTCGCCGGTGCCTGATGTCCGTGTGGCGCAGGTCGCGAATCATGGACTTCGTGCGCCTGTGGCTCTTCTTCAATCTCAAAGCTCTGAACTGGCTGGGCCGGCCGCGCAACGCTTGGCCCTGTCTGGGCAGCACCTTCCGGCGCTGCGCCCTGTCCGCGTCCGCCCCGGCGGCGACGCCGTCCCCGCCAGCGACCTCCGCCCGCTTCTTCCTGTTCTCTGCCTGCTTGCGCAGCAGCACTCGTGGGCTCCGAAGGAATCGTCCCCGCCGGCGTTTCGTCCGGCGCGCGGTGTTCCGGCCTGGGCTCCTGCTTTCTTTCGCCGGGCCGTCCACCGCGTTCATCGCGGCGACCACCGTTGCGATCAACGCTCTGGGGAGCGCTCGGAGCAGTTCCATGCGGATGCTGTATCTCGCGCGGGGCCTGGCCCGTGGCCGCAGCCCTCTCCAGCTCGTCGGTTTCTTCCTGGTCCTCGAGTTCAATGAAGTCGGTGACGTACAGAAACGCATCGCGCTCCAGGCCAAGGTCGACAAATGCCGACTGCATGCCCGGCAAGACCCGTGTCACGCGCCCGTTGTAAATGGATCCTGCGAGAGTGTACTCGTTTTCGCGTTCGTAGTAGATTTCCGCGAGTTGATCGTCTTCTAGAATCGCCAGCCGCGTCTCATGCGGCGTGCTTGAGATACAAATTTCCTTTGCCATCGTACCTTTCCGTCCGGCAGCCTATGGCAACCGGTACATGCGGCAAGGTTCGATGGACGCGCGCGAAGACGGCAGGGAAGGGGATGGGCGGATAACCTTTATCGAAGAACGGCCAGTGCGCGGCTGCCTGCCCTGTGGGCGGCGAGCCGGAGCATAAAAATCGAACAGGCTGCTGGTTGCGGGTATCCTGTCGCAGAGTGTTTGGGGCGGCCATTGCTGAAATATCACCGGAAGCGTTCGCGGGGATATTCCATGTGGGCGAAACGGCGTTCGCCAGTCCCAATCGATTTGCTCGGTTTGCGAGGTCCGTGCCTTGTGCAAGCCGCGAGCCGTGCCGCATGCTCCAGCGACCGGTTTCGGTCGTTGAAGCGGAGCGGCCATCCCGTCTCTGCGTGCTCATAATCCCAATCCTGCCGGGCGCGATCCATCGGGACCATGCCGGCGAAATACTTACTGATCTTGCTCTTACGGCCGAAAGCAATCCAGAATTGCGCCCGACCGCACACCACTTAATCTTTTCCTTGCGACTCTCAGCCGAATTGGATTGAGACGCATCAGTTCACGAACCGGCGCATGCGGACATTCATTGCAACGCCCAGCGCCAGGAACGTAAACAGCACCGAGGATCCACCGTAACTCAATAAAGGTAAAGGGATTCCGGTGACAGGCATAAACCCGATGACCATGCCTACGTTGACCGCAATCTGGAAGGTCAACACAGCCACGATTCCCATGATAATAAGCGAACCGGGCAGGTCGGCGGCTGTTTGAGCGTTTTGAATCAAACGCATCAATATAAGAAAGTATAGCAGCAGCACAAAAAACGCGCCCACAAAGCCATGTTCCTCGCTGAGCGCGGCAAAGATGAAGTCCGTATACGGGATAGGCAAGAAGTAGCCCTGCGTCTGAGTGCCCTTTCCCGATCCCTTGCCCCAAATTCCCCCGGAACCTACGGCAATCTCTGACTGTAGCAACTGGTAGCCCGCGCCCTTGGGGTCGTTCTGGGGGTTGATGAAGCTGGTCAGCCGGGCCTTTTGATACGACTTCAGAAACTTGCCGCTCGACCATACGCCGCCCACCAGCACTAACCCGCAGGTGATGAGAATGGCAGCCTGCCGCAGATTGATGCCGCCCAAAAACAGGCCTGCTATCAGAATCGGCGTGTAGGTGAGCGTGGTCCCAAGGTCCGGCTGCTTCAGCACCAGCAGCATTGGAATCCCCACCAGTGCGAAGGCCTTGAAGATGTCCTTCCAGGTCAGGTTTCTACCGCCCAGGTTGGCAAAGTAGCGCGCGACCATCATGAGCAGAATGAGCTTAACGAACTCCGAGGGCTGGAATTGGATTGGCCCCGCTTTGATCCAGCGACGGCCTCCGAGCGCGTTGTGGCCAAGCGGAGTATAAATTGCGGCCAGCGCCACCAGGCCCAACCCGTAGGCCCACGGCGCCCAGTCGAGCACGCGGTGATAATCGATCTTCGCGAAGATGAACATGACGACCACGCCGGCCGCCACCCAGAAGATCTGCCTGCTGCCGAAGCTGGCAAACTTCGTGTGCAGCGTGGACGAGTGCACCTCAACGATTGAAACGCTGCAAAGCAGGAGCAGGAGCGCCAGAAGGGCCCAGTCGAAATCGCGAAAGCTCATGAAACGGCGCAAAGCCATAACGTTACGGATTCCTCCCCGGCTCGAGTCCTGACGTGGGCTTCAAAGCTGGCTTGCGCCCGGGCAGCGCCGAGGCTACTTCCGTTGGCGTTGCCTTGGCATTCACCGTCGGCGGAGGCGCTGCATTTGTCGTCGGCTTGTGAGTGGTTTGCGCGCCGCCCTGATTCGCAGCCACAACCTGCCCGTTCTCGACGAAGAAATGTCCGCTGTGAATTTGGCCCCTGCTCCCCGCCGTGTTCTTCGCGCCCGGCTGCACACCCGGCGTTGTCCACACTGCGCCGACTTCGACGGGAGCCGCGGGCTTTTCCTGCGGCAGGTTGCCCGCCAGGCGCCGCTTCTTATCCACAAACGCCTCTACCACCTTCCCCGCGATGCGTGCCGGGTAGTAGCTGAACTCGCCGTCCTGCCACAACACCGCCACCACAAGCTCGGGATTGCGCCGCGGTGTCACGCCCACGAACCACACGTTGGGAAAAGTGCTCCTGCCTTTACCGGTCTTCGCCAGCGCCTCATGGCTCATCTGCTGCGCGGTGCCGGTTTTACCGGCAAAGTCGATGCCTGGCAGGCCCTCCGCGCCAGCGGTGTGGTAGAGGCCGGGCTGCGTAACGTTGTACATGCCGTCGGTCACGATCTCCCAGTTCGCGGGATCGATGGGAACATACGCATCGCCCGAGCCGGGAAAACTATCCGCCAGCGATTTGCGAAACTCAGCCGGAAGCTGATCGGGAAACACCACGTGCGGCCGCACCAAATGTCCGCCCGACGCAATGCCGCCAATGATGCGTGCCAGCTGCAGCGGCGTGGCCTCGACCGCGCCCTGCCCAATCGACACGTCGAGCGTCTCGTCGGGATACCAGCGGGCATGGTAATTCTTCGCTTTCCACTGCGCGCTCGGCATCAGTCCGGCCTGCTCGCCCGGCAGGTCGATTCCCGTCTTCTGGCCGTAACCGAACGCTGTCGCGTACTTCACAATGCGGTCGATGCCCAGCTTATCGCCCAGCATGTAGAAGAACGTGTCGCAGGAATAGGGAATGGCATTGTGCATGTCCACCGCGCCATGACGCTCGTCGCAGTGATGGAAGAAGCCGTAAGGGCCCCATCCGCCGTTGCACACAATGTGCATGTCCTGCATGATGCCTTCCTGCAAGCCCGCCACCGACATCATGATCTTGAAGGTCGACCCCGGCGCGAGTTGCGCCTGAATGGCTTTGTTCAGGAGCGGATGATCGGGATCGGTGATGAGCTTGTTCCACTCCTCCCGGTCGATCTTGACCGCGAATGCATTGGGATCAAAGCTGGGCCGGGAAACCATGGCCAGAATCTCGCCATTGCGCGGGTCCATGGCCACAATCGCGCCATTGCGGTCGCCCAACGCCAATTCAGCGGCGCGTTGCAGGTCGTTGTCGATGGTCAGTTTCAAATCCTGGCCCGGCACCGCGTGCTCAATACCAAAGTAGCCCACTTCGCGCCCGTGGCTGTCGACCACAACTTCGCGGCTGCCGTCCTGGCCGCGCAGCAACTCGTCGTAGGTCTCCTCCACGCCGGCCTTGCCCACCACGTCGCCCGGCTCGTAATAGGCAAACCGCGGATTGTTCAGGTCGTCCTCGCTCACTTCGCCCACGTAGCCGATCAGGTGCGCGGCAAAGCCGTCGCGCGGATACAGCCTGCGCTCTTCGTCAATCGTCTCCAACTCAGGTAATTCATTGCGATGCGCTGCAATAAATGCCTGCTCGTCCGCAGTCACGTCCTGCTTGATGGGGATCGGCTGGTAGCCAGGCTGGCCGCGGTACCGGCGCAGAGTCGCCCGCAGTTGATCCAGGTCGAGATCCAGGCCCTTCGCAATCAAAGGCAGATCGGCATCCACATTTTGGTTCTGTTCGCGCACCAGGAAGCACGTCACCGACGGATAATCGTCCACTACCAGCCGGTTCTCACGGTCGAAGAGCTTGCCGCGCGGCGCCAGGATCGGCTCTTTGCGGATGCGGTTCTGCTCGGCCAGCACGCGGTAGTTCTCTACGTCCAGCACCTGTAGCCGCCACAAACCGGCTGCCAGCGCCAGCATCATAATAAGAATGCCGTACTGCACCAGCGTCAGCTTGAACGTGGAGAGTTTTTCGCCGCGATTGATACTGCCTGAAACCATGACCCCTACGCTTCAGCATACCCCGAGTTCAAATTCCCGCGCCGCTCTTCGCAGAACCTGGTTGCATAAATCCGGTTTTGAAAGGGCACGACTTCAGTCGTACCGTAAAAGCCGCATAAAACCTGGGGCTTTAGCCCCGAAGGATGTATTTCAATCGGTTTCGAGAATCGATGCAACCAGTTCTAGCCCCGTTTTCTTGCTCCCTTGCTCCCTCGCTCCCTGCACCTTACTCTCTCATCTGCAGACGATCCAAAAGGGGAAACAGCACGACGGCAATCAACGAATTCCCCACCGCTCGCATCAGTTCCGTCAGCCAGCTCCAGTCCAGAGTCAGGCCCAGCAAAACGCGGTAGATGAAAAGGTAGATGGCGCTCGATAGCAGAGAAAGCGAAAAATTGAGTAGCAGGCGAACGATGTTGTTCTCGACTTCGATGCGAATGCCAACAGACGCCGCCAGAAAACCCACTACGGTTTTGGCGATGCCGTTCACGCCGATGGCGTGATGCGAAAGCGCGTCTTCAAACAAGCCCATCCCCGCGCCCATAATGGTGCCCTGGATGGGGTTGCGGCGTCCCAAAGCGAAATAAATGGTAATGACGAGCGGCAGGTCGAACCAGTCGTAGCGCCCCACCACGCGCGGCAGCCAAGCCTGCAACACCAATGAAGCCAAAGGAACCAGCGCGTACACCAGCACGGGATAGCGGCGAATCTCCATATCGCGCCTGGAGTCGGCGCCAAGCAGGGACATAGCTATGGATTCCTCCGCGGCGTCGTTTGCGGTTTGTTGCCATTGCCTTCAGCAGCATGCGGAACCGCCGGCTTCTTTGTCTGCGGCTTGGGAGCAGGTTCCGTATCGGTCTCCGGTTCAGGAGTGGTTGCGGCGCCCGGTGAGAACTCGTCGGGATGCAGCGGCAGCGGCGGCCGGGGAGCCATATTCGGATCGCTGCTGTCATGCAGCGGTTGCTGGTCGGGCGGCAGGTTGGGATCGATCAGGCCAGGCAGTTTCTCGGCCATAATCTCTGACGCCTTCACCTGATCTTTGATCGTGGTCGGCACAACGTCTGTTTGCGATTCGCTGGTAGCCAGGTCCTGCTGTTCCTGGGGAGAGAAGCGCGGTTCCGTCGAGGTAATCACCAGCACCTCGTCTAGGCGCTCAAGATGCGCGGCAGGCCTTACAATTACGTCGATAAACGAATCCCGGTCGGGATCGGGAACCACTTTCTCCACCACGCCCACCGGCAATCCCCGCGGAAAAATCAAATCGCCCCCGGCTGTTAGCACTTTTTCGCCGGGCTGAATACGCTGATCCGCCAGAATGCCCACCACTTCCAGCCGTCCCACCGCGTCGCCCCGCAATATGCCGCGGATGCGCGTGGTTTCCAGAATCACGCCCGCGCCGCTGCTGGCGTCGTTCACGGCCAGCACCTGCGCCGTGTGCGGAAACACGTCGCGCACTTTGCCCACAATGCCATCGGCAGTAATCACCGCCATATCCGGCCTCAGGCCCTCGTGCGCGCCCTTGTCGATATAGAAGACGTGCGAGCGATCGCTGCCGCTGGAGCCGTAAGCCTGTGCAGCCATCGTGGTGTAAATGTATTTTTCCTGAAAACCGAGCAGCGCCTGCAGTCGCTGGCCCTGGCGTGCGTCTTCCAACAGCGCCGCCTGCTCCAGCCGCAACCTGTCCACTGTCTTCTGCAGATCTTCATTTTGCTCGCGCACGTGGCGAAGATCGATGTAGTTCGTCCAAAGCGAGCCGACGCCGATTTTTGTTCCGTGGATCAGCCGCTCCGGCGGCGAAATGATGGCGTTGCCCCACAGCCGGATCAGCCGCACCCCGCGCGGGTCGCTGGGGTCGAGCGTGTTTGTGCCGGTGCTGTTGTGGCGCACCTGCACCGCCAAGCCGGCGATCTGCGCCATCAGTATGGCCAGCAGCACCACAAGGTTCCGATAGCGGGCGAAGAACGAATCCATAGCAGCCAGGTTTCAGATGTCAGGTGTCAGGTGTCAGTGGTCGTAACGATGGCGGAAGCTGGCGGGCATTTTCTGACCCCTGATCCCTGAAACCTGACCCCTGCCTTTAGTCGATCTTGATTTTGCGCAGCAGCCGGAAGTCCGAAAGCATCTTGCCTGTGCCCAGAACCACCGACGCCAGGGGATCGTCGGCCACTGAAACCGGCAGTCCGGTCTCCTCGCGGATGCGCTTGTCGAGATTCTTGATCAGCGCGCCACCGCCGGTCAGCACGATGCCGCGATCGGATATATCTGCCGACAGCTCCGGTGGCGTGCGCTCCAGCGCGACGCGAATGGCGTTGATGATCACCGCAATGCATTCGCCCAGCGCTTCGCGAATCTCGCTGTCGTCGATGCTGATGGTCTTCGGCACGCCCTCAATCAGGTTGCGTCCTTTGATCTCCATGGTCAGCGGCTTGTCCAGCGGGAACGCCGATCCGATTTCAATCTTGATCGCCTCTGCGGTGCGCTCGCCGATCAGCAGGTTATATTTGCGCTTCAGATAATTGGTGATGGCCTCATCCATTTGATTGCCGGCCATGCGCACTGAGCGCGAGTAGACAATACCCGACAGCGAAATCACGGCAATGTCCGTCGTTCCGCCGCCGATATCCACCACCATGTTGCCCGAGGGCTCCGTAATCGGCAGTCCCGCGCCGATCGCCGCCACCATAGCCTGTTCCACGAGATAAACCTCGCTGGCCTTGGCGCGATACGCCGAGTCCTCTACCGCGCGCTTCTCCACTTGCGTAATCTCTGAAGGCACGCCGATCACGATGCGCGGATGCACCAGCATCTTGCGGTTGTGCGCCTTCTGGATGAAGTAGTTCAGCATTTTTTCCGTGACTTTGAAGTCGGCGATCACGCCATCCTTCATCGGCTTGATGGCCACAATATTGCCGGGTGTGCGTCCCAGCATCTCTTTGGCCTCTTTGCCCACGGCTTCTACTTCACCGGTGTTTTTGTTGATGGCGACAATCGACGGCTCATTGACGACGATGCCCTTGCCCGCCGCGTAGACAAGAGTGTTTGCCGTGCCTAAATCGATAGCGAGGTCGCTCGAGAACATGCTGAACAGCGAGCGAAACCCGTGAGAACGCGAAGAGCGCGAAGGATATCCGTTTGAAGACATGGAAGTGCTGGGTCTACCTCGAAAAAGCTGAAAATGAATCCTGCCTTAACGCCTATTGTACGGCCACTGGAACCAAGCCGCGAAACCCGCCCCAAAACAGGTGAAAAGGGTAACCACAGGCTTCACGTGCCACCCATTCCAGCGCCCCCTTTACGGCCCCGTTTACATCAAACCCTGCGGTCATCCTGAGCGACGTTTGGCCCTTTTGGGGCCGAACGGAGCCGAAGGACCTGAATTCCGGGATGCCGGGTTCTGCATCGAAGTGCCAGGACTATACCTTCAACTAGCCGGAACCCCAACCACGGGGTTATGCTGTCTTGCGGATTGCAACGGGTTTGGGCCAGTGCGCGGTTAACGGCTCACGGTTCACGACCCACGATCCACGAGGCATCTCATGACTTATTCCACCTACCAAAACCTAATCGGCGGCCAGTGGGTCGCCGCGGCGACCGGCAAAACCATGCTGAACCTCAACCCAGCCGACCAATCCGACGTCATCGGCGCCTTCCCCTCCTCCCATTCCGAAGACGTGGCCGCCGCCGTGGCCGCTGCCAAACAGGCCTTCGCCACCTGGCGTCTGGTTCCCGCGCCCAAGCGCGCAGAGATACTGCTTCGCGCCCGCGATATCCTCGTCCAAAAGAAAGAAGAATTTGCAAGAGACATGACGCGCGAAATGGGCAAAGTCCTGGCCGAGACGCGCGGCGACGTGCAGGAGGCTATCGACGAAGCCTTCTACGTGGCGGGCGAAGGCCGGCGTCTCTTCGGCGTCACCACTCCCAGCGAGCTACCCGACAAGTTTGCCATGAGCGTGCGTATGCCCGTCGGCGTCATCGGCCTCATCACGCCGTGGAACTTTCCCATGGCCATCCCCAGTTGGAAGCTCTTTCCGGCGCTCGTCGCTGGCAACACCTGCGTCATCAAGCCCGCACCCGACACGCCGCTCTCGACCTACAACCTCGTCCAGGCGCTGGTCGATGCCGGCCTTCCGCCCGGCGTAGTCAACATCGTCTGCGGCACCGGATCGACCGCGGGCGCGGCACTGGTCGAGCATCCTGACGTCCGCGCCATCAGCTTCACCGGGTCGAGCGCTGTGGGCTCGCTCATCGCGCAACGCGCCGCCGCCACCTTCAAGCAGGTCTCGCTCGAGATGGGCGGCAAGAACGCGCAAATCGTCCTCGACGACGCCAATCTCGATCTCGCTCTCGATGGCGCGTTGTGGGGCGCGTTCGGCACCACCGGCCAGCGCTGCACCGCTACCAGCCGCATCCTTGTGCAAAAGGGAATTGCCGCCGAGTTCACCGAAAAACTTGTCGCGCGCGCCAAAAAGCTCAAAGTCGGCAACGGCCTCGATGAATCCGTCGAAGTCGGTCCGCAGGTCAACGCCAATCAAATCGAGACCTCGGCGCGTTACGTAGAGATTGCGCTGGCCGAAGGCGCGCAGCTCCTCTGTGGCGGCCACGCCATCACCGGCGGCGCGTGCGCTCAGGGCAACTTCTTCGAGCCGACCGTTTTCGCCGGCGTCACGCCGCAAATGCGCATTGCCCGCGAAGAAGTTTTCGGACCGGTCGTTGCGCTCATGGAGTTCACGACATTTGAAGAAGCGGTCTCGATCGCCAACTCCATCGACTACGGGCTCTCCACCGCGCTCTACACGCGCAACGTCAATCGCGCCTTCGCAGCCATGCGCGATCTCGAAGCCGGCATCACCTACATCAACGCGCCCACCATCGGTGCTGAAGTGCATCTGCCCTTCGGCGGCGTCAAGCACACCGGCAACGGCCACCGCGAAGGCCTCGGCGCACTCGACTTCTTCACCACCTGGAAAGCCGTCTACGTCGACTACTCCGACAAACTCCAGCGCGCGCAGATCGACAACGCGGAGTGAATGAAAGAGGAATGATTTAGCTTGCGCTTTCACGGAGGGAGCAGGGGCCTTCAGGCCCCCGCACAGTTCGGCCCTCAATTACCCCGCAGCCAATTCGTCCCAAACAAAACTCAATTGGCAGTCATCCCGAGCGGAGCGCGTTCGGGGCCCCATATGCACAATGCGCATATGGGGTAAGCGGAGCCGAGGGACCTGCTTTTAAACCTTCATCCCGCCTAGTTGCTCGGCTGTATACCACTCCGCGCTCAAATCCAGCCAAACGGGATTGTCCTTCACAATCAGCGCGATCTTTTTCGCGCGCGACCACCGCTTCAACTGTTTCTCCTTCGCAATCGCTTCCGACGGATCGGCGAAGCGCTCGAACCACACCAGCCGATTGTAGTTGTACGTCGCCGAAAAACCTTCATGAATCTTCAGCTTGTGTTCGAAGATCCGCTTGTGAAGATTCCCCGTCATCCCCACATAAAGGGTCCGGCTCTTGCTGGCCACGATGTACGTGTTGCAGAACTCTTTCATCATCGCAATCATCTTAATCTTGTGGTGGCTTCTCGCGTCGCACGAAACCCAATCCACTCACGCTCTCACGGAGCAGAAAATTCGAGCAGTCATCCCGAGCGGAGCGCGTTCGGGGCCCCACATGCGCAATGCGCATATGGGGCAAGCGTAGCCGAGGGACCTGCTTTTACGTCTTTTCCTGCTTCCAGCAGGAGATTGCGGAGCAGCCGAAGTCGAAGGACCTGCGGTTGCTTCTCCGTCCGCCGCGCACACAAACCAATGCACTCCGTCCAAATTCCGGCTACTTGACCATGACACAATTTCTCCCTGCGAATAGAATCGTGGCATTCAAATGACTCGCTCAGAATACGCAGCAATTATCTGCTCGCTCAGCATTTCTTGGTCACTGGGCAATGCCGTTTCAGGGGCGCAGGGAACGGCAACGCGCACTGGCCCACATTCGTCTGCGATTTATTCTGTCGGTCCGACTACACATTTGCGCGAGGGACTAGATGCTTGGCCAAGGATCATTGCACCCCGAAACCCCGCGGTTGACCGTGCAAATGCGATCATTGCGGCAATGAACCAGAGCGCCGCAAACGCCCTTCGCAACTGCGACGATTCTTATCGCCAAAACTTTGGCCCAACCGTTCCAGCCCGAGTTCCAGCTGATTGGGACCGAAGAATCACGGTGACGATGCGCGGTCCCCGCTTTATCGCCATGACGGCCACAGAGACCTCAATCTGTGACCGCTCGTACCCATCGAACGATCACGCTGCGGTGGTTTTCGATATGACAACTGGCGAACTGGTCAGCTGGAAGACGTTTCTTCCGACGGTCGATGGCGCATCGGCAAGGTCGGGCGAATCGATCGACGGCGCGACCAGCCCTGAAATCGCTATGCCCTCGTTAAGCGATTTGGCTGTTGGAAGGGCAGACCCGGAATGCAAGAGGGCGCTAGAGGACTCTGGTGAGCTGGTGTTTCAGATTTGGCCCGACGCGGGGCGTGGACAGCTAATGATAAA
>JBEKEP010000143.1:0-11486 GCA_050013775.1 Occallatibacter sp. | reverse complement strand
CGCACTCATGACCTATCTCTCGCGCGGCCTCGGCGTGCGCGTCACGCTGCTCACATTCACGCGCGGCGAGGGCGGGCTGAACGCCATGTCGGCCGAAAGTTACGATGCGCTCGGTCTCATCCGCACCAACGAACTGCTCAAAGCCGACGAATATTACGGTGCGCAGGAGTTGTGGGGCACTGAGGCCGACTACGGCTTTTCGAAAACCCAGGAAGAGGCCTTCGCCAAGTGGGGGCACGAGCGCCTGCTCTACGACGCGGTTCTCGCCATCCGCATGGTGCGTCCGCAGATTATCTTGTCCACCTTCGTCGGCGGCGTCACCGACGGCCACGGCCAGCATCAGGTATCCGGTGAGATTGCGCAGGAAGCCTTCAAGGTTGCCGCCGATCCAAAAGTCTTTCCCGAGCAATTGAAGAATGGCTTAGAGCCGTGGCAGCCGCTGGCGGTCTACTCGCGCGCGCCGTTCGCGCGCATCGAAAACGGCCAGATGTTCGACTACGCTACCGGCAAATCGGCCCCGGCGCGGTTTCACAACTACGTCACCGGCGAGTGGATCGAAGGTGCGTTGCCGACGGATGTCACCATTCCCGTAGGCACGTGGGATGCGGCTCTGGGCCGCACCTATGTGCAGATTGCGCGCGAGGGCTGGGGCAAGCAGATGTCGCAACACGGCGGCGCGAATCCCGCGCTCAGTGCGCCGGACTCGTCGAGCTATCACTTGTGGGCGGCTGCGCCTTCAGTTGCCGCGGCCGGCGCGGAGAAAAACGGCACGAGTCTGTTTTGGAATGCGAAAGTCCACATCAACACGAACATCGCAGGCCTGGCGGGTCTTGCCGGCGCCGCGCCTCCCGCGTGGCTCACCGATGGCCTGCGCAAAATCCAATCCGACTTCGACACATTCGCGGCCGACTGCAGCAATCAGGGCGGCGTCGATGGCGCGCACAAACTTGTGCCTATCTATCGCGAGACGCTCGATCTCTATGCGCGCATCATGGCGAGCGATTTGAGCGCTCAGGCAAAGTCCGATCTCGCATTCGAACTCGGCGAAAAAATCGACCAGTTTCAGATCGCATTCAAAGATCTGCTCGGTCTCGACCTTGCCGCGTTCACGACTGGCGATGGCGGGCAGGGAGGTCCGGGCCGCGGCGCATCGGCAGACGAATCCGCGCGCAGCGTGTATCCGGGCGAAGACTTCAGCGTTCGCGTGCACACCTTTAGCGCTGCAAACAGCGTGCATCTCTCAAGAACCTGGTTTGAAGCCGATGCCGGCGCATCATGGGTCAAGGGCGAGCCTGCCGGCGCGCCAAGCAACTCCGAATCGGCCAACGCACTCTTTCACCTCCACGTTCCTGCCGACGCCGCGCCGACCAAGCCGTATTTCACACGCCCCACCACCGAGCAGCCCTACTACGATATTTCGAATGAGTCCTTGCGTGAGCGCTCCTTCGCGCCCTTTCCACTTAGCGCCTGGGCCGAGTTCACCTTCGACGGTGTTCCCATCCGTCTAGGCATGGTGGTACAAACGCTGGCCCACGTCGTCGGTGTGGGCGGTGTCTACCAGCCGCTGGTCGTCACGCCCGCCATCGGCGTGCGCGTTGCGCCCGAAGCCCGCCTTTTGCCCCTCGATGGCTCGCCGCTGCCCGTCAGCGTCACGGTCCATGCGGAGCGCGCTGCCGACGGAACGGTGAATCTGAAACTGCCGCAAGGCTGGCATTGCGATCCCGCGCAGCAATCCTTTCATCTCAAGAGCGCGGGAGACACAGAACCCCTGGCATTCTCTGTCACTCCCGCTGGCGACGTGGCCGCGCGCGCCTACACCATCCAAGCCGTCGCGCATGTTGACGGCAAAGACTACGCCATCGGCTGGCAGAGCATTGGTTACACCGGATTGCTGCCCTATAACCAGTACCAGCCAGCCGAACTGCGCACGCGCAAAGTCGATGTCAAACTCGCGCCCGGTCTCCGTGTCGGCTACGTGATGGGTACGGGCGACACCGTCCCTGAAGCCATTGAAGCGCTGGGCATTACCCCGCATCTCCTCTCCAGCGGCGAAGTCGCCTCCGCCGATCTTTCGCAGTGGAACGTGCTCGTTATCGGCACGCGTGCCTACTCCGTGCGCCCTGAGCTCGCCGCCGCCGAATCGCGGCTCGAGGCCTTTGTGGAGCATGGCGGAACGCTCCTCGTGCTGTACCAGACCAACAACTTTCCCGCGCCGCTGCCGCTGGCCATGAGGGGCATCGGCGAGCGCGTCGTCGATGAGCAGGCACCTGTCAAGATCCTCGATCCTTCAAACCCACTCCTTCACGCGCCAAATCGCATCGCCCCGGCCGATTTCGACGGTTGGTTCGAAGAGCGCGGCCACGGCTTCCTCGATCATTGGGACCCCGGCTACACCGCGCTCATTGAAACCGCCGACCCCGGCCAAGACCCGCAACGCGGCGGCTTGCTGGTTATGCATCGCGGCAAAGGTACCTATATATATGTTGCGTTCGCGCTTCATCGGCAATTCCCTGAGCTGGTGCCGGGCGCTTATCGCATCCTGGCGAACCTCCTCAGCGCTGGCGCCACCCGCTAGCGCTTCCTCGGCATCCCAGCCATAAGTCTTAGCGCACAATTCAAACGGCAGGACGGCCGCGCAGTGTCTCGTTTTTTAATAGTGTATTAATTTTTCTAACTTCCTCTCTGCTGCGGGAAATTCGATAACTAAAAATGTGAAAACTATATGAATTCGTCAAATCTTAACCTTGCTCTGCGAGGCTGGGATGCGGAACGATGGGGAAGAATTTCTCAGATGCGAATTTCAGCCCCTCGCGCGTTCATCGTCGCGCTGTGTTGCGCCGGTGAAGTTAACGCAGATTTTCCTTTTCATTTTGATGTTTCCGCGGCACGCAAGATAACTGTGATCAGGTGCAAGCGGGTGCAGACCCAATGCCGGAACGACTTAAAACGAACAGAGAGGCCCAAATGAAACGCTCACTCTACGCGGCTGCCGCAGTCATTCTGGCAGCGAGTCTCGTTGTTTCCCACGCTCAAACCAGCAGTTCCATGGCACCGGCGAAGAAACATGCGCCGGCGAAGAAACCCGCCGCTCCGCCGGCGCCTTCGGTGCAAGACCAGATTCAGGCTCTGCGCACTGAGATGCAGACCCAGATCGACAGCCTGAGAAACGATCTCTCCACCAAGGATGCGCAATTGCGCCAGGCGCAGCAGGATGCCGCCGATGCGCGCGCCGCGGCCAACAAGGCAGAGGCCGATGCCCAGGCGCAGCAACAGTCCTTCACGGACAATGCCAGCGCGGTTTCGGCGTTGCAAACCACGGTAAGCGATCTCAAGACTAATCAGTTGTCGCTTGCAACCACGGTCTCTGACGAAACCACCAATCTCAAGAAAGCCATCAGCAATCCCGACGTGCTGCACTACAAGGGAACGACCATCACGCCAGGCGGCTTCGCGACGGGTGAAACTGTTTGGCGCTCCAAAGGTACGGGCGGCGACATTCCCACGGGCTTCAGCTCGATTCCTTATGAGGGCGCGGACGAATATTCCCTGAGCGAGTTCCAAGCCACCGCGCGGCAGTCGCGATTCAGCATGATGGTTCAAGGCAAAACCCCCTCGTTCACCTTGAGAGGTTACTTCGAGGGTGACTGGCTGGGCACAGGAGTCACTTCGAACAACAACCAGTCCAACAGCTATGTATTTCGCCAACGCGTAATTTGGGGCCAGGCGGAAACCAACGATCACTGGGCCTTCACTGGCGGGCAGCTCTGGTCGCTGGCTACTGAAGACAAGGTGGGCATATCCAACTTGTCTGGCGACATCATGACTCCGCAGACCATAGACCCGAACTATAATGCGGGCTTTGTGTGGACGCGTCAGTACGGATTCCGCATCACCAAAACCAATGCGCACACGGCCTTTGGCTTTGCGGTAGAGGAACCACAGTTGCTCTACACCGGCACGCTGGCCGGCAACACGCCGTACGGGATCCTCGGCACGCCCGGACTCAATGGCGGCAACTATAACGCGGCGGTCAGCGCCGTCAGCGCCACGACCTACATCCAGAATTACACCAACGAGAGTACGTCGGGTAGCGGCTCCACTACAAACACCGATGCGTATATTCCCGTATACAACACCATCACCGCCAACACCAACATCTTCAACCTGGCGTTCAACCAGGCGCCCGACATCATCGTGAAGCTCGCATTTGATCCTGGCTGGGGCCACTACGAGATCATCGGCATCGGCGGCTTCGCTCACCAACTAGTTTTTCCCGGCGTGACGACCAACTCGGTGAAGTACGGCGGCATTAAGGACATCTACGGCTTCAACGGCGCTGCCCCGGGCACGGCAGTCGTGGCAAGTTCCACAACTGCAGGCAACTATACCGACAACATCAAAATGGGCGGCTTCGCTGGCAGCGCCCGCGTTCCGTTCGGCAAATTCGTCACCTTCGGCGTCAAGGGCCTGTATGGCGCCGGCGTCGGCCGCTACGGCGATACCACGCTTTCCGATGTGACCAACGACGCTAACGGCAATCTGGCCCCCCTCCACAATCTCAGCGGCCTGTTCACACTTGAGGCGAATCCCACTCCAAAGCTTGCTCTTTATTTCGACTACGGCGGCGACTACGTGGGCCGCGCCGACTTCGCGACCCCTGCCCTTACGCTGGGCAGCCCCGTGCCGGAGTTCTGCGAGACCGGAGTGACGGCAGCCACCGCGTCTACTCTGTGCTCGACCGCACCCACGGCGGCAATGCTCGCCGCGGGCGGCAGTTGGGGTGCGCACTGGACTACAAACCCGGCACTCTTGACCGCCGTCGGCTATGGCTCTCGCTATGCCAGCGTTTCGGCCACTTGCAGCACCGTCGCAACCCCGGGCTATCAATCGGGCTCAGCAGAATTCTTACCTGCCGGGTCGGGCTGCGGCAACAACTCCCGCGACGTGCAGGAAGTCACCGGCGGATGGTGGTTTGACATCTACAGAGGTGACAGGGGCCGCTTCCGCCAGGGTTTCCAATATAGCTACGCGGTGCGCGAAGGATGGTCTGGATCAAGCAGCGCAAGCTCAGGCACGATTTCGAGTCCTGCGATCGGCGCCAAGGGCATCGACAACATGTTCTTCACGTCGCTCCGTTATTACATCCCTTAAGGCTCGGCTTCGACCCAAAACAAAAAGGGCAGTCCGCTATGCGGACTGCCCTTTTTAATTTGAAATTTCAGCGCATTTACTCGGCGGCTTCAACTGCCTTGGTCTGCGCCACGGTCCAGTCGGGTGCGCCCACCTTGAAGCGTGCAAACCGCCGCACCGTGATGTTCTCGCCCAACTTGCCCACCTTTTGCGCAATCAATTCCTTGATGCTCACGGCTTGGTCTTTGATGAACGGCTGCTCCAGCAGGCAAACCTCTTCGTAGAACTTCGCCATCTTGCCTTCCACAATCTTCTCGATCACCGGAGCGGGCTTGCCCGTTGCCGCCGCCTGTGCGCGATAAATCTCTCTCTCGCGCTCCATGTCGCCCGGCGTCACGTCCTCGGGCTTGATGAACCGCGGATCGCTGGCCGCAATGTGCATGGCCACGTCCTTCAGCAACTCCTGGAAGTCGTCGGTCTTGGCCACAAAATCGCTCTCGCAGTTCAGTTCCAACAGCACGGCAATCTTGCCGCCGGCGTGGATATACGACCCCACCGCGCCCTCGTTGGTCACGCGCGCGGCCTTCTTCTGCGCCGACGCCATGCCGCGCTTGCGCAGCACCACGAACGCCGCTTCCATGTCGCCCTTGCTCTCTTGCAGCGCTTTCAGGCAGTCGCCCATCGGCGCGCCACTCTTCTCGCGCAGCTCTTTCACCTGCTTGGCATCAATCTTTTCGCTCACTGTAGTCATCTCTCTTTGTTTTCCCCCGGCCCCAGCCGGCCCCGCGAACGCGTCGCGGATATGAATGATTGATCGAACTCTACGCCGGTCATGTTTCCGGCATAAGAAAAGCGTGGCCGAACTTCGAAGCGGCCACGCTCAACCCGTTTTGCGTATGGTCACGCGCAGCAATCGGCTAAACGCCGGCTTCGGCAGCCTCGGCCTCATCCGCCAGAACTGCAACCGCGGCAGGCGCCTTGCGAATGCCGCCGCCCAGTGCCGCTTCCAGGTCCACCTCTTCGGCTGGCGCAGCCTCTGCCGCCACTTCAACGGTCTCTTCCGCGGCGGCTGCTTCGGCAGCCTCTTCATGGAAGGCCTTGTCGCTCAGCAGGTTTACGCCTTCAGCGGCCGAGTCGGCGATCTTAGAGGTAAACAACCGGATGGCGCGCAATGCGTCATCATTGCCCGGAATCACGTAATCCACCACCGTGGGATCGCAGTTGGTATCCACCACCGCCACCACGGGGATGCCCAGCTTGCGCGCTTCCTTTACCGCAATGGCTTCGTTGTTCGAGTCCACGATGAACAGCGCGTCGGGCAGCCGCTTCATGCTCTTGATGCCGGCCAGGTTCGCCTGCAAATGCTTGCGCTCCCGCTCCAGCTTGATCACTTCTTTCTTGGTCAGCAACTCGTAGCGGCCGTCGGTCGCCATCTCATCCAGTTCCTGCAGGCGCTTCACACTCTTCTGCACCGTGACCCAGTTGGTCAGCAGGCCGCCCAGCCAGCGCTGGTTGATGTAGGGCATACCCGCGCGCGTGGCTTCTTCGCTAATCGCATCCTGCGCCTGGCGCTTCGTGCCGACGAACAAAATCGTCTTGCCGCTGCCGCACAGTTCAACCACAAACTTGGACGCGTCCTTGAACAGCTTCAGCGTCTTCTGCAGGTCGATGATGTAAATCCCGTTGCGCTCCCCGAAGATGTATTCCTTCATCTTGGGATTCCAGCGCTTCGTCTGATGCCCGAAGTGAACACCCGCCTCGAGCAGTTCCTTCATGGTGATGGTGGCCAATGGTCCTCCTTATTGGACTGCATCCGGACTGGTTCTACCGAGGCCCGGATTTATTCCCCTCGCGGGGAGATTTGGTGAAACCAGGTGTCAGGTTTCAGGTGCCAGGTTTCAGCAAAAGCCGGTCACCGGCAGCTGATCCCTGAACCCTGAAACCTGATCCCTTCGAAGCGCTTAGCGCTTCGAGAACTGGAACCGCTTCCTCGCGCCCTTCTGGCCGTACTTCTTGCGTTCCTTCTGGCGCGCGTCGCGGGTCAGCAATCCTTCGGCCTTGAGCAGCTTGCGCAGCTCAGGGTTGAACTCGATCAAGGCGCGGGCTATGCCCATCTTTACGGCATCGGCCTGTGCGGCTACGCCGCCGCCGCTCACCGTGGTCAGCACGTCGAAGCTCGGAGCCAACTCCGCCACCAACAGGGTGCGCTTGGCTGAAACCCTTTGCTGCTCGGTCACAAAGTGCTCGTCGAACTTCTTGCCGTTGACCTTCCACTCGCCCGTGCCGGGACGCAGGAACACGCGCGCGATTGCTCTCTTGCGCCGTCCCGTCCCGTAATACTGCACCAGATCTGCCATTCGTTTCCTCTTAGCTCTCAGCCGTCAGCTCTCTGCTGTCAGCCGTGTATTCCCTAATCCCAAATCTCAGGTTTCTTGGTCCCTTGTTCCCTCAGACCCTGCCTTACAGCGCCACCGGCATCTGCGCCCCATGGGGGTGCTTGTCGCCGCGATACACCTTCAACTTCGTTGCCATTTGCCGTCCCATCTTGCTCTTGGGCAGCATGCCCTTGATGGCCTGTTCCAGAACCATCTCCGGCTTGCGGTTGATCAGTCGCGTAAACGACTCCTCGCGCAGGCCGCCCGGAAAGCCCGTGTAGCGCCGGTACAGCTTCTTCTGGTCCTTCAGCCCCGTCAACCGGATCTTCTCCGCGTTGATCACGATCACATGGTCGCCCATGTCGATGTAAGGCACGTACTGCGGATTCAGTTTGCCGCTCAGCACGCTGGCAGCCTTGGTGGCCAAACGGCCCAGCGTCTGTCCGCTGGCGTCCACCACGTACCATTTGCGGCTAATATCCTTGCCGCTCGGAATAAAGGTCGACATCTCTCTCCTGCTCTCAATCAAATCTTGCTAAACGCCCGGCTCTTGGCCCGGTGGGAAAGCACAAATCGCATCCGCCCATGCAAAATGCACGGGCCTCAAAATCTACCCACTGCCAAACAAATCTGTTCGGGTGAGAAGCTGCGGGAGTTGGTTCAAATTGGAACCCTGACTGCGCCGGACCTCGTCGTCCCGAGTCCCGCAGCCGGTGGCCTGCTCCGCTAGAGCCCCCTAAACTCTTTCCAGGGCATCCCTCAGATCGGTCCGGGTGAGCACACCGAGACCCCAGGCGCAACACCGCGCAAGGACTTTAGAATACTGAAAAATAGGCCCCAAGTCAACGAAAAGCCCCCTGTGGATGCCTGTGGATCGAGGCCGAACCCCACCCGCCTCGCTCAGCTCACCCAAGATCCGAACGAAGCGTCCTTGCACAGCCCCAAAACCTGTCGAGAAATTCGGCCAGAAGGCACTTCGCGCCGGGGTATGGCTCTAGTCGTGCCGCAATCGCCGCAAAATGACCCCAACTCTAGCCCGGAGGGATGGTTTCTCTGAAACACCCCGCCGGTGATCCCATGGATCGAGGGAAACCCTGTGCGCAGCAATGCCGTCAATTCGAGCTCGCCGCCCGAAACCTAGCCACAGGAAAGCCTACTTTGTTCAAAATATCGCTTAATTATCAACTACTTAGACCGTGAAATCGGAATCGTTTCTCTGCCAGCGCCAGAAGCCTGAAATCGTGCTATCCTTCTCCCCAAGTCGAGTTTCCGGTCAACATCGAATTTCCTCCGTATCGTTTTCTTTGAGACGAGTCCATGTTCAATCTGCTCCTCCGTCGGATGCCGCTCTGTATGTTCCTGGTCTCCTGCGCGGCGGCAGCTCAGGTATTGAATCTCCCCGGGATGACCGACCGTTTCGGCAACGTGGGATCCCTCGATCAAACTCAGCTGATAGAGATGAATTTCGATATATTCCTGGTGAACAGCAAAGACCCACACCTTACGAATGTGCAGACTCCCGACGATTCCGTTTCCATGCTGGACCTCAAGGCCCCCGGGAAGGCACGGCACGAATATGAACAGGGCTATCGGCTGCTCATGCGGAAAGATCCGCAAGGCGCGGCCGCGCATTTGACTAAAGCCATCGCCATCTATCCGAAATTCGTAGCCGCATATAACGCGCTAGGCACCGCTTATCTGAATATGGGTCAGAACGAACTGGCGCAAGGCGAGTTCACAAAAGCCGTCGCGCTCGATGACCACATGCCCAACTCTTACTTGAACCTGGGGTGCGCCGATCTGGCGCTCAAGCAGTTTCCTGCGGCGGAAGAATCGTTGCGCAAGGCTTCCACACTGGCCCCTCTTGACGTCCAGTTGCTACTGGCATTGTCCTACGCAGAATATGTAAATCACGATTATTCCGGCGTCATTGCTACCGCCCATCAGGTGCACGGGCATAAGCACGAAGGCGCCGCCGTCGTCCATTTCTTTGCCGCCGCGGCATGGGAGGCGCAAGGCAATCTAAGCGAAGCGCAAAGCGAAATGGAGATGCTGCTCCAGGAAGACCCCAAGTCTGCTTCCGCCGGCAAGTTTCGTCAAATCCTGGAACAGATCAAGGCAGAGCAAGTGCGCCAGGCACAGGCCAAACTCAATCCGCCTCCGAAGCTGACATTTGTTTCCACTACCCTCAAAGTGCCCACTCCGGAACAAGTCGCGCGTCGTGCACAAATCTTGGCGCAAGAGAAGACCGAAGAGAATCAGATCGCCGCTGCGGAAGCGGCGCCCGATCCCACCTGCGAGGATTGCGGTACGGCCGTCGCTGTCGCATCACCCGGCTCGTCCGGCTTTGACGCACCCTTGAATCCATCCTCTGGCAAACTTCCTGGCCCCACTTTCCGAGTTTCGGTAGACGAGGTCGCAATATTCTTCGCCGCGACCGATCACGGGAAACCCGTGATGGATTTGACCCCCTCTGACGTCGAGATTCGCGACGATAGTCAACCTCCGGTCACCATCCTCGGATTCCGCAATGAATCCGAGCTTCCCTTGCGCATCGGTCTCGTCGTCGATACCAGCGCATCCGTCACTGACCGTCTCTCCTTTGAATTAGCGGCGGCCACCAAGTTTCTGCGAGATGTCGTCGTCGATAAGAACGACCTGGCCTTCGTCATTGGCGTCAACAACTCTGTCCGTCTCGTTCAGGATCTAACCGCCGACCAAACGTTGAGCGCTCACGCCCTGAGCCAGTTGGCGCCGGGTGGTGGAACCGCCCTGTGGGATGCGGTTGCTTTCGCCGCCGACAAGCTGGCTACGCATCCTGAAAGCCAGCCCGTCGCCCGGATTCTGGTCGTCATCAGCGACGGCGAAGACAACTCCAGCAGCGTCACTCTCAAACAAGCCATCGCCACCGCCCAAAACGGCGAAGTCGCCGTTTACACCGTGAGCACCAGTGAGCTTCTGCAGCAGCAGAATAGCGTCCCGGTCGGCGACCGTGCGTTGAGCACGCTTTCCGATCTCACCGGCGGCGCCGCCTTTGCCCCCGGTTCCGCCCGTCATCTCGACTCGAGCCTTGCCGATCTGCAGCAGGTCATTCGCGGCCGCTATCTCGTGTCGTACAAGCCCGCTTCTTTTCAGCGCGACGGCCGCTACCGCAGCATCGACATCGAGGCTGAAAAGGACAACCGCAAGTTCCTGGTCATTGCGCGCAAAGGATACTACGCTCCCACTTTGCCGACCGGTTCGGCTGACCATTAAGCACTAGCAGACTGCGGAAGAACTCTTCAAGGCCCGCAAGGAGTGTCAGGGAACGACTTTAGTCTTGCCGCATGTGCTGCAAAATTAATGTGGGCTTTCGCCCCTGGGGGACGCGCTTCGCGATCTTCCCATGACTTTCGGAGTATTCCCGCAGCATGTTCAGCCCCCGAGGGACGGTTGCTTTCAAGCTGACCGACTACCCCAAAATCTCTGAATCCACAACTTGCGGTATCCTGATTAAGCGCGCCCGTAGCTCAGCTGGATAGAGCGAACGCCTCCGGAGCGTTAGGTCGGGAGTTCGAATCTCTCCGGGCGCACCATTCCTCCCACACCCTCTCTCCCGCTTTCCCGTCCTCCCGCTCGCTTGCTTCCTTCACTCAATTCACTCTTTTCACTTCCTCACCCGAGGGGCGCACCCACTCCGCTGTCAAGCCCCCGGCGCGGGAAAAACTCTCCCTGCTTCCGCTACATCGCTGATTTCTTAATCGCTTGTCCCCTCGGCCCCTTGTTCCCCGTCTTTGCAGATAATTTCACCAAATTGGCGCACAATCGTTCGGTGAGTCATGGATTCCATCCTCGCGGTATGGAGAGATATATACCAAGGCCATAAGCCATTTGTTATCAAATATGGAGGTACGTCATATAGGGGAGGGGGGTACGCTTACTGTTACGCCTGACGGCCCCGATTCATCGAGAGGGGCTGGAAAACGTCCAGGAGGAGATCGC
>JBEKEP010000142.1:0-11560 GCA_050013775.1 Occallatibacter sp. | reverse complement strand
CTGCAGTTCCTTTCGTTTGCGCAGCGAGGCAAGAAGAAAGTCGCGCGCGTCAATGCCGATCCCCGCTTCGATACCGGCGATTCCCATGCGCCGGTGCCGTTTTACGTGACGACGGAAGGCGTCGGCATCCTGATCGACACGGCGCGCTACGCGACGTTTTATTTTGGCGATGCGCGGCCCAAGCCCACGCACACCGCCGACTTGGTGAACAACACCAACCCGGATCCGAATTACACGCACAACATCCAGGATGGCGACACAGGGCAGATTACCGTTGAGGTGCCGCGCGCCAGTGGCGTGGACGTCTATCTGTTTGCTGGCCCGGAAATGTTGGATGCAGTCCGGCGCTACAACGTTTTCTCAGGTGGTGGCGTCATTCCGCCGGAGTGGGGGCTTGGTTTTTGGTACCGGCCGGAGTCGCGCGCAACGCAACAGAGCGCGTTGGCGCTGGCAAAGGAGTTTCGCGATCACAAGATTCCTTGTGATGTGATCGGGCTGGAAGGTGGTTGGCAAACTCACTCTTATTCCTGCACATTCGTCTGGAATAAGGATCGCTTCCCGGATCCCGCAGGCTTCGTAAGCTCCGCCGGTGCGATGAATTACAAAGTGAATCTCTGGGAGCACGCTTTCACGCATCCCGCGTCGCCGCTTTTCCCGGAGATCGAGCCGCATTCCGGCGACTACGGCGTGTGGGGTGGATTGGTTCCCGACTTTGCCGGCGAGCCGGCGCGCGCAGCCTTTGGCGCCTATCATGCGAAGACTTTCCTCGACGCGGGTGTAAGCGGATTCAAAATCGACGAGTGCGACAACTCCGATTACACTGGCGGATGGTCGTTCCCGGAGTGCAGTGTGTTTCCCTCGGGCGTCGATGGAGAGCAGATGCACAACGTGTTTGGCCTTCGCTATCAAATGGCCATCTGGAATGAGTTCAAGAAGCGCAAAACGCCGACCTACAATCTTGTTCGCTCCAGTGGTGCACTGGCCGCACCGTATCCGTTCGTGCTCTACAGCGACCTCTACGTGCATCGCGACTTTATTCGCGCACTGGTCAACTCCGGTTTCAGCGGGTTGCTCTGGTGTCCGGAGGTGCGCGACGCCGTGAGCGAAGAGGACTTGATTCGCCGCCTGCAGAGTGTCGTCTTCTCACCGTTGGCGATGATCAACGGGTGGTACATCAAGAATCCGCCATGGAAGCAGCTGAATCGCCGGCTGAACAACGCGGACCAGCTGCTGGATGGTTGGGAAAAGCTGGAAGCGCGCTGCCGCGAGATTATTGGCTGGCGGATGCAGCTAGTACCCTACCTCACCGCCGCATTTCAACGCTATGCCGAGGACGGTACGCCGCCCTTCCGCGCACTGGTGCTCGATGCGCCTGCGGACACGCGGCTTTACACCGTCGACGATCAATATATGATCGGAGACCGCATGATGGTCGCGCCCATCTTTGTAGAAGACGCGGGCGGCGCGTCGCAGGGACCGTCACGCAGGAATCCGGAGGTCGGCCGCAGAGTTGTGCTGCCTGAAGGCGGATGGCACGACTTCTGGACGGGCAAGGTGTTCCATGGAAGCACGGAAATCTCCGTCCCCGCGTCAACTGAGAACATCCCCGTCTACGTCAAGACCGGTAGTATTGTGCCGTGGGCGGATGTCGGCCTCTACGCCGGCGCTCCTGAAACGCGCCGCCTCACCGCACGCGTCTATGGCGACGGTTCCATGCCATTCACACTTGCCAGTGACTCCGGCGCACTCCACCTGACGTGGAGTAACGGAACAGGTCGCGTGGAAGGCAAATCTCCTTATGACGTTTACGCCTGGAAGCAGATTGGATGAGCTTCATATGAATCCCGATTGCAAATGCCTGCGCAGAGAGCCGCTGCGACTTAATCAATTCCGGAAAGACAACGCACCGCGCACCGCCCTTTACATGGTGTTGTTGATTGGCCTGCTCGTGATTTCCACCTGCGAGCTTTTTGCCGCATCCGGTGTCATCCGGCCCGGCGACCCGTGGCTCGACAACCACGGACAACGCATTCAAGCGCACGGTGGCGGCATCACAATGTGGAAGGGAACGTACTACTGGTTCGGCGAAGACCGTACGCAGTCCAACGACCCCGACAAGCGTTACGTCGCGTGTTATTCCTCGCGCGATCTCGTTCACTGGAAGTTCCGCGGCCAGGTGCTGGCGCTCGCCGACCCCGAACATCTCGGTCCCCATTGGGTGCTTGAGCGGCCCAAGGTGTATGTCAACGCCCACACCGGCAAGTTCGTAATGTATGCGCATCTCGATGACGCGCATTACAAATTAGCTCGCGTGATGATTGCGGTCAGCAACCGCATCGCCGGTCCGTACGCTTATGTCAAAAGTTTCCGACCCCTCGATCAGGAGAGCCGGGACATAGGGCAATTTGTCGACGACGATGGGTCAGCCTACTTGATCTTCGAGTCGCGTCCGACGAAAGGTTTCTTCCTCGCCCAACTAACTGACGACTACATGAATGTGCAGAAAACCTGCTTCATTCCAGCGCCGCTCGAGGGCGGCGCGTTAGTGCACGTAGACGGCCTCTATTACGTAGTGGGTTCGCACATGACGGGCTGGCGCCCGAATCCCAATGTGTATGCCACTGCGCCAGCGCTCACCGGACCATGGACAGAATTCAAGAATCTGGCCCCGCCCGAGGCCAACAATTACGATTCGCAGTCGACGATGCTCCTGAAGGTGACTGGCTCCAGGAAGACGACTGTCATATATATGGGAGATCTGTGGCGTCCGAAGGCGCTATGGGACTCTCGATACTTCTGGATGCCGCTCGAGGCGGGCAATGGCTCCATGCACCTGCCGCCGCCCCAGCCGTGGACTCTCAATGTGAAAACGGGAGAATCGGCAATGCGCCCGGACGCAAAGTGATCCCTCCTGCTTGCGCAAGAGAATCTCTGCTCATCGTCCGCGAAATGTGAGCGTCCGGAAAAACGAAAATCACTCGCCAGAGTCGCCCCTATGGGAGAGGTCGAACACATGAAGAGACGAGCATTTCTTTTGCAGTCGGGAGCAGGCCTGGCCGCAGCTGCCTTACCCGGTTGGTCGCAGACCCCCGGCGCTCCAAAGGAAGGCATCGCCGCGCACCATCAGGAAGCGGCTGCCGCCTCCAGCCCCAATCCGGCTCGCCGCTCGATCGTTCACCCCGGCATTTTGCAGACGCGCGCCGATTTGGAATTCATGAAAGCCAAGGTCAAGGCCGGCGAAGAACCGTGGAAATCCGCGTGGGATCGCCTGCAGGCCGAGCCCAACTCCTCGCTCGATTTCAAGCCAAAGCCTTTCGCGCACATCATTCGCGGCGCATACGGCGCGGGACAAGTGGGCGGTGCGGAGTTGACGGCCAGCTCCAACGCCGCCAACAGCCACGTCTTGCAATGGTTCGTCACCGGCAACGAAGCCTATGCCCGCAAGGCGATTGAGATCTTCGACGCATGGTCCGCAACTCTGGTCGATTTCTATGAGAACGACGCCATGCTCCTCGCCGGATGGACCGGCGGCGAATTCGCGAATGCGGCCGAAATCCTGCGCGCTACTTATCCCGCATGGCGTGGCGACTCGCTGGCACAATTCAAGCGCATGCTGCTTACCGTTTATGTGCCTCTTCTGCGCATGTTTTATCCGGAGGCAAACGGCAACTGGGATGCCGCCATCATGTTCACGCTGCTCTCCATCGGCATCTTCTGTGATGACCATGAGCTCATGGACGAGGTCTACCATCACTACCGGGTCGGCCTCGTCAACAGCGGCATCACGCGTTACATCTATCCCAGCGGCCAGTGCGAAGAAACCTGCCGCGACCAGGGCCATGTGCAACTCGGTCTCGGTTATCTGGCTCGTACGTCCATCATCGCGTGGAACCAGGGCGTCGATCTCTTCGCCGAAGCTGATAACCGCATCGCTCTTGGCTACGAATACACAGCGAGCCTGCTGCTCGGCAAGGAGGTCCAGGTCTACGGCAAAATCGTTGACACCCGCAGCCGCTTCAGCGACATCTACGAGGGTGTATTGCAACATTACCGCTCCATCAAGCACATGGATTTGCCGTTTACCGAGAAGGCAGCTCTGCGCGCCCGTGACCACTCTCGCGGCGTTCTAACGTTCTTTCGCGGCGCCCCCACGCCTGTCAGGTTGCAGCCCGCGCCCGCGCCGTCGAAGATAGGCGCCACGGCCGGTGCGCAGCCCGCGCCCACGGCCCCCGCGCCTGCCGATTCTATCGCTGTCGCTCCCGGCGAATCGATTCAGGCCGCGCTCGACAAACTCGGGGCACTCGGCGGAGGCACGGTGAAACTTGCCTCCGGCCTGTACACGCTGCCCACTACGCTGCGTGTCCCCAGTGGAATTACCATTGCCGGAGCCGGCATCGACTGCGAGCTGTTCCTCGATCCGGCAAAAACTCAATATGAAGCCGCCATCGTAAATGCCGAGCCCGACCTGCACGATGTCGTCCTTCGCGACTTCGTGATTGAAGGCGCGGCGACGCCGCATGCCTCCAGCGATCCCAACAGCGACGTGCAAAGGCGTCGCACTTTGCATGGTCCCATCCGCGCCGGCATCGTTTTTCTCGCCGAGAGCAAAACCACGCAGCGCAACCTCCGCTTCGAAAACCTCACCGTCCGCAATTGCATCTTCTCCGGCGTTTCCATGGTCGGCGTCGACGGGCTCGATGTCGTCAGTTGCGATTTCTCGGGAAATGGAGGCGCGGTGCCCCCGGGACCCGGCAAGAATCACAACCTCAACCTCGTTCATGTTTCCCATGTCAACGTCATCGGCTCACGACTGTGCGATTCCATGTTTGGCAACGGCGTCGCCGTGAGCTTTGGGCACGAGGTCGCAATCCGCGACTGTGAGATTGCGCGCAACGCTCTCGACGGCGTTCGCATCGCCGAATCGCGGAAGTTGACTGTCGAAGCCAGCCTCGCCGAGGGTAACGGCGGCGCAGGCATCGCCAAGCAAACGTGGATGGAGCCAAACCAGGAAGTTGTGTTGCGGAACAACACCCTGCGCAATAACGTGAACCCCGGCTAATCGGCGCCGCCCGTCACACCATTCCATGAACGCATAATGTTTGCGGCGTTGCTGATCCACCAATGAGATGGACTGGTCGAATACACTGATCTCAATGCGAGGTTTCAATCCCAGTTCCGTGAACCGGACGGGAGAGGACTTGCAATGTTCCCCAAGCTCCCTTCTGAGCACCATAGAATCAATAATCAGGGCAGGATGACCGACTCACGATGACAGACATCGCTCAGCAGCCCGAAGGCGGCCACCGAGGGAGCCATCGCCCTCAGCAGGCCTCTGTCCAATCCAACTCCAGTTCCGGCCAGCAGATGGTGCAGAGTCTGGGCCTGTTCAGCGCCACCACCATCGTCGTGGGCTCTATGATCGGCAGCGGCATCTTCATCGTCGACTGCGACATCGCGCGCCTCACAGATTCTCCGGCGCTTTACCTGGGTGCGTGGATTATCACCGCGGTCATGACCATGATCTGCGCCCTCAGCTACGGCGAGCTGGCCGCCATGATGCCCAAGGCCGGCGGCCAATATGTCTACCTGCGCGAATCGCTCGGGCCTCTCTGGGGATTTCTCTACGGCTGGACGCTTTTCCTCGTCATTGAGACCGGAACCATCGCCGCGGTCTGTGTGGCCTTCGGCAAATTTCTGGGCGTCTTCTTCCCGTCGGTTTCGAGCACGCATTGGCTGTGGCACATCGCGCACGTGCCGGCCATTCCCGTCGGCCCCATGGTGCTGGGCAACATGGACATCGGCGTCAGCACCGCGAATCTCGCCGGCATCCTCGTCGTGTGGTTCGTCGCGGCCGTAAATATCTGCGGCGTGCGCTTCGGCGCTCTGGTGCAGAACGTGTTCACCGTGGCCAAGGCGCTCTCGCTCGCGGCCCTCGTGCTCCTGGGATTCACTGTCGGTCTCAACAGCGGAGCCATCGCGGCCAACTTCGGCAGCCATTGGAGTGAGTTCTGGCGCAACGCGGGTTGGGCCTCGTTGCATCCTGTGCAGGTAGGCGCGCAGGGGCCCATCGTCATGGTCAACCTGATCGTGATTCTCGCCGTGGTGCAGGTGGGGTCGCTCTTTGCCGCCGACGCTTGGAATAACGTCACGTTTACCGCCGGCGAAATTAAGAACCCGCGGCGCAACGTGCCGCTCTCGCTCGCATTCGGTGTGGGATTTGTGCTGGTGGTTTATTTCCTGGCCAGCGCAGCGTACATCCTGGTGCTGCCGTTGCATGGCGATCCGCACGGCGCGACGATCTTCGCGCGCGGCGTGCAATATGCATCCGAGGACCGCATTGGCGCCGCGGTGCTGCAGCAGATCTTTCCGCACCTTGGCGGTTATCTCATGGCTGCGGCCATCCTGATCTCAACCTTCGGCTGTGCCAACGGCATCACGCTCTCCGGCGCGCGCGCCTATTACGCCATGGCGCAGGACGGCCTCTTCTTCCGTTTGGTTGGCAAACTTCATCCGCGCTACAAGACCCCCGCGGCCGGGCTCGTGGTGCAAGCCATCTGGACCACCGTCCTCTGCGTTTCCGGTTCCTACGGCCAGTTGCTCGACTACATTATCTTCGCGGTCTTGGTCTTTTATATTTTGACGATCATCGGCCTCTTCGTCCTGCGCATCAAGCAGCCGGCCACGCCGCGTCCCTACAAAGCCTTCGGCTACCCGTTCCTGCCCGGCCTTTACATCGTCATGGCAGTGGGCATCTGCGCGGCCCTGCTGCGCTACAAGCCGCAGTACACCTGGCCCGGCCTGATCCTGGTGCTGCTGGGGGTCCCGGTGTATCTGTTCTGGTCGCGGAAAAAAGCCGGCCCTGAGATCGCCTGACGCCATGAAATAAGAAAGCGGCCCCGAAGGGCCGCTTCACTAATTACTGACGGTTGACCACTGTCTTATTGCAGCAGTGTCCCCTGCTCGCCCTCGTGATTGCCGTTGCCGTTCAACTCATCGGGCGGGATGATCACCGCCGCGGCGACCTTGTCCTCGGGTTCGAGGTTCAGCAGGCGAACGCCTTGCGTGGCGCGGCCAGCGTTGCGGATGGTTTTGGTGTCCACGCGGATGATCTTGCCGAACTGGCTGATGACCATCAGCTCGGAGCTCTCATTCACGAGCAGAATCGATGCCGATTTGCCGACTTTTGGAGTGGCTTTCAAGTTATTCACCCCTTGCGCTCCGCGTGCGGTCAAACGGTACTCGTCCACGTCGGTGCGTTTCCCGAAGCCGTTCTCGGTGACCGTCAGGATCATAGCTTTGGAGAGTCCAAGTTTTCCGTCGAAATCTTTGATGGCACATTCAGCATTGTCGCGGCGCTTCTCGCCTTTCTTGACTGCATCCGCCAACGATGCGTCGTCCTTCGCGCCGGAGCGCTGGCTCTCTCTCGCCTTTTGCAAGTCGGTCCTGGCCTGATCCAGCGCGAAACGAAGCTTGGCTAGTTCCTTCGAGAGCCCGAGCTTAGCGGCCAGGGCGTCCCGTTCCTTGTCCCTGATCGAGTCGGAGTCCGTGATAGCAGCGCCGATCACGTAGTCGCCCTTCTTGAGCGTTATGCCCCGATTGCCGGCTGCATTGCGGCCCATCGGCCTTAGGCCGACGCCATTTCGCTCGGGATCGTATTCCTCGTCGAAGCGGATTGCCATGCCATCTCTCGTGCCGAGGAAGATGGTTTGTTTGCCGTTGGTAAGTCCCGCAGCAATCAGATCGTCGTCTTTATCGATATCAATGGCAATGATGCCGCGCGACATCACGTTGGAAAAGTCCTTGAGCGGCGTTTTCTTCACAGTGCCGTTTTGCGTGGCGAAGAAGACATACTTGCCCTCTTCCTCAAGGTTGCGAACAGGCAGGATGGCGCGGACGGTTTCGCCGGTCTGCAGGTCGAGCAGGCTCTGCATTGACTTGCCCTTGCCCGCGGCGCCCACGTCGGGAATCTCGTAAATCTTGAGCCAGTACACGCGGCCGGTATTGGTAAAGTACAACAAAAACGAGTGCGTGGAGTCGACGATCAGCTGCGAGACGAAATCCTCCTCGCGCGTCTTCATGCCCATGCGCCCGGTGCCGCCGCGGCGTTGCTGCCGGTAGATCGAAATGGGCGTGCGCTTCAGGTAGCCCTGGTGGCTCACCGTCACGGCAACCTGCTCATCGGCGATCAAGTCTTCGAGCTGCAGCTCTGCGCTCTCGTCCACAATCTCGGTGCGGCGCTTGTCGCCGTACTTTTCACGGACGTCCTCAAGTTCCTTCACAATCACCGCGCGCAATTTCTTCTCGCTGCCCAAAATCTCTTCATACTCCGCGATCTTCTCGCGGATCTCACCCAACTCTTTCAGCAGTTCGTCAACGGAGAGCTGCGTGAGCCGGTAGAGTTGCAGTTCGAGGATGGCGTCGACCTGGCGCAGGGTCAGGCCCTTTTCCTCGTGGCGTCCGGGCTCGCGGTCCAGGCGGATGATGATGTCCTTGCCCTTGCCCCATGCGTACAGGTTCTCGCGAGCGTCCGCGCGGGAGTTCGATGCGCGGATGATCTTGATCACGGCATCGAGATTGTCGAGCGCGATCTTCAAGCCTTCCAGAATGTGTTCGCGTTCGCGCGCTTTGCGCAGCAGGTAAACCGTGCGCCGCTGCACCACGTCGATGCGGTGGTCGATGAAAAGCTGGATGGCTTCGGCCATCCCCAATTCCTTCGGCTGGCCGTTGGTCACGGCCAAAAAGATCATGGAAAAACTCTCTTGCAGCTGCGTGTGCTTGTAGAGCTGGTTCAGCACAATCTCCGGCTGCGCGCCGCGCTTCAGGCCGATCACCATCCGCATGCCGTCGCGGTCGCTCTCGTCGCGGGTGCGATCGGCGCCGATGTCGATGTCGGTGATGATCTTGTTCTCCACCAGCTCGGCAATGCGCTTGAAGAGCGTGGACTTGTTCACTTGGTAAGGCAGCTCGGTCACCACCAGCGCCTTCAATTCCTTCGTCGCGCTTTCAATGGCTACGCGCGCGCGCATCAGGAAGCGGCCGCGGCCTGTACGGTACGCTTCCGCGATTCCGCTGCGGCCGTAGAGAATTCCCGCAGTCGGGAAATCCGGCCCGTGCACGTGCTTCAGCACCTCGGGCAGTCCGCCTTTGGGATTCTTCACCAGCGCGATCGCCGCGTTCATCACCTCGGTCAAATTGTGCGGCGGAATATTGGTCGCCATGCCCACCGCGATGCCGCTCGATCCGTTCACGATCAGGTTCGGAAACCGTGTGGGCAAAACCGAAGGCTCCACTGTGGACTCGTCGTAGTTGGGCACGAAGTCCACGGTTTCCATATCGATGTCGGCCAGCAACTCGCCGGCAATCCGCTCCATGCGGCACTCGGTATAGCGCATGGCCGCCGGAGGATCGCCGTCCACCGAGCCGAAGTTTCCCTGTCCGTCCACCAGCGTATAGCGCAGTGAAAACGGCTGCGCCATGCGCACCAGCGTGTCGTAGATCGCCGAATCCCCGTGCGGATGGTACACGCCCATCGCCTGCCCCACCACTTTGGCGCACTTCGTGTACTTCTTGTTGTGCTGCAGGCCCATCTCGCTCATGGCGTAGAGCACGCGGCGATGCACGGGCTTCAATCCGTCGCGGGCGTCAGGCAGCGCGCGCCCGATGATCACCGACATGGAGTAGTCGAGATAGGAGCGGCGCATCTCCTCTTCGATGTTGATGGGAATGAGGTTCGTGCCGCCGGGAGGGTTCGCTCCGTCGAGAGGAAGCTGAGGATTCTGATCGTCTGCCATAGTTTTTTAGGGCTCGCGGGAAGGCGGCAAAATGTCCGGAAAAAGCAGGGCCGGATCCGCAGCTCTTAGCTTCTATTTTAGTGGTTCGAGCGGCCTTTTAGCAAGGCGGGAAGATGGAAATAACCCCTTATTTTGCTTTGATTTATGAAGGACTTACGGCGCTCCGCCCGAAGCCCGCCATCGCGCGCACATCTAACCCGGTTTTTGCACCGGGAAAAGCAGCTCTCGAGGCGCGTTTTCCTGGACGCCGAATGCGGTTTCAAGCCCGCGCCCAGGCGGTTCGAAAGTTCCTGCCAAAGGCTAGATCAGCCCCGGCAGGCTCAGCATGCACAACACCGCCTGCAACCCCACAATAGCCCCTGCGGCGCCCAGCGCCCAGCGCCCTCTTGGGCCATCGTATGCATCGGCCAGCGCGCCGCCCACAAACGTGAGGAGAAACGGCTGCGCCCAGAGCCACGGGCTGCCCGGAGAGCCCGTCATCACGAGCACCATGCAAACCAAAGCGCAAAGCAGCGGAGATGTGTTGCCGAAGTAGCGTGATCTGCGCGTGCTCAGATACAACACCGCTGCGGCGCACGCGGCAATCGTGATGCCTCCATTGGCGAGTGCGCTGAAGAACCGCCTCGCCGGATCCAGCGAAAACCAAAGGAATCCCGCCGCGGAGCGGAAGACATAGCTGTAGGCATCGGGTGAAAAGCCGTAACAGGCAAAGACCAGCACCAGCGCCCCCGCCGCGGCCACCACCACCACAGGCAAGGTCCGGCTCCGGTGCCCCTCGGCGACCCAAAGCATGGCCGCCAGACCCAGTAGTGCGGCCAGCGGGAGCGCCACAATGTGTGCAGCTGCCGCCACGCCAAAAATCGCCGTCAGCAGAACCATCCGCGGCCGCCACTTGCGCCGCGGGCCCTGCATCGCATGGGCAACGCCAATGCAGGTATACACGCCGCCGAAGAGGCCCAGCGCCGCCAGCACCTCGGGATTTGGCGTCACGCAGGCGCGCAGCACCGCGGGCGAAAAGCAATAGAGCGCCAGGGCCGTATAGCCGCCCAGGTTGCCATAGAGCCGCCGCGTCACCCACCAGATGCATCCCCCCAGCAGGAACCCGGCAAAGAGGAACGGCAGGCGCAGCAGCAACAGGATGTGCGTCATTTGATGGCGCAGTTCCCACGTGCTCAGTTCGCCGTTCTCTTGTACGACGCGATTCTCGGGCTTGCGCAGCAGGTCGAGCCCGCGCTCGGCCAGAAGATTCAGAGTGAGCGGAAGCCCGGCGAGCCTGTATGCCAGAATGCCGTCGTGAATGTTGCCGCAGGAGGTGTAGTAGCCGGCAAGGGGCGATGGCTTTTCCCAGGTTTCGCGTCCGCAGCGCGCGTACTGGTAGTCAATGTCTGTCAGTGTCTGGTGGCTGATGAGCCAGAATCCCTGCATCAGAAAGAGGGCCAGCAGTCCCGCCGCAATCCGTTGCGGCAGATTGAATTGAAAGCGGCGGAGGGCTTGAAACCGGTGGGTCATGCGAATCGTGCGGCTGTTACCAGTCTAAACGGCCCGCCCGACGCGAAGGCGCCAGCGGCCCCTGTCCGAGTGCGCATGTCAAAAAAAGAGCCGCTCCGAAGAGCGGCCCATGTCCTCAAGTGTGCAACTTAGTTAAAGATGGCGCCCACGGTTACGTTGGAATTCAGCGGTTCGGTGCTGGTGGGCGTATTCAGGATTACGAAACAATAGTTCGGACCGGCCGCCGTCCAGTAAACCGGACCGGGCAGTGCATTGCCGTT